>CAZZPR010000030.1:0-31236 GCA_964655655.1 uncultured Desulfobacteraceae bacterium | reverse complement strand
GTACTGCAACAGGGCGGACAGGGGGTTATGAGCCCTCTGGATGATCTTGATATGTGAATACCGCTCACTGTCCCCGCTGCTTTGAGCCAATAATTCAAATGGGACGCCAAAGGGGTTTGTGAAGAAATCGAAAATATCTTACATTGCCTCGATCCCCCGTATGACCTGGTTGTAAAACTACTTTACGGCTGCGGCCTACGGCTTTTTGAATGTTTGAACATTCGCGTACATTGCATGAATTTTGACTCAGGTATCTTAACGGTTCACGACGGCAAAGGACAAAGAGACCGCACTGTGCCTTTACCTGAAATCCTTCTTCCTGAACTCCGGGATCACCTTGAATCGTTGAAGAATCTTCACGAAAAGGATCTAAGGCGGAAATATGCCGGAGTGTTTTTAATAAACGCGCTGGAGGAAAAATATAAAAATGCGGCCAGGGATTTTATCTGGCAATGGTTTTTCCCTGTAAAACAATTGACCAGAGAAAAGAAGAGCGGAGAATATAAGCGATATCATTTGCATCCAAGCCATGTACAAAAAGCGATAAAAGAGGCTGTCAGAAAGGCAAAGATCACCAAGCGCGCTTCAGCGCACACCTTCCGCCATAGTTTTGCAAGCCACCTATTGCAGGCTAATTATGATATTCGCACTATTCAGGAATTATTAGGTCACAGTGATGTACGAACCACAATGGTATACACGCATACAATCAAAAGCCGGACGATTAAAGAGGCAAAAAGTCCACTGGATTTTGAATATCTTTTCTAAAAATGATAACAACTATGTTTTCATTACCTGATGGCCACTTTCCATCAAGGGCCTGAGATGATAAATATAAGATGCGCTTTCATCTTTCTTCTGCCTTTTTGAGCAACCTTTTTGCCGTGGAAATGTTGTAATCTTTCTCATCAGGGTCCTTTATAATAATTTCAATTTTTTCTTTATTCACTATGCCTATCCTGTCCAAGGCCTTTAAGGCGTACTGCCTCACCTGGGATTTCTCATCCTCCAGCAATCTTTCCAGTGAATCCACTGCCTTGTATATTTCGGGTTTAAACCGGGCAAGTTTGCCCAAGGCAGACGCCGCTAATCTCCGTTCATTGCCGTTAGAGCTTCTGGTAAATCCTATTATTTCGGGAATCACCGCCGGGTCATTTGATTTGCCGAGGGCGACCACTGCATGAAGGCCCCCGGCCACCCCGGAGCCCCCCTGTTTACAGCGAGGGACTTTACCGGCCTGTGTCTTTTTCTCATATGCTGTCGAAGGGATGGAGCGAAAGAAATGTTCAACTTCTTCAACGCTATGGACAATATTCATCTTTGGCAGTGAGGAGACGATGGCAGTGCCATATGAACGCGTAGCAAGGCGTGTATCAAGTATGGCAACCACACCGTATTCATTGCGTCCCCTGATGAGCCGTCCAAAGCCCTGCCTCAATATCAAAACGGCCGATGGAAGGGCAAGCTCGCCGAACCATCGATCTTTCAGCCTTCTGCATCTTTCCTGGTATACAGGATCCCCGGGGGAGTTAAAGGGAAGCCGTGCAATAATCACCAGGCTTAGCTTTTCCCCTTTTATGTCAATGCCCTGCCAAAAGGTAGCAGTAGCCAGAAGCACGGAATGAGCAGTATCTTTAAACCACTGAATGAGTCGTGCGGGAGGCATCTCCCCCTGAGATTTAAAAGGGCAGGCTGTCTTGATAGTGTCTGCCACAAAATGGAGATGGCTATACGAGGTAAAGAGCACGAGTGCCCTGCCACCGGATGCATTGATAAGTCTTTCTATTACCTTACAGCTCTCCTGTTTGAATACCTCCCCGTTTCCTCATATTCTTTTTAAGTGTTGAAATGATCTTATTGAGTGCAAGGGTCTTTTTCAAGCCCTGGAGTTTTTCTATGATGGAATCAGGGATTGGAAAAACTTTCTGAGATGGAATATCCGCGCCTTTAAAAAATGACTCTACCCTGGGGAACAGTGGATCTACAATTATTTTTAATCCTTTTAGTCTATAGAGGAGCCATGCCACCCGTGGATAGTTCAGGATGGTGCCCATTACATGGGAGATGACGCCCTCGACCTCAGTGGCTTCATCAATGATTAGGTGTTTGTGAAAGGGCAGGATATTGAAATCTGAAAGGAGGTCATAAAGGAGATTCTTTCCCCCTTTTAGGCATTCTGAGATTTCACCTGCCATTTCCCGCTGCTCCGGGCGGTCTTCATAATCTGGAAAGGACGTCTTTAATACATCAAAACTGGATGATACTGTGTCCAGATCGGGCCTCCTGTTTTTTTCATTTGAAGCTAATTTGCCATTACCCATGTCGTCAGGCTCAAGGTTTACAGTTCAGTGGTGCAACCTGGAGCCGTTAGCTATTGTCAGGGGGCCTGGAAACCCCCAAAAAACACTGCCGGAATTGTTTTTATAATTCATGGCCGGAGTTTATTTCCTCTATCCGGTTTAATTTCGAATATATATTCCCTGAGGCCATTAACTCCTGGTGTGTTCCCTGCTCTACGATTTGTCCCCTGTTCAAAACCAGAATCCTGTCGGCCATTCTTATTGTGGACGGCCTGTGCGCGATCAGCAGGGTGGTTTGCCTTCTGGAGACCCTGATGATCGAATCCTGAATCTTTCTCTCCGTCTCAGGGTCCACGCTGGATGTGGCCTCGTCAAGCACCAGGAGCACCGGGTCGTACGCCAGCGCCCTTCCCAGAGCAAGGAGTTGGCGCTGCCCTGCGGACAGGGTTTTGCCCCCTTCCCTTACCTTGTGATCTATACCCCCGGGAAGCCCCTGTATGAAATTATCCAGACCTACCTGTTTGGATATATTTATCTGTTTCTCCCTGGTTATATCCCTTTCCCCAAGGGAGATGTTCTCACCAAGCGTGCCGGAGAAGATAAATACATCCTGCATCACGAGGCCTATTCTGGACCGCAACTCACTTATTGGCCAATTTTGGATTTCTATCCCGTCCAGGAGTATGGAACCTTTTTCAAGCCCGTAAAATCGCTCCAAAAGATTGACTATGGTTGTCTTTCCCGAACCCGTGGCCCCTACTATGGCCACCACCTCGCCGGGGTTGATTTCAAAGGATACCCGGCCAAGCACTGGTGTATCCTTTTCATAGGAAAAAGATACATCTTTAAAAATTAGGTGGCCCTTTTCGCTTGATGGCCCTTTGGATATTTCCGCAGTTTGAGCTGCCTCTCCCTGATCCATTAACTCAAATATCCTTTCCATGGAGGCCATGGCGGACTGCATTACATTGTATTTTTCCGAAATGTCCCTGATGGGTTTGAAAAACATCTGTATGTACCCGATAAAGGCAACGAGTGAGCCTAAAGTTATGAGGTCCTGAAGGACCTTGCCGCCTCCGTACCATATCAGAAGGCCGATTCCCACGAAAGAGAATACCTCCATAAAGGGCATGAATATGGCGAATATCTTTATCTGTTTCATGCCTGCAAGATAATTCCGGTGATTGAGACCTTCAAACTCCTTGAGCTGCCTTTTTTCCTGTGAAAAGAGCTTGATTACCCTGATGCCGGAAAGCCTTTCCTGAAGGAACGAGTTGATAGAGGCAATATTCTTTCTTATCTCCCTGAATACGTCCCTTGCCTGCCTGCTTATAAACATGGTGAATCCGAACACAAACGGCAAAATGACAAATGAAACCAGGGCCAGGCGCCAGTTTAGATATAGGAGCACTGCAACTATTCCGAAGAGCAGGAATATATCCTTGAAAACAGTAATCAATACCGATTTGAACATCTCGTTCAAGTTCTGGATGTCATTGGTAAGCCTGGTGACCAGCCTTCCGGTTGGGTTCCGGTCAAAGAAGGGGATGGCCTGGCCCTGAATCCGGGTGAAAAGCTCCATCCGGATATCATGCATCATGTGCTGTCCGGATTTCTCTAACAGGTAATATTCCCAGTACTTGAGAAACACCGATGCTCCTATCAAAAAGATCAAAAACAGGCCTATGCCGAATACGCCCTGGAGGTCGTTGCGCCTCAGTCCCGCGATCTTTTCGGCAGATAAAGACCCGGCCTCTTTTACCGGCACGTATACATACGGGCTTGTTTTCTTTTTTACCCCCTTTAGCTTGCGTAGATTTATTCCATTGGAATCAGGTGTTGCCCTGTGATACCTTTCCAGGGATATTAGGCCTTTCTCCGTATATGTCTTTAGATCTCCGGGATCTATTTTCTTGATTTTAGAATGGGGTATAAATTGGGGTTCTTTCCCCTCGGAATCTTCTAAAAGGTATGCATATTTCTGGCCGAATTCATTTGAAAGGCTCTCAGGTACAGAGGCCGGATCAAAATAGTACCAGTAAGACAAAATATAGCGGTCTATTGCCAGTTTTGGGAGATAGGGTATGGACAGCTCGAATACAGTAATCAAAACCGTGAGCACCAGGGCTATTAATACCGGCCGTTTATGTTTCCTCATGTAAGGGACGAGCCTTTTTAACAGACCAAAATTATATGGCTTCCCAAGGTGTCCCTCTTCCGTATATCCATAATCAAAATGCATCGGAATCTCCCCCCAGGGCCTGACTCAACTGCTGCCTTTCGTATAGCCTGGCGTACTCGCCACCTGCGTTTATCAGGGAGTTGTGTATGCCGCTTTCCGCCAGCCCGCCTTCTTTAAAAACGTGGATATTATCGGCCCTTTTTATGGACGAGAGCCGGTGAGAGACTATAATGTTTGTCTTTTCCCGCCTGAAATTCAGAATATTCGTCAAAATCCTTGCCTCTGTAATTGTGTCCACCTGAGAGAGGGCATCATCCAGGATTAGGATCGGGGGGTTTGCCACAAGGGCCCTTGCTATACCCACCCTTTGACTTTGTCCCCCTGAGAGTGTTACCCCTTTTTCTCCCAGAAAGGAATGGAGGCCCCGGTGCAGATAATCCATATCCGCGCTCAGCTGGGAGACCTCCAGAACCCTGTCTATTATATCCCCGCTCACTTCTCTGCCGAATACTATGTTGTTCAGCAGGGTATCGGAGAAGATTTGAGACTCCTGGGTGGCAAACCCGATGGACCCCCTCAAATGCGCAAGGTCTATGTCATGTATTGCCCTGCCGTCCACAGAAACCATTCCTTTCTTTGTTTCCAGCAGTCTGGGTATGGTTTGAAGAAAAGTGCTTTTGCCTGAACCCACTCCCCCTACAACGGCCACCGCCTGGCCGTCCCTTATGGATATATTAATACCCTGGAGGCAGGGGGTTTCCGACCCGGGATATTGAAATAACATTTCTTTTATTCGTATTTCCCCCCTTAGGGAAGACTTTAATATACCGGGAGCGCGGGCCGGAGTTTCCGGATTTTCATTTAATATACTGTTTATCCTCCCCATGGAGGCGGAGGCCCTCTGGATAAGGTTTAAAACCCATCCAAGGGCCATCATGGGCCAGGTAAGCAGGTTCAAGTAGCTTATAAATGCAACGAAATCTCCTGTTGTGATATCCCCCAGTATGGTTAATCTTCCGCCGATCCATATAACCACGGCCAGCCCCAGGTTGGTAAACAGGGTCATCGCAGGAAAAAACAGTGCAAGTGTTTTTGCCAGGTCCATATTGTCCTTGATATAGGTTTCCCCGTTTTCCCTTAGCCTGCTGTATTGCCAGTTCTCCCTGTTATAGGACTTGATTACCCTGATGCCGGATATTGCCTCCCTGGCTGTTTCGGTCAGGCCTGAAAAGGTCCTCTGTATGTTCCTGAATTGCCATCCCATTTTCCGGGTTATAATCCTGGTAAAAATGATGATGAAAGGCGCCGGTATAAGGGAAATGAGGGTTAATTGAACGTCTATATAAAGCATGAACCCTATGGTGGCCAGACCCAGCAAAATGCCGTCGGTAAGGGCTACCAGGCCCATTCCTGTGGCCATTCTTACGGCGTCGACATCATTTACCACCCTTGCCATCAAGTCTCCGGTAGTATTCCGCCAGTAGAAGGAGAGGGGAAGTGTCTGGAGATGCTTGTAGATTCTGTTTCTCAGGGCCTTTTCTATTTTTCTTGAATGGCCGAACAGGAAATATCTCCAGATATACCTGAATATTGCCATGGCAGCCGCAATTGCAACTATGGCGAGGGCGTATTTCAGAAGCAGCCAGTTATTTGCCCGGGCAAGGGTCAGGGAATCCACTGCCCTTTTTATTATCCTGGGTATGGAAAGCTGGAGGAAGTCAACGAGCAAAAGGCTCAAAATGCCGGCAATAAGGGCCGGCCTGTTCCGGATGAAATAGCTTTTAAGGGTCTTGAAGTCTTTTAACATTTTCTTTTTCAGAAACTTTGGTGAACAAAAAAGAATTTTAAGATACAGGAATATTCCCCGTATTATCAACCTGAAATATGGCCCAAACGAAATGCGGAATTCAACCAGCCAAGTGCTTGCTTTTTCGCCCCTATGAGAAATTCGTAAAACATTACATGTTTTCTCATCCAGAAAAAGATGGTGGTGCTTTTCGGATGTGCCTGTCGGGAGGGCGCCGTTCTTTTCTGTGACTTACCGCCTTCTGGTTCCTTGTACCTTGTTACTGGAAACTCTCTTCATAGGAAAAATTCATTTTTTACTCTATTATCAAGGAACCAGCGATTGGAGACCAGCGACCAGTAAAAAGACCAGCCCGGGAGACCCGGAACAGAAGAAAAGCACCGCCATCTTTAAGAAATATGTGGTCTCTATCTGACCTCGAAGGTATCTCGGATATTTTATTGACATTTCTTGGGATAGGGCAATATTATTGTCCCTAAAATCGGATTAACATAACCCCATATCCCTTTCAACGGATCCCCGCCAAGGGCGGGGGGAGGTGAATCAGGAGAAAATACATGGAAAAAGGCATCAGGGACAGGATAGATATAGTTCAGGGAGATATTACCAAGATGGAGGTGGACGCCGTTGTGAATGCCGCCAACACCTCTCTGCTGGGGGGCGGGGGCGTTGATGGAGCCATCCACAGGGCTGCCGGGCCTGAACTTCTTGAAGAGACCAGAAAGATAGGTGGATGCCCCACTGGAGAAGCGAGGGTATCAAAGGCTTACAGGCTTCCAGCCGAATGGGTAATCCATACCGTGGGCCCGGTCTGGCGTGGCGGAAAAAGCGGAGAGAACCATAAACTGGCAAGCTGCTATAGAAACTCGCTGGACGCAGCGGTTCAAAAAGGGGTGTCCACCATAGCCTTTCCGTCCATAAGCACAGGTGTCTATGGGTTCCCCCTGGACAGGGCCACTAAAATAGCCCTGAAGGAAAGCATTGACTTTCTTTCCGGAAACAGTTCCATAAAAGAGGTTGTGTTTGTATGTTTCGGGAAAGATGCTTTAACCCAATATAAAGAAACTTTAAAGGAGCTGCTTTAAAAACATCGACAAAAGACAGGGTCAAAATTCGTGTACAAAAAATATGAAAACTTGCTGGATGCCATAGGAAATACCCCGCTGGTGCCGATAAGAAAACTGAACAAAAAAGAAGGCGTAAAGATATTTGCCAAGCTGGAATATTTCAACCCCGGGGGATCCGTAAAGGACCGGGTTGCCCATTATCTGGTGCAGCATGGAGAAAGGACCGGGGAATTAACAAAGGACAAGATTATCCTGGAGGCCACAAGCGGGAATACGGGAATCGGCCTGGGCCTTGTCGCGGCTGTAAAGGGCTACAGGGTTATGGTTACCATGCCCGAATCCGTAAGCAGGGAGAGGGGACAGATTTTAAAGGCAATGGGCATAGAAATCCTATATACCCCCGGTGAAAAGGGTACGGACGGGGCCATTGAAGAAGCGTATAGAATAGCCCGGGAAAACCCAGAAAAGTACTGGCTGGCGGACCAGTACAACAGCGATAGCAATTGGATGTGCCATTACGAGGGCACGGCCGTGGAGTTATGGGAGCAAACCGCAGGGGAATTGACCATGGCCGTGTGCTCCATGGGAACTACCGGTACCGCCATGGGCCTTTCCAGGAGGTTAAGGGAATATAACCCGGAAATAAAGATAATAGGAGTGGAACCTTACCTGGGCCATAATCTACAGGGGCTTAAGAATTTGAAAGAATCCTACCGGCCGGGGATATTCGACAAGGCCTTTCTGGACCGAATTATACGCATAGAGGACGAAGAGGCCTTTCAAATGACCAGGAGGATCGCGCGGGAAGAGGGGATTTTCGCGGGTATGAGCTCAGGGGCGGCCATTTGCGGTGCCCTTCGAATGGCGGAGGAAATAAATGAGGGGGTTATTGCAGTGATATTTCCGGATGGCGGGGAAAGGTATCTCAGCACCTCGCTATTCAAGGATAAAAAGAAGACCGGCATAAGGTTCTTTAACACCCTGACCAGGAAAAAAGAGGAGTTCATACCCTTGAAAGAGGATACGATCTCCATCTATACATGCGGGCCTACCGTGTCAAAGCTCATAGATATCGGTATCTGGAGAAGATACGTGGTAGCGGATCTAATGAGGAGATACCTGGAATTCAAGGGATACAACGTCTTGCACATAATGAACATAACGGATCTGGATGACCGAACCATCCAGGGTTCGGAGGAGGCGGGCGAGGACATTAAAAAATTTACCCGGCGCTATTATAATGAATTTTTGCAAGACAGGGATAGGCTGAAAATAAAGGAGGCAACCGCCCTTCCATTGGCCAGCCGGCAGGTGGACAATATGATAGAAATAACCCAAAGGCTCCTGGAGAAGGGATTTGCATACGAAAGGCTGCGCTCCGTTTATTTCGATATCTCCCGTTTCAAGGAATACGGAAAGCTTTCAAAGATAGACTTGAATAAGATCAAGGTTGGAAAAACGGTTGACCTTGATCAGTATGAAAAGGAAAACCCGAGGGATTTTACCCTGTTCAAGAAATCCACCTTAACCGAGCTTAAAAGGGGTATATATTTTTCTACAAAGTGGGGGAATGTCAGGCCAGGCTGGCACATCCAATGCGTGGCCATGGCATTGGGTTATCTGAAAGACACCTTTGATATCCATACAGGGAGCACCGAGCTGGTCTTTCCCCACCACGATAATGAGATAGCCATATCAGAGGCCCTCACAGGAAAACCCCTGGCCAATTACTGGATGCACAACGAGCTGGTAACGGACGGGGGTACACCCCTGAGGGAGGCGCTGAACAAAGGTTATACAGGAAAGGAAATCCGTTACTGGCTCCTGAGCAGGCATTACAGAAAGTCCCTGGATTTTTCCTGGAAGAAGCTCGATTTAGCAAAGAATACCCTGGCGGGGCTGGACCGGTTCATGCAAAGGCTTGATTCTTGCGGTGAAGCCCCTGTAAACCCTGAAGTGGAACAGTTGATCTATGACCTGAAGCACAAGTTTATTTCATCCATGGATGATGATCTGAATATATCACCGGCGCTTGCCGCCCTTTTCGAATTTATTCATGATATCAACCGCATCATGGATTCCAAAGGACTGAATAGCAAGGACGCGAAAAAGGTCAGGGACATTATCTCCGGGTTGAATTCCGTGCTCATGATAATGGATCTTTCCCGGGGCAAGGCCCCGGACGAGGCGGAGAAACTGATAAGAGAAAGAGAAGAGGCACGCCGGGAAAAGGACTGGCAAAAGGCCGATAAAATAAGGGAGAGATTAAGAGAAACGGGGATCGAAGTAATTGATTTAAAGCGCGGTACCCATTGGAGATATACCAGGTAAATCCGTATAATTAACTGTAAGTGGACAGGGCAGCCCTTAAAATATATATTCTCCTGTTGATACTTGCGCCTATTCTTTTTGGTGCAGTCCATACCTATGCCTATTCAATCTTAACCCTCGGCATACTGGCAGCCTCGCTCTTGCTTTTGATACAGAATACGAAAAAAGAGGATAAATTCCAACTCAGAATACCACGGGCCGGGCTCAATCTATTATTTATCCTGCTTATTGCATACCTTGTATTTCAGGCGGTACCCCTTCCTCAATGGTTGGTAAAACTGCTCTCCCCGGAGGCGGCGGTGGTAAAGCAGAAGTCATTCCCTGCAGCCTTGGCCGTTGACTGGAATGGAAACAGCAAAGAATGGTACGCCCTTGCCCCTTATGCATACCCGGTGATTATGTCCCTTTCAAGAATTATTGCTTACGGATTTTTTTTCCTGGGCCTGACCCAGGTGCTGAATTCCAGGAAAAGGATCGAGCTGGCCGTGCTCTCTATTTTGGTTTTATGCAGCCTTGAGGCCTTGTATGGAATTATACAGGCCTATTCAGGGGCCGGTTACGTATTGTGGTACAGGAGGGGTCCCCATATGGCCGTTTCCGGCACCTATATCAACCGGAATCATTTTGCCGGATTGATGGAAATGGGGCTGCTGCTCGCTGCATCATATGCGGCGGCTATCTCGGTAAGAAAAAGGACAAGGAAAACTATCCCCTCACTAAAGACAAGCTTTAGGGCCAGGATTTCGCGGTTCCTGTCCGGGGAGCAGAGGTTGAATAAACGGATACTGATTATATTTGCCGGGGCCATCATGGGAGTGGGGCTGATATTGTCCGGGTCCAGGGGAGGAATCATGTCCGCGGCGGCCGGGATGCTGGCCATGGGCCTGCTTTTTATGTTGAAAAGCGGCCACCGGAAAAAGGGGGTAATTGTTCTGTGCCTTTTCCTTCTGATATCCGCCTATTCCCTTTATATAGGCATCGAATATCCCGCAAGCAGGTTTGATTATTTTGGGGAGACCTTTGAAAACAGGACCAGGTTAACGCGAAATACACTGGAGATGTTCAAGGATTACATGATAACAGGGGTAGGTGGAGGCAGCTTTTTCTATGCCTACCCCAGGTACCAGTCTCCTGAAATTGCCAGGAAATCCGTAGGACATGCACACAATGACTGGGCCGAGTTAATGGCCGAGTCCGGCATCACGGGGCTTGTCCTGTTTTTGGCAGGAATTATTTATTATCTTTACCGCAAACTAAGGCTATGGAGGATAAGGGGTGATTCATTTGCCGTATGCCTGGGTGCTGCCCCCATGGCGGTGGGTGCGGCAATAGGCTTCCATTCCCTCATGGATTTCAACCTGCACCTGCCGGCAAACTGCATGACATTTATCGCTGTTATCGCCATAGGATACTGCGCGCTTCGTATTCAATCAAGAGGAGGCGGTGTGGAAACCTTATTGAGATATCATATATTCCCTTTAAGGCATAAGGGGCTTTTTTCTCTTTTTTTGATGCTGGTGCTCATCTCCCTGTCCGGATGGTGGATGGTGAGAAATTTTGTGGCGGAGTCTTATTGCAGCACCGAATCTGATTCCACCCTGAACAGGGACCGAAACCCCCCCTTGATGGAGATAAGAAAGGCCATTGCCTGGAACGGGCTGAACGCGGAGCATTATTTTAAACTGGCACGGGGATTGATCAGGGTCAGGGGAGAAAAGGTACTGAACCCTGAATGGGAAATGAAAGAAAGATATCAGGATCAGATGGAAATTATCAGGTCCCTGGAAAGGGCCGTTCAATTGAATCCCTTTTCGGCCCGTTACCACATGCGGCTTGGCTGGGAGTACTATTACCTCTGGAGAATTATAGCGCATGACGATAAATGGCTTTCCGCCGCCGATATATCCATGGACCGGGCCGCCTATTTCGCCGGAGACAAGGATCCCGGCCTTCATACCACTATGGGAAATTACTGGATAATCCGAACCAAGACCACCGACCCATTAAACCCGCAATGGCATGCAGCTTGGAGCAAGGCCTGCTGGCATTATAAAAAGGCCCAGGAGCTGGACGGAAGAAGGGGCCGGGCGAACGGTATTATGAGATTCGTTTGGAATTATTATCCGGATAAGCACTTTTTGGAAGGGGTCTTGCTGGAAAGATATCACAATCTTATGGAATCCCTGAAATGAGCCTGGATACGGTAAAAAGGTTGGCAGGAATTGTCCTGCTTTTCTCGGTTATAGGCTGGTTCTTTTATCTGCAACTGCCCCTGCTGGACCATGGATATTTGAATGCCGGGGATGACCATGTTCACGTGGCCTACAGCAATGAGCTCAGTAGGATTTGGCAGGGTGAAGGCAGGCCTTTCGGCTGGAGCAGGCTTTACGGGGCAGGCGCTCCTATTTTCCTGTTGCGTCCCCCCGGGTTTTACCAGGCAACATTTTTTCTGCAGTTTTTGAGCGGCCTTACCGTTGAGGAGGCCCTGAAGATGGTGGTTATCTTCGGGTTCTGCCTTTTTCCCCTAACCATGTTTGCAGGGGCGCGGCTCCTGGGAGTGGGGTTTTTCGGTTCCCTGGTTGCCGGAATAGTCTCTCCCATGGGAATCAGCCTCTGGGGCCACACCATCGATGCGTACCAGCACCTCGGGGTCCACAAGCAGCTGATTGCTATTTTACTTTTCCCTATTGCCGTGGGCGCCCTCTGGCAACTACTGAAGGAGGGAAGATATGGGCTTTTATTTTCAGTAACCTTTGCGGCCGTATTTATAACTCACCCGTATATAGCATATTGCCTGGCCCTGCTTTTTCCCCTGATGTTTGCAGCGCTTTTGTTCACTGAACCGAAATGGGATTGGAAGACGGGGATACCCGGATGCCTTTGGTGGTCTGTTCCCACGGTTTTATGGATCTGCATATGGCTCATTCCCTTTGTAACCTCTCCGGAGATCCAGGTTCAGGAGCCATACGCGGAACGGAGGGATAACTTCGACGTAGTAGTTCTGACTACAGCCGAGACCCTCAGGCAGTATTTTTTAGGGGGTATTCTGGATACCACCAGGTATGCCGGGGCATTCGGCAACCATGAATGGGGCTGGTTAGCCAATTCGAAGTGGTTTCGCCTGCCATTTCTCACCGCACTTTCTTTCACGGGATGGCTGGTGTCAACGATAAGACCCAGATATGGCCTTCGAGGATTCATGTCCCTGGCCTTTATAGCTGCCCTGGTGCTTTTTACAGGGCCCGATGACTTTCCCCGGCTTGAATGGATTCCCTTTTCGGAACAGTTCCAGAATATCCATGCGGTTTTTTTACTGGAATGGGCCGCGTTTATCCTTTGCGGTATGGCTGTGGCCTGGTTGTTCGAGGTGGTTTGGGGAATTCGAAAAAAAACCGTTAAATGGGCCGTTCTCGGGATTCTGGGGTCTTTGTTGTTGTTCGGTTATGGGACGATGATGTATGAACGCACCATGAGCGGCAAAAGGTTGATCGATTTGAGAAATGTATACACGGAGACCGGCGAACTTATCCAGCGGAAAAGGATGAATATCTACTGGCGTCATTTTACAAACGTGGTTCGGAATATAAATACAAGCAATGAAAATGGGAACATCGCCGCCTACCCCCAGCAGAATGAGGACAGCGTGCTTTACAATCTTCTGCCGCTTATGACGGACAGGCCGGTTTTTATCTCCGGGTTTGAAAAAGTAGGCGGCTTGTACGAGCTGCTGGCCAGGGATTTCAGAACCGCTTTAAGGGACAATTACCATATCCAGAGGCTTTTTAACGTTCGGTTCGTGGTAAACAGCCCCTATTTTCGAAAGCAGGAGCTGGATTGGCACTCATCCACGGAAAAACTGTACAGGAATAAATACTGGGAATTGGTAAGGATAAAAGGTGATTTCGACGCCTTGAAGTCCATTTCACCTGAATTTGTAGGGTTTGCGGGGGAAGAGAGGGAATGGGGAGAATTGATGAGGATCTGGCTTTTTATGGTAGAAAGGGGACACAGCCCACCCTGGCTTATCAACCTCTCCAACTCCGGGCTTGACCGGGAGGACATGGAGAAGATAAGGCCCTTTATAGATTATATTATATTGGGCAGTGATTCCGGGTTGCCTGAGTGTTTTTCAGGCATGCAATCAATTAATTTCAATTTCCTCGAGACTCTCGACAAAAGACTTTCCGAGTTGAAGCCCGGGTTTCCGGGCAGCTCGAGATTTATCAATAAGGCTTCTCCGCCTTCCGTTTCCTATGAAGAAATCCGTTCCACCAGGCAGATGGATGAATTCAGGATCAATGTCAGGGGTTCCGTCGCACCGGTGATTTTCAAGCAGGCATTTTACAGGGGCTGGCAGGCCGGGATAGACGGGGAATCTACAAAAATATACCGGGTTTCACCGGGTCTTCAAATGGTTTTTGTACCTATGGGAGAACACACTTTAACCTGGACCTATACGGGTCCGAACAACTGGGGGCCTGCCTGGATGAGCTTCCCGGCCGGTATTTTATTCGCTTTTTTCTTGTTGTGGCGGGAAAGGGTAAAGCGTAAAAGGTCTCTTTTGAAAGAACCGGTAAATCCCCTTCATGGATCATTAGGGTCCAATAAATATCTGCCCTATGCTGTAACCATTGTATGCGCCTTTTTTGTCCTGGTTTTTTCTTATAAGACCGTATCAGAGGCATGGCTCAAGGTGCCGGTTATTATACTCCCCCATAACGGCGATAAATTTGAAACAGGAAACGGGGTATTTTACTGGAATTATATTTCCGGCATAAAAAGGGAAAGCCAGGAATTTTTTGTCCAGGTGGCCTCGGATCCGGGGTTTGAAAATATAGTGGCTGCAAAGAGGATTGATGAAAATCATCTTGAGCTCGAGGGTCTGTTTGAAGGGGAGGGGCCTTATTATTTTAGAGTTAAATCAATAATAGACAGCCTTATCCACGGCTGGAGCGATTCGGTCAGGTTTTATGGTGCCGGAGGGCCCGGAGGTCGATCCACATGAAATTAATCCTCCATTCCGATGACCTCGGACTCCACGGGGAAATAGACCGAGCCGTTTTCAAGGCGGCAGAAAAAGGGGTCTTAACCAGCGCGAGTTTAATGGCAAACGGGCCGGCCGCTGAAAATGCCATGAAAAGGGCAAGGGAATTTCCCTGGATGGGCCTGGGGCTGCATCTCAATATTGTAAGGGGAAAACCCATTTCTTCCCCGGAGGACATTCCGTCACTCACCGGAGAAAAGGGGCTTTTTTTCAACTCGGCCGGAAGCTTGATTTTGAGGTCCATTTCAGGCAGAATTTCGTTTAAGGAGGTATGCCTGGAGTATAAAAGGCAGCTACAAAAAATGCTGGATCACGGTATCACCCCCACCCATTTCGACGGAGAAAAGCACACCCATTTTCTTATACCAGAGGCCGTTAGGGCCGTTAGGGTGCTCATGGACGAATTCGGGATCAAAAAGGTCAGGCTAATCAATGAGTCGCCGGTGTGCAGGCTGGTTTTGCCCCGGGAGATACATGCGAGGGTGTTCTTCAGACAGAGATTGAAGCTCCGGCTGCTTGAATACAGGTCCAAATGCGCCCGTAGAGAATGGGAGGGTGTAAAATATCCGGATTATTTCTTCGGTGTGCTGACCAGCGGAACAACGAGATATCCTGAATCATTGGGGCTGGCCAAGGCCCTGTTAAATTGTAAAAAGCAGGGGACCCTGGAGTGGATGTTTCATCTGGGGTACCCTGCCGACCTGGAAAACCAAAGGGAGATATACGGCGATTTCTTTTTGTCCGATTCCAGGTGGGATGAACTGCAGTTGCTTTTGTCCGGCGAATTTGTTAAAGAATCAAGGCGGAACCACGATAAACTGATTTCATACAGGGAGCTGTGAAAGATACCGTATCCATTATAGTGCCTCTTTATAACGAGGAAGAAAATGTTCCCGTGCTCTGCGAGAAAATTCGCGGCACTTTTCCGGAGAATACCTCGAAATTCGAGATCATTCTGGTGGATGACGGGAGCAGGGACCAGACCTTTTCGGCTGTCAAGGATGAGGCATCACGGGACAATAGGGTAAAAGGTATACAATTTCGCCGCAATTTCGGGCAGACTATTGCAATCACAGCCGGCATCGACAGGGCGGAGGGGGATATATGCATCACCATGGACGGCGACATGCAGCATGACCCGGCACAAATTCCGGAATTCCTTGAAAAAATTTATGCCGGATATGATCTTGTTTGCGGGTACCGGTTCAAGCGGAATGACGGTCTCCTGAGGAGGGTTCCATCCAGGATAGCCAATTTTATCGCCAGGAAATTCTCCGGATTGGACATAAGGGATTTCGGCTCCACCTATCGGGCATACAGAACAAGCGTGATAAAGGAAATCCCCGTTTACGGAGAAATGCATCGGTTTATACCCATTTTCGTATCCATGTCCACGGACAGGGTCGCGGAACTCCCCATATATCCGCAGCAAAGGCTGCACGGCGTTTCCAAATACGGCATTACCCGTACATTCCGCGTATTCTCCGACCTGCTTCTGATACTCTTCTTTGCAAGTTTTTTCTCCCGGCCCATACATATATTCGGCTATATTTCCCTGTTGCTGGGCCTGCCCGGCTTCATTATTCTTGTGGGGTTGAGTTTGGCCAAGGTTTTCCTGGATATTGCTATCATGGATTTCGGACCCCTGTTCGTGCTTGGTGTTTTGCTCTGCCTGGTCTCAGGCCAGCTTTTTACTACCGGAATCGTGTGCGAATATCTGGTGAGAATCTTTTACGGCAATGAACACCGGAAGCCCTATAGCGTGGCCGAAATAATATAGGTTGAGCTGTAGCAGTGAAACTATTCCATGTTTTTTTTCTGATTGCGGTTATCTGCCTGGAATCGGCAGCGGTTTTGGCCTCTCAAATAGCCATGACCGCGGAATTGAAGGTTACGGAAAAAAGGAATTTTATTGAGGCGGATCTTACCATAGCAAACAGGGGAGACGCAGACTCACTGGTGGTGTATCCATGGTTGAAGCTCGGGCAGGAAGAGGTCAAGCTCAAGGAGGTTCCCTACATCGCCTTCGGCGGATCCAGCCGCTGGACGCACCGTTTTGAAACACGAGGGCTTGATTTCCATCACAGGGGTACCTATCCATTGTTCCTTATGATTTACTATCATGACTCCAACATGTACTCGTTTTCCATGCCACAGGTATTTTTATTGAACTACCGGTCGAAACCTCTGGAGCCATTGCTAAGCGGTTCACTGGATGTAAGCAAGGTAAATCACTCCGGCAGGGCAAGGGCAACGGTAAGGAACCCCCTGGAGCATGAGATAACGGGGACTTTGGAACTCTTTCTCTCGGATGACTTGCACTGCTCCAAGGGAAAAACCGAGTTTACTCTAAGTGAAGGCAAGTCAACCAGAGAGGATTTCGCGTTAGAGAATTCAGGGGCCCTAAAGGGCAGTACCTATACCGGATATGCGGTTGTTCAGGCGGTACACAACGGCCTTCATCGTTGTCTGGTCATCTCGGAAATGATAAAGGTGGCGGGTTACGGAGAGGGCGGTAAAACCCCCGGCAAGGTAGCCGGAGGAATAATTTTCCTGGTTATCTTGTTTTTTGCTGCGATCGGTATGGAATTAAAAAAGGCAAAAGGAAAAAATGCACCTGGAAGAAGCAAATAGAGACGAATGGAGAGGCCTCTGCAAGGGGTATATATTGTCCTCCGTGTATCTTGACCCCAGGTGGCTCGAGCTGATAGAATCCGTGTACCCGAAGCTAAATACCCACCGGCTGGTGTGCAGGGATTCCTCGGGGAGTGTCCAATGGCTGCTTCCGCTGGTGGAAATCAAGCCCCTGGGTAAAATACGCGGAATATGGATTTCCCTCCCCTTTGGCAATTACGGGGGCTTTATTTTACCGGGCAATAAAAGGGGTGTTGACTCCCTTAATATCCAGCCCCTGAAAAATCTTTTCCTTAATAACAGTGCCTTTGCAATGGAGCTCAGGGAAATTACAAGCCCGGAACACGGGCTTCAGGTGGAGGATTATTTCAGGCGTTTTGTGGTTAACCTTTCACATGATAAGGACTTTTTATGGCGAAAGGTTATAAACGGAAAGGCACGTAGTAAAATTCGAAAAGCGGATAAAATGGGGGTCCGGCCGATATTTGACCATAATAACGCCCTGGATGTTTTTCAGGATATTTACGAGCGAAACGCATCTTACCATGGTACCCCTATTCACCATGTGCGCTGGTACAGGAGGCTTGTGGAGTTATTTCCTGAAGAAACCGAGATAGTCCTTGGATCATATGAGGGCAAATTTATAGGGGCACTGCTCCTTTTGCACTATGGCAAACAATGCATTCTCCACCTCTCTGTACGCGATACATCTTACTGGAAGATCCCGGTAACGGACAGTCTCATTTGGGCCTCCTGCGAGAGGATAATAGAAGAGGGCAGAATCCGGAGCTTTGATTTCGGCCGAACCAGGCCGGTACCTGGAAAACTCTCCTTTAAGAAGAAGTGGGGAGGCCGGGAATATCCGATTTTTTATTCCTATATGATAAAGCCCGGTCATAAAATTCCGCGTATTTTACCGGAAAATCCAAAGTTCAAACAGGCCATATGGGTGTGGCGGCATCTTCCAATGGGGCTGAAACGTTCCATCGGCCCAATATTTCGATCAAGGATTCCGATCTGAGAAATGGATATAAAGGAACTATTTAAAAAGATCAAGCTGCCCTTTCAAATCTCCCTTTCCGGGGTCAGCTTGTTCTGGGTCATTTATGTTCTCAGGGATATTGATTGGGGGGTTTCCAGGTCATTATTCAAGCACTTATCTATATCCCTTCTGGCTGCGTGCCTCTTTCTTTTCGGACTGATCTACATTACCCGGTCCATAAGGCTTTATTGCTGGGTCAAGGCAATGTCGGGCAGAAAGGTTTCGTTAAAAGAATGGTCCGGAATGTATCTTAAGAGCATAGCTTTTGGCTCTGTTACCCCGGCAAGGCTGGGTGATTTTTCCAGGATACCCCTGCTCAAAAGCACAGGCCTCGATCTTATACAGAGGACCAGGGTTATTTTTCAGGACAAGCTTTCCGATTTTCTTTATATTCCATTGGGTATATGCCTTACATCCGGCATTGTCGGGGAAAAATTGGATGTCTCCGGGGAATGGATATTTTTCGGCGGCCTGGCTTTGCTTGTAGTTTACGGCCTGGTTTTTTACTGGATCGGGAGGTTTCTTAAAGCAAAAACCATTTTGGCGGGATGGTTCATCGCAATCGCGGGCCTGTGCCTGTTTATTCCGGCGAACACCTTTCTTTTTTGGTCCGCGGGAATCCAGCTATCCATGCTGGACGTGGCTGCAATAACCCTGAGCGCCGGGTTTGTAGCAAACCTGCCCCTGAGCGTGGGAGGGATTGGAATAAGGGAGAGTTCGTTAATATACCTTCTGTGTCTATGGGGGGTTGAACCGGATGCAACGCCCCCTGTCTTGATACTGGAATTCATTGCCAACATGGTTTTCCCTGTTGCCCTGTTCCTCGGATGGTATATCTGCACAAATATGGGGAGATTTTTTTCAAGGCTGCAAAATGGGCATAGAACGAATTAAAGATATATTTCAGTGTCCCAAATGCGGTGGAAAACTGTTATGGAACGAAAAAACCTGTTCTGCATGCGGGGCTTCATTTGAAATCGAGGGCAATATTATTGATTTCGTGCAGTCCGGCACACTTGTAGAGGAACAGCAGGCCCAAATCCTATTGCATGATGAACTCAGCAGGGAGTATGAGAAACGGCAGGAACAAAATTATTCGCAAATCTATTCAAGTTACTGGAACGATCAATTTCTCTCCCGAATACCTGTTGATGCGAACAGGATCCTGGAAGTCGGCTGCGGGACCGGTGGACTTATGCGGGATCTTTTGACCCCTGGAAGAAGGGTTGTAGGCCTGGATATTTCAAAAGGCATGTTAAAGAGGGCCGAGCAGTCTATAGGAATATCGGAAAAGCTCGCCTGGGTGGTTAGTCCCGGGGAATCCATTCCCTTTAAGGACTCCGTGTTCGATGTCCTCTGTTTTCGCGGGGCCTTTCATCACATGGCGGATGAAAAAGCGGCGCTGAGCGAGGCGCACAGGGTTCTTAAAGAGGGCGGTTTGATAATTCTCTCGGAGCCGAACGACGATTCCGTATTGTTGAGGTTCCCCAGGACACTGGCCAGAACCAAGGGGAGGTTCGGAAAGGACCACAAGGCATTCCGGTCAAGGGAATGGTTGGATTTGATCCGGAAGACGGGCTTCACCGTACATCACAAAAAATATTTTTCATTTTTATCACAGCCCTTGTGCGGAATGAGCGATGTTTTGCCGGTGATGGAAATTATCCCGTTTCCTGAGCTCATCGCCAAACTCCTGGTAGTTTTCGACGAGATATGTTCAAGGCTGCCCCTTGTTCAAAGACAGGGCTTTGATCTCATTGTTGCGGCAAAGAAGAGTTCCGGAAAATGACCCAAGTGAAAAAACCAAGCGGATAAGGATTTTTATGGTTTGAGAGACCTTTCTCCCTTCTGCATTCATTAAGGGCGGTAAAGAACCGAAAAAGAGTAAAATATTCCTTTTTCCGGGAGGAGCAAGCTCAATAAATAAAAATAAATTCTGTTTCAAAGGGCTTTAAGCCGGAAATATGTATAAAAATTTTCTTGACAAAGTAATAAAAATAAAATTAGGATTAAGAACTCCTTTTCTTTTAGTTCTTTTCACCCTATATTTTTTTAACCAGGAGGAAACCATGAACCCCGGAAAAGCCCTTTTAATCTTCATCCTGTCAGCAGGCCTCCTTGCCCTGGCCTCACCTGCAATCGGTTCAGAACCCATTGCAGAGATAACCGATTTTACAGGTGATGTCATTGTCCATTCGGAACCAGATGTCTTTAGTGTCACCAGGACCGGCATAACCCTCAAAAGCGGAGACCGGGTCCAGACCCGCCAGGGCGAGGCACAGGTCACCTTTAACGACGGGGCCGTACTCAAGATAAGACCCTTTTCAAACACCATGATCCAGGAAAGGGAAGAAGAAAAGGGCTTCTGGATATTCAAGGCCAAAAAGGCGGTCCGAAGGATAACATGCTTCGTAGGAAAACTATGGTTCAAGTCCGGGGCCTCCAAGAGAAAAAACTACCTCCAGACACCCACCGCGGTCTGCGGTGTGCGGGGCTCGGAAATGGAGACCGGATACGACCCTGCAAAACTGGCCTCTTTTCTGAATGTAATCTCAGGTGAGGCGGACATAGTAGGGGATTTCATAAGGGGCTTCTTTGATGACCCTGGAATAAGCGCAGCGGAAAAAAGCCGGGTCTTTAAAACCCTTGAAAACGCCATGAGTGCATCCCAGGGTGCCCAAACCACCAAGGATAAGGCCCAGGCCCAGGTAGCCTCCTTGCAGGTAATAAAAGAGGCCGCAAATGTAATGAAGAACAACCCTGATCCAACAGTTAAAAAACTTGACGGCGATCTTGCCTCCGCAGCAGCGGATGCCAGCATAGCCGCAGCAGAGGCCAAGGTAAAGGTAGAAGAGATAAAAGAGGTCAAGGAAGCAGCTGAAAAGGCAGCAGAAGAGGCAAGGGCCGCAGGCGATGAAGAGGCCGCAAAGAAGGCGGAAGAGGCCGCAAAGAAGGCGGAAGAGGCCATGGCCAAAGCGGAAGAGGCCGCAACAAAAGCGGAGCAGGCAGCAGAAATGGCCAAAGAAGCAGCGGATAAAGGAGACCTTGACGCGGCAAAGAAGGCGGCAGAAGATGCCAAAAAGGCGGCCGAAGATGCAAAAGATATAGGAGACAAGACAAAGGAGGAACTGGGGGAATTTGCCCCCACTACAGAGGCGCCGCCTCCGACTACAGAGGCGCCGCCTCCCACAACCGAGGCGCCGCCTCCGACAACAGTTCCGGCACCTACAACCGCTGCTGTTCCCACAACCGTTCCACCCGTGACCACGACTACGGTGCCGGAGACCACGACCACCACAACGACCACGACTACAGTGCCCGCTACAACCACAACTGTGCCCGTGACAACAACCACTATACCGGAGACCACGACCACCACAACGACCACGACAACGGTTCCGGAGACCACGACCACTGTATGCGAGACCACGACCACGGTGCCAGAGACCACGACAACGGTTCCAGAGACCACGACAACTGTATGCGAGACTACAACTACCGTATACGTAACCACGACTACCTATCCTGTAACCACGACTACGGAAACGGTTGCAACTACAACGGAGTTTATGAGCCCGTATGAATAAGGTTAAAGTATTCCAAGAGAAAGGGATGGAACCATGAAAATTAAGATTCTTATTTCTTGCTTTTCAACAGCACTTTTATTGATTCTGTCAGGTCAGGCCATGGCCCAGGGAGGAAGGATAAGCTTCGGCAACCTTAAGGTTGTACCCGGCGTCTCGGTGCAGGCGGTCCACGATGACAATATCTACCTATCCCGGGGAAACACCGCAGATCCCGAGTTTTCAGACTGGATCACCCATGTAAAGCCAGGCCTGGGCTTTGATTATACCATACCGGAAAGGGGCATAATAAAGCTGGGATACATGGGGGATTTGGCCTACTACGACGAATACGACAAAAACGACTGGAGTAACCATACCGGCTCTTTCCTGCTGGACTACGAAGCCCCGGGCGGACTTATCTTCGGCATCAAAAACACCTACACGGACGCAGAAGACCCCTATGGCTCGGACAGCCAGTACAAGCTCGGTGTTCCCAATACCCAGAGATGGTTCGACAACGGGAAGGCCAAGCTGGGCTTCAAGATAGGGGGAAAAATCAGGCTTCTTGCCTATTATAACTATTACAAACAGGAGTACGATCTCATAACGGACAAGACCCAGGACTACGAGGTAAACGAATATGGTGCCGGAATACAGGGAAGATTTCTTCCCAAGACCTGGTTTTTTATCCGTTATTTTTACGGGGACAAGGACTATTTTTCCCACCCCACTTTTGCCGGTGCAACCGATAGCAATGACTCTGATCTCGACTGGAGCCGGGTGAACATGGGTTTGACCTGGGAGCCGGGAGCAAAGCTTAAAGGAGAGCTTAATTTCGGTTACCAGTGGAGGGACTACGACAACGAGAGAGACCCTGTGGGAAACAAGTACGATGATAAGGATACCTGGATAGCGCAAACATCGGTAAATTTCACCGCCACCCCGACCACCACCCTGTCTCTGAGTATAAACCGGGCGCTGAAGGAGTCCGGTTCCAATACCAATGAATACTATGAGGACACCGGAGTGGGTTTAAGCCTGAAACAGGTTTTCCTCACCAAGTTTACACTAGATTTAAGCGCCACATACAGCGAGAATGAATACAACCTTCCGCTGCCCAAAAAGAAAGATCAGGACAATTTTCTTGGAAACGTTGCGCTTACATATCAGATTCAGGACTGGCTGAGTGCGGGCCTGAGATATACGTACTCTACAAAGGACTCCAATTATGAGACCGATGAGTACGATGACAATCAGTTTATGGTCTCTTTGGGTGCCGTGTATTAAATGTTCGGCGGCCTGAAGGAATTAACCATTCCAAGACGTTTTTAAAATTGAGCGAGCTAAACAAACGGGGGGTCAATGAGACCCCCCGTTTGTTTTAGGAAAAGCCTTTTCTCAACCCAGGATGGAAAAATACGGTAAACAGTTTATCGGGGCAGGGGTACCTAAAATAAAGGAATTTTGTTTTTCCCGTACCTATTGCTTGTTGTTATCCATCCTTCTTCTTTCCCTTGTTTTAAGAATATTTGCCTTATTAAGTTTGAAGGGCAGTGTTTATTACAGCTTCCTAATAGCGGATGAAGGATTTTATCATGACCGGGCAGTGAAGATTGCCACGGGCACGGACGCCCCTTCTTTAGTATATGATTTTTACAACCTTCCCATATTCCTTATGTCCCTTGTGTATAAAGTTTTTTCACCGGATGTCCTTTATGTAAGATTAATGAATGTGGTGTTCGGTGTGCTAATATGCCTCTTGATTTACCTTGTGGGAAGGGAACTGGTTAACCGTATTACCGGGATTTTTTCGTGTCTTGCGGCCGCTGTTTACACCCCATTTATATTTTACAGTATAGTACCTCTTAAGACCTCTGTATCCATATTCCTATTTGCTTTGGTCATTTATCTTCTTGTGGTTTCTTTGAACAGGATTTCAATAGTCAGAGTACTTATACTTGGCGTGGCCATGGGTTTTCTCATAAACGTAAGGCCGAATTTTTTGGTAATTGTGCCGTTTTTGCCGGCGGTACTTATATGGGAGCTTTATAAAGGAAAACACAACAAAGCCAGGACGGCCGTGGCTGTAACTGCCTATATTGCCGGCATTTGCATTTCCGTATCTCCCTTTTTTATAAGGGATTTACGGGCTTCCGGAAAACCCTCGCTTTCAAACGCCCAGGCCGGGATAAATCTTTATGTTGGAAATAATCTCGAAAACGAGGAACCCTATTTTAAGCCGCCGGCCTTCGCCTATCCCAGCCCCTTTGTCTGGACCCCGCAATTCATCATAGAGGCAAGCAGGAGAGAGGGCATAAGGCTGTCCCCGGGCGAGACCTCGGCCTACTGGACGCGTGAGGCTTTAAGAACGGCTGTCGAGCAGCCAGTGCAGTTTCTAAGGAAAATCTTGAAAAAAACACTTGTGTTTTTCAACCATTTCGAGGCGGGGGATCACTATCATATAGGATTCATGAGCAAGTTTGTGCCTTTTTTTAAGTTTCCGCTGCTTTGCTTCTGGATGGTTTTCCCTTTTGGCCTGGCCGGTATTTTTATAGGGATGGTTAAAGACAGAAAATTCAGTTACCTGTGTATGATTCTTTTTCTATACGGGCTGACACTGATCCTATTTTTTACAAATACCCGTTACAGGCTGCCGTTAATGGTTATCCTGATCCCGGGTGCGGTGTATGGAATAGGGCGCATAATATATGTTATCAGGCACAGGAGGCCGAAGGAGATTTTAATTTACTCTTTCCTGGTAGGTCTGTTTTTTGCCATAGAATTTATCCCGGCTCGTAAAACATATGATTTGAACGCCTATTACCATAACCATGCCCTGGCGCTTTATTCCAAAGGCCATAGGTCGCAGGCAGTGAATTACTTGAAAAAGTCCTCCAATTTATTCAATTCGGACAAGGCAAACATCACACTGGGGAGCATTTACCTTGTTCGAGATGATTTAAGAGAGGCATTATTTTATCTGGCCAGGATTCCGGATGACTCCCCATACGCATCCGCCCCTAAATTTGAGCTAATGGGAGATATAATGAAGAAGAGGGGCAATCCAGAGGGGGCAATAATGGCATACAGAAAGTCCCTGGACATAAATTCCGGCAGAAGGGGGCCGAGGAAAAAACTGATAAGCCTTTATGAGAAGATTGACAGGCAGAAGGCCTCGCAAGAGAGAAAAAGGCTTAAATATATTAATTCATTTTACGACGAATAAGATGGCAAGATACGGCCATAAAGGATGTTGATTTTTCATATCATTTTGGGCCTTTTAAATCCTGCTGGGCAATGACACCATTTCTTGAGTGACTGCCGGGAAGGGCGCCCTTCTTTTCGCGACTTACCAATTACTGGTTTCTGGTTTCCGGTTTCTGGATGCTGGTTTTTTAAGAAACACCTTAATTTTTTCCTTTTCGGAATCAAGTGACCAGCAACCAGTATCCAGTGGCCAGCAAAAAGACCAGCCCGGAAGACTCGGAACGAAAGAAATGGTGTCATTGCCCAGGCAACAAATAGGCCTATTTTTTCAAAAATCTAAACTCTTATGGTTTTTCCTTTTTTCGCATAGGCTCTGATGCCCGGTGCGAAATTCCGGCGGGGATGTAGTTTATCCTTGCATTTTTACCCAAGAGATAATAAAGATTTACCCTGTGTAAGTTATTTTAAATGGGGATAACTCACGTGCATAAAACAGTTAAATTATTTTTTCTGATTATGATTGCGGCGCTTTTTATGACATCCTGTTCTACCGGCGGTGATGTGGTCAAGGTAACCACTATCAAGGAGGGTGCGTACGAGGGATTGAAAAAAGAGGACATAGAAAAGCTCGATGAAATAAAGAAAAAAAGGGGAAAGGGCGAGGGGATAAACAAGAGCCTCAAGGATGTGATAGAGGAAACAAGGCATTTTTCCGTGGCCCAGTATCTCAGTGAAAAACCTGAAACAAGAGATCCCGTAGGCGGAGACTACAGGGTAGGCGGTTATGATATTATAAGGATTACAGTCTATGAAGAGGAGGACCTTTCCAGGGAGGCCGTACGCATTTCCGGCGAGGGCTGCATTTCCTTTCCCCTGATAGGACGCCTTAAGGTGGACAATCTTTCAACCTCCGAGATCGAGGAGCTGATATCCCGGAGGCTGGCGGAAGAAGAGTATTTGTTGGACGCTCATGTATCCGTAATGGTCACCGAGTTCAACAGCAAGCGCTTTCTGGCTCTTGGCGCGGTAAAGAAACCGGGCAGCTATTCCCTGGAGGCACAGGAGCGCCTTCTGGATGCTATATCCAGGGCGGGAGGTGTTGAGATGGAACAGGCCGGCAAAAAGGGAATGATAATTCGTACGGAGAACCCCGATACAGCGGAGGAACAAAAAATAGTCATCAATTTCGATTTACAGGGTATCCTTAAGGGTAGGGACCAGATCTCCAATATGTTGCTTGCGGATAAAGACGTGGTGTTTATTCCCACGGCCGAGCATTTTTATATAATCGGCCAGGTAAAGGCCCCTGGCTCCTATGCCCTTACGGACCGGGATATCACCCTGGTGGAGGCCATAAGTATGGCCGGGGGATTTACCCCTATTGCATCGAGGAATCGAACACGCATAATTCGGGTGGAAGACGGCGAGGAAAAGGTTATAGAGGTTAAAATAGATGAAATAACGGACGCGGGGAAAAAGATACAGGATGTATCCATTAAACCCGGGGATGTAATAGTAATACCGGAGAGCTTCTTCTAATGGGTCCGGATAAAGAACAGCAGATAGATATTCGTGATTATATAAACGTGATCCGAAAACGAAAATGGACCCTGGTCGCGGTCTTTGTCGTTATCGTCACAACCGTCATTCTTCATTCATTTACAGCAACTCCCATCTACGAGGCTACCACCCTTCTGGTTATTGAAAAGGAAAACCCGAATGTGGTTTCCGTGCAGGAGGTTATGGCAGTAGACGCCTCGGGCACCGATTATTACCAGACCCAGTATAAGATAATAGAGAGCCGGACCGTTGCCAGGGACGTGATAAGCCGGTTGAATTTAGAAAGAAGCAAGGAGTTTTTCCCGGAGCCAAAGAACGATTTTGTATCAAAAATTAAGCAGTCCGTTCGGGTTTACATAACCTTTTTAAAGAATTCCATCGTTTCTCTTTTGAATACTGGTGATAAAAATGCCACTGAAGACCTAAAGGAGAGCAAAGAGGAATCCAACCTTGTTTCCAGGTTTATTGAAAGGATAGAGGTAACTCCCATACGGAACAGCAGGCTGGTAGACGTGAGCTACCGTGCCAGGGCTCCTGTGACAGCGGCAAGAATTGTCAACACCCTCGCCGATGCATACATCGACCAGAACCTTGAAACCAGGCTGAAGGCGGTGCAGGATGCCGTTAAATGGCTGCACGAGCGAATAGAAGAGGAAAGAAAAAAGGTGGAAAGGGCGGAGAATGGGCTTCTGGAGTACAAGGAAAAATATAATATAGTTACCGATTTTTCCAGCGATACGGAGAAAATTACAGCTCAAAAGCTTGCCCACCTTAATTCCCAGGTAGTGGAGGCCGAATCCAGGAGGGTGGAGGCGGAAACCCGGTACAAACAGGCAATTGCCCTTAGGGATTCACCGGATATGCTGGATTCCATACCGGAGGTTATAAACAATGAGCTGATTCGCCAGATAAACTCCATGGAGGTGGAGCTTTACAAGCGGATTTCCGAGTTATCCAAGAAGTACGGGGAAAAGCATCCCAGGATGGTTGCCATAAAATCCGAACTGGATACACTCAGAAAGAGAAAGACCCAGGAAGTAAACCGGGTTATTAATTCCCTCAGAAATGAATACAAGGTGGCGCTTGCCAGGGAGAAATCCTTGAAGGATGCCCTGGCCAAACAGAAGAATGAATGCATGGTGCTCAACCAAAAGGCCATCAGGTATGGGGTGCTTAAGAGAGAGGCGGAAAGCGCCAGGCATATGTACGACTTGCTCATTAACCGTTTCAAGGAAACTACCCTGACAGAGGACATGAAGACAGGAAATATCCGGGTTATTGACAGGGCGGAGGCTCCCCGGGCACCGGTAAAACCCAATAAAAAACTCAATATATTACTGGCCGTTATAGTGGGGCTTGTAACAGGCACCGGCCTGGCGTTTTTTTTCGAATATCTTGACAATACAATTAAGACCCCGGAGGATGTCAAGCAGCAACTCGGATTACCCTATCTCGGGCCTACCCCGGTATTCGATTCAGGGGAGGAGGAGAGGCCCGAACTGGTAACCTTGCATTCCCCGAAATCCACTGCAAGCGAGTCTTACAGGGGCATAAGGACCGGAATACTTTTCTCATCCGCTGAATCCCCGCCGGGGACTATACTTGTAACCAGTGCGGGCCCTCAAGAGGGCAAGACCATTACCACGGCAAACCTGGGCATTACCATGGCCCAGGCCGGAGCCAGGACTATTATACTTGACTGCGATATGCGCAGGCCAAGCCTGCACAAGATATTCGGTATAAAAAAGGACAGGGGGATTTCCAATATCCTGGTCGGTAGCGGTGACCTGGGGAAGGCCGTACATCATACAGGGGTAGAAAATTTGGATATTATACCCTGTGGCCCTGTACCACCCAATCCATCGGAAATACTCGGCTCGAACCGTATGACCAGCATTCTCGAAACCCTGCGTACGAGATATTCATATATTTTTATCGATGCTCCGCCGTCTACAGCTGTAACGGATGCGGTTGTGCTGTCAAGGTCAGCCGAAGGTGTAATATTTGTTATTCGTGCAGGTGAAACACCCAGGGAGATCGCCCGAAATGCATTATCCCAGTTTGAAGCCGTAAAGGCCCATATTATAGGTATAATCCTGAATGGCGTGGATATGGGAAGGGACGGCTATTATTATTACCAGCATTATTACTATTATTACGGAGAGGATGGAAAAAAGGCTAAAAGATACCGAAGAAAGAAACGACCAAAGAGCCGGTACTACGATTAAAGTTGATAGATATCCATTGCCATATATTGCCCGGCCTGGATGATGGATCAAAGTCTTTGGAAGAGAGCCTTTCCATGGGCAGAAAGGCGCTGGAAGACGGTATCCATACCATGGTGGCCACCCCTCATACTCTGAACGGTGTGTACTTTAACGGGGCCTCGAAGATAAAGTCCGAGACCTCCAGCCTTCAGAAATCCCTTTTAGAATTAGGCATAGACTTGCGTCTTTATCCAGGCGCGGAGGTGTATCTGTGTCCCCATGTTATGGAGCAGATAGATGCAGGAGATGCCCTTACCGTTGATGATGCAAAACGATATATATTAATTGAGTTGCCAACACACATAGTTCCCTCCGGGGTAAAGGAGGAGGTATTTTCCCTGAGGCTCCGAGGCATTACCCCGATTATAAGTCACCCGGAGAGAAATCTGGCGATACAAAAGGATACCGGGGTTTTGAGGGAGCTTATATTGATGGGTGCCATAGGGCAGGTAACCGCGATGAGCATTACCGGTGACTTCGGAGAAGCGGCAAAGGTATGCTCGGAAAAGCTGCTGACCAATCGGCTTGTTCACGTAATTTCAAGCGACGGGCATTCCGATGGAAGGCGTGCCCCTATTCTGTCTAGGGGTGTGGAGGCGGCGGCCGAGATCCTGGGTAACCAGGAAGAAGCCGAAATGATGGTAAAGAATATACCATATGCAATCCTTTCCGGGGATTTGCTGGAGATTCCTGAACCCGCGGGAGCAAAAATTCGTCATCATGAATAGAAACGGGTCCTTTGTGCAACTCATTTTTTTAAAGATGGTGGTGCTTTTCTTCTGTTCCGAGTTTCCCGGGCCGGTCTTTTCCGTGACTTACCTACGAGGGAAAATTGCCCCCTCCCCATTCTCCTCGCTGCGCTCGGGGTCACGAAAAGAAAAGCGCCTCGCTCAACCTGGAGGCCCTCGACAGGCTGCCGTCGGTCACCTCAGAAAAGCACCACTATCTTTGTTCTGATGGCAAGCAATGTCATATTTTACAAAGGTCTCAGCATTATTTTATTCCTTTGAAAAAAGGGCTACATCTGATACAAGAATTTTCTTGTAGATGCATAATTTTATCGGATAACTGCTAATGCCTTCAAGGCCCTTTTCAGGTCATATCATACTGTTTGTCAAAGGTTTTTTTATGGGCGCCGCGGATATAATTCCCGGAGTCTCGGGCGGAACTATGGCCCTTATTCTGGGGATATACGAGGAGCTTATTCAATCCATCCGCTCTTTTGACCTTAAATTTCTAAAGTTGGTCTCCGGTTTCAGGGTAAAGGAGGCCCTGGCCTCGGTCTCCTGGCCCTTCCTCCTTGCTGTTTTTGTGGGAATACTGTGCGCGGTATTTTCCATGGCAAGATTCCTGAGCTGGGTCCTGGGCAATCATCCGGTTATGGTGTGGTCCTTTTTCTTTGGACTGATACTGTCATCCGTGTTTACCGTAAGCCGGGTTATAATTAGATGGAGGACGGGAACCGTTATCTCTATTATTCTGGGATCCATAGGTGCCTATCACTTCTTCGGTATTATACCCGCAGCAACACCGGACACCCTTTGGTTTATCTTTATAAGCGGGGCCCTGGCAATCTGCGCCATGGTCCTTCCCGGTATATCCGGCGCCTATATCCTGGTAATACTGGGTAAATATCCCTATGTTCTGGATGCTGTAAACAACTGCGATTTTATCACCCTTTTCGCCCTGGCATCAGGTGCCTTGGTGGGATTGCTGAGCTTTGTGAGAATTGTCGGGTGGCTGTTTAAAAGATACCATGACCTTACGATGGCGATACTTATAGGTCTCATGCTGGGTTCCTTGAGAAAGGTCTGGCCCTGGAAAAAGTCCCTGATTGCTCATTTAAGTTCTACCGGAAAAGAAGCAATCCTGATGCAGCATAATATCCTGCCCTCATCGCTGAACAGCGAGGTATGCCTCGCCGTGCTTATGATGTTTGCGGGGTTCCTGTCTGTACTTCTCATAGATTACCAGTCCAAAAAATTCAGTCATTTATAAGTATCTCCAGGCAATAGGTGATTACATGGGCATTAAGATTATGACTCCCAGGAAATTTCTTGATGCGCATGCTAGGCAAGGTTAAGGCAAACCCCGTGCCTTAGAAACCAAAAAGCATTGAACCCAGATAGTGCAGCAGTTGGCTACTGCACAATCTGGGTTGAAATAAATTTACTTATAACTAAAGTTTCGCAGTTGATAAATTAACAGGTTTAATAATACTATCTTCAA
>CAZZPR010000029.1:0-32286 GCA_964655655.1 uncultured Desulfobacteraceae bacterium | reverse complement strand
CTGTTCTAAATCTATTCCCCTGCCCCGGGCTTCGCCTGGGGCACTGCAAGGGTTTTAATGCCGAAACAAAGAATTAGGGTTAAACAATCCGGATGGATTTGTTGCTAACATAAAACCAATGCTAATTATTTTGGACACCAATGGTTTTGTTTAGTATTATAGTTTTTTGATGAGGTCAAGGGAAAGGTGTTGCTGTTATGGACAAAACTAAAGAACTGATATCAGAAAAAATCAATACCTTTTTTGAAGATGTAAGAACAAAAAGATGGCATAAATTGCCCCCGCCTGAAGTGGATAAATCCATTCTGGATGACTTTAATGCCAGATTTAAGGCCTTGTGGCAGAAAGCAGATGCAAAAGAACGAAAAAGGATGCTGGCATTTTCCCAGGGCCTGCCCTTTGCCTTGAGCTGGCGATCCGTATTGTTCGGCCTGGATGATATATCCTCTGCGGTAAAGAAACAGGCCATTACCTCTTTGAATAAGATATTGGACCAAATAACTGCTCTAGATAAATACGACAGGGCCAGTTCTTATGCGATTTCAAAGTTGTCTTTTTTTCTCTACAAACACATGAAAACCAGCCTTGATACAGAATTTATAAAGTTTTCCATTAAATATTTATTGCTTTTGAGGAGCAGAGGGCCTGTTCTTGTTTGGTGTTTTTTTTGTCAATCCTTTACTCATAGGGATATGATTTTGAGGGCCATTGAGGCTCTTCCTGATAACCTAAAGCTTCACTTTTTGGACCAATACACAAAGGACAGCTTTGCCTCCAGGAAAGACCTCTACCCGTTAATTAAAAATTTAGCGGATTCTATTGAGGACATTAGATCTTTAAAGAAGTTCCTCGCCGATGTATTTAATCAGGAAATTCAATTAAATGGCCTGATCAAGGAAACATGTATAAGGATCGGCTTACTTGAGCATGTTTTCAGGTTTGATCTCAGCTTATTCTTTAACCGACAAAAAAAGGAAACAAGGCCTGTTAAAAGCTTGACCGAGATAATCCAGGCCCTTAAGGTTGTCGGTTTGCTGGGGTCGCACAATCATTTAAAAAAATTTGTTCCCTTGCTTCGGAGGGGCATAAAAAACGATATAAGATATACCGTTTTAAATATGTTTAAAAGGCCGGATCTGAAAGGAGATCAAGCCATTATAAGTGCAGTATGCTCTCTGCTTACAGGAGAAGATGAATATATGGTTCTTTATGCACTTCGGACACTTGTATGCCTCAGCCCTGGCAACCTCGAGGAAATTATACTGAAGATCTTAAAAGGGTATCCGGGAATAAAAAAGGATGTTTTTCACATACTGCCAAAATTGGAGACTGTAACCGCAAAAAATATTCTAACGCATCTGCCTTCGGAAGAGAAAGCGGGGGCAAGGAAAATAATAGCCGATAAGATTACAGGCCGAGATATCAAACTAAAGACTGTATTATTGAATGCATGTGCGGAAAGTTCAAACAGCGAAATAAGGGAAATGGCCAATTCCCTTTTAAAGGAAATGAATTCCGGTTCCGGGCCTGAATATTCCCAAGCCGGTTCGGCGAATGAAGCATTTGGATTTCCAGCCAATAAACAACTCAGGTCAGGTCCGGGAGCCCGCATAAAAAACCGGTTTTATGTAAAGAGGCTGTTAAAGGGAATCCCCCTGAAAAATGTGAATGTAGCCGGGATTACTCTAACCGGCCTTAATCTTTCTAAGTCTACATTAAATAATGTAGATTTCTCCGGAGCAATATTAAAAAAAATAGATTTTTCAAATGCCAATATATCCAGCGCATGCTTTAAAGATGCGGTGCTGGAAGATGTGATTTTCGACCGTTCCTATATAGAATCTTCAAGTTTTGAAAATGCCAGATTTAAATCAGTCTCATTCAAAGGAGTTATCTTTTCCGGTCCGGATTTTTCCAACACCTCCATTTTTGATACCAGTTTTAAGGAGGTGGAAATGCGGGGTGCTAATTTCGAAGATTCAAGGTTGCAAACATGTAATTTCACCATGTCAAACATGGAAGAGTCGTCCTTTTTCGGTGCAAATATAAGGGATTCAAGGTTTATACTCTGCAACCTTTATACCTCTGACATTTCCCACGCAGTTATTTTTTCCTCATCTTTTTCCGGCTCTAAAATGGCCATGTCCTATCATTTAAACACAAAATATTCTAAAAATGGGCGAACCAGGTCTATTTCCCTGCCCCTCCGGTTTTTCGAGGAAATTTTTTTTAACGAATTTGAGGATGCATTTAATGCGCTTTTGCTGTCTGTTCAGATAAAAAATCAGAAGGGCATCTTTCTGAAATATAATAACAGAAGGCTTGAGATAGCCATGGAATCTTTCAGGCCCGACCAGGCTGACCTCTTCGACCTTATTCCCTTTTTGATTCATGTCGGAGAAAATTTACTTTTGTATGATTCCTATACGCCTGAAACTCCCAGGGGTATATACGGATACATGCCTTCTTACTCTATCTTGAAAAAGGTAAAAAGATACTTTCCCAGCGAGGAATTCGATTTGAACCTTGAAGGTAAAAAAGATATCGAGTCCTTGTTTACAATAGGCAGTATAGGTTCCATAGCACAGAGTGAAGATTCAGATATTGATTACTGGGTATGCACGGATTACGCCGAAATGGGAAAGGAAAAGATTAAACAATTAAATTCAAAATTAAAGGCCATATCTTCCTGGTCCTCGAAGATCTTTCGCACCAAGGTCCATTTCTTTATTATGGATAAAGAGAATGTCAGAAACAATGATTTCGGGAGTAGTAACAAAGAAAGCTCCGGGTCGGCACAGGGAAAATTGCTCAAAGAAGAATTATACCGAACTGTGGTATTTGTTGCAGGCAAATTACCCTTGTGGTGGATTCTGCCTCAAAATATTAACGACTCTAAATATAGTTATTTCAGAAAATTAGCTTCTATACTTAATAAAAATTATATTGATTTAGGAAATGTGGATAACATACCTTTGGGAGAATATTTCGGTGCATCTATATGGCAGGTATTAAAGGGTCTAACCAGTCCATATAAATCGCTGCTGAAGATAGCTCTTCTGGAAAAATACGCTACCGGTGCAGAGGGTTATCCGCTCCTATGCAATAAATTAAAGGCCAATTATAACAAGCACCAAGAAGACCCAAGAAAAATCGATCAATATCTTCTTCTCCTTGAAGAGGTGCTTGAATTTTACCGGGAGAGAAACGATCAGGAATCCCTGGACAAGATACAAACTGCGTTTTACCTTAAAGCGGGAATCGGCTCTTTGCATAATTTCAAACCTATGCTCACTATAGACAAAAAAGGCCTTATCGCCGAATATCTAAACATGTGGAACTGGAATGAAAAAAAGATTCAGGACCTGGAGCATTTTAAAGAATGGTCCTTTAACAGGCTGGCTGAGCATAACAAAGAGGTGACCAGATACATGATCCAGACCTACAAGAGGATCTCAAACTGCCTGGGAAAGATAAAGGACACCGTTATTTCTCCCTCTGATTTAACATTCTTCGGCAGAATAATCGCTTCAAGGCTGATTCAAAAAAGGGCAAAGGTAGACAGGCTTGTGGTGCACCCACCTTCAAACCATAACTTCAAATGGCTGTATATAAAGTTTAAAGAAAAGGCCTCTGGCGTTGAATGGAAATTGATTCAGTCACCAACCGGTCCACGTGCGGAAAGGAAGCAAGAAATTCTTAAAATATCGGACAGAATAGAGTTTTTAGGTGCCTGGATAATAAATAATGGACTCTTTTCAAGGGATATTTATTTAAACCTGAGCCCGAACCCTTTCCCGATTTTGATCCAGGATATACAGGAACTTTTAAACATGCTCATGAGATTCTTCCCCGATCGGTTGATAGAAGACCTCCTATTCGAGGATATGCTACGCGATCCTTACATAAAAAGGCTTCTTTTAGTCATCAACTTTACCAGGAGCAGGAAGGAAGACAAAATTTTTGAATACACAGCCATTTATGATAACAGCTGGGGTGAAAGGTTTTGCAGGACATTTTACAATAACAAAGGTCTTTCAAATAAAGAGGAAATTTTAAGGGAGTTAACCCACGTGCTTGGCATCCCCTTTAAGCCGGGGGTGGTAGATTTCTATGCACCCAGGAGGGCCCGAAGGGCTCTTTCATCCGATTTATTCTCGTAGCCAAAATGCCCTTTGGAACAACACAGTTGAGGGTCTGGTAGGCAATGTCATGTTGACAATTGAATATGCAATTTATACATTAGGTACTAAGGTGGAAGTGGAAAGCTCACTGGTGGGGCTCCCGGACTTCAAATCCGGTGCGCGGGGCTAAAACCCTCGCGGGTGGGTTCGATTCCCATGCACTTCCGCCAAAATTTTCGGCCCATTTGAAAGGATCAAGCACCTTTACAGAATGGCAAATCTGGGTTAAACCATGTACACTTTATTTGTGACCGTCAATGAGGAAAACCTTTTTCTGAAGTGGATTTTTCGTCAATTAGCGCGTCCTTTCAACAGCTTCATAGCCCATAGACCTTAACTCCTCCATGTAGTCGCTTACATCTTCGGCATCCAGGTGTATGACGATATCTTTTTTTTCTCCCCCGGTATAAGGCAGGTCTATAACATGTAAGGTTATAACAGGTATATTTTTCTCGTTCGCCAGTGAAACCACGTCTATTATAATTTTGCGGTCTTTGTTTCCTGTAACTTCGACCCTTTTCCCAGGCATTCCAAGTCCAAGCACGGAATTTACTATCTTGTAGAAAACATCGTTTGTGGTGAGTATGCCGACCAACTGGCCATCCTGAGCAACAACCAGTGAGCCCACCTTTTTTTTCTGGGAAAGATCAATCGACTCCTCAACTGTCATTTCAGGATTAACGGTCACCACGTTCTTCTCCATAATCTCTTTTACAGGTGTAGTGCCAAGGAGATAACTGATCTCCCAAACACTTAAGGATGTGGCTTTGGAAGGCGTGTATTGCTCTAATCTTTTTTCGGTTACAATTCCCATGAGTTTTCCTCTGTCCACTATCGGAAGCCTGCGGATCTTGTGAGCGCCCATGATTTTCTTTACATCGGCTATAGACGTATGGCTGGGGACAGTAACCACATTCATGGTCATAATATCTTTTATAAGCATTTTTCCTCCTTTATCGCTGAAATCTATTCTTAAATTAATTATAGGTGCAATACAACCTTTGGTTCAAGTTAAAATTTAGATTTGTCCCTCACTACAAAAAGATCCTTCACAAGCCCAGTAAAAATACTAACCCATTTCTCTCAATAATTCTTCCTTGTATCTATCCACAAATATATCCAGGTCCGCTTTCCAATTCGGTATTATATTGAGCCCTTCTTTTTTTAATTGCCTGTTCTCCAATATTGAATTCAGAGGCCGGGTTGCAGCCGAAGGATAATACTCTGCAGAACAAGGAAGTATATCCACAGTTATTCCCATCTTTTGAAAAAAGTAACCTGCCCATTCATATCTGCTGCAAAAACCTTCAGAGGTAGCATGGTAAATGCCCTCTTTTTTATTGTCTATCAACATTTTTATTTGCCGTGCGAGACTAAAAGACCAGGTAGGAGAGCCAAACTGGTCTTCTACAACATTTATAGAATTTTTACCGTCTTTTAACACCAAGGAAAGTAATTTCTTTAAGAAGTGATCTCCATGTATTCCGTAAAGCCATCCAGTCCTTATGATAATGTAATTTCTCGCGTTTTGCTTAACAGCCATTTCGCTTTCGGCCTTTGTCAAGCCATAAAAAGACAAGGGTTTTGGAAAGTCATCCTCGAAGTATGGTTGAGGTAGTCTCTTTTTTCCGTCAAATACAAAATCCGAAGAAATATGGACTATAGCCTTATCATATCTGGCTGCTCCTTGTGCTAGGCTCCTAGCGCCTTCAACATTAATCTTCTCCGATAACTCCCTATTGGTTTCACACCCGTCTACATCGCTAAAGGCTGCACAATTAAGGATTATATCGGGAGACATTTGGCTGATTACTGTTATAACCTTATCCCAGTTAGTGATGTCGAACTCCTCTTTGTCCGGGGAAATAATCTCATAGTCTTTTTCAAGCACCTCTTTGCAATCGCTACCTAGCAGGCCCCTCGATCCGGTCAGCAATATTTTCATCTTAAACGCCCTTTCATGTTATTTTTAAACCAATACGTTTAATTAATGACTTTAGCAAATGACCCTGACCTTTTGCTTTAAGGTTTATAAACGGAAGAAGCATTTTTTTCAATAAGTTAAAACTTTTTTAATGCAGATAAAGACCGAGAGAAGGGAGTGCTGATTAATTAAATTAAGGATTATTATCACTACTGTCCAAAATAGAATGAAATCCGCTAATTTGGACAGATAAGTACCTGATTTTACATAATGCCCATCATTGCCGGGAATTCAGGTTGTCTTGATTTTAGAATGCTGTCCAATAACCGCGATCTTTCTGAAAATAGGTATCTCACAGGGTATCATTCCCGGAAAAGTCATAAAATAAGCCGATTTGGAGAGGCAACTTCGGGTATAAAAGCCAATACTTGTAGTCATATGGTTCAAATCCTGTCCAAAGAAAAAACCGATTTTGGACAAGAGTGATTTAAATTAATCTTTAAGGTCAAGACAAACAAGTTAGGAAAATAACTGTAATTGCTGGGGTATTTCTTTTTAGATATTGCCTTTGAGGAACAGTCAGGCCTTTGTCGGGTTTTGCAGGGCATAATCTGGCTTCAGGTTTCTTGTTGCTTCCTCAAAACCTATTACTTAGAAGTAAATAAAAACATTCAATATTCAGGTTCTTTTTCCCCAGGGAGAGTGCGGGTGTCTCTTATTTAAACGGAGAAAAACCTGCCCTGTATCCGGCCCATGCTTCTAATACAAGGCGGGCGTGAGACAAAGATTTATGCAAATATATACTCCATAAAAAAGAGATACCCGTGATTTCTCTTGCCGGTACCGGAGAAGGGTTGGGAAGAAGGGAAGGCAATATCTATGGGTCTGAAAACATAATAATTGTTACGGTTTTTTTCTGAACTCCGAAACCTGAGTATTGAACACTGGTTGCTGGTCAAGATGGAATGACTGTGGTATTCTTTTATTTAACCCAGATTGTGCAGCAGCCAACTACTGCGGCCTGAAAAACCTTGCTACGATGCCTACTGCACAATCTGGGTTTAATCAGGCCCCCTTCGGAATCTTTTTTTTAAGTACATCATACCCCGGGGGGAAAAGGGAAAATTCGTTAATCCGCCGGTTAACATATTGGAGGTTATTATGAAAGGCATGGAGCTTCTTGGGTTTGACTCCAACAAAACTATCCAAAAACAGAAAAAAAGGGGACGCCGCAAACAAAACCCCTTTGATCGTAAATCATGGAAGGCAGAAAACCGGATATCCCTGGATTTGACCTGCCTTTTCAACACTCCTGGTGAATTTCCTGTAAACATAAAGGATATAGAAGGTCTTTCCCGGGGGATAAAAAAGGCGCACGAGATGTTGAAAAAAGACCAGGGAGATATTCTGGACAATGGGATACCGATGACCGGGTGGCGTGATCTCCCTGAAGAAATAACACAAGGCCACCTAAAAGAAATAAATAACTCGGCCGCGGAATTGTCAAATCGTATCGATGCATTTGCATCTGTAGGAATAGGAGGTTCTTATCTTGGGCTTGAGGCCACTTTTAAGGCCTTGACCCATAAATATTTTAACAGGCTGGAAAGAAAAAATCGTGGAAATGCACCGGAGGTATATTTTCTTGGCCAAAACACCGATCCAGACTACCTCAGAGACACTCTGGACATGCTCAGGGATAAAGTCGTAGGAATAAATATTATATCAAAATCAGGCACCACGCTGGAGACTGCTATCACTTTCAGGGTGCTTCGCAATCTGTTGGAAAAAAACTGGGGAGAAAAATCAAATAGTTTAATCTATGCCACTACTTCTCCTCACAAGGGAATTCTTTCAAAATCAGCTGGCTCTAAAGGATACAAGACCTTTGCTATCCCGGAAAACATAGGAGGAAGATTCTCGGTTTTAACCGATGCTGGACTATTTGGCCTGGCAATGGCTAACATTGATATTCAAGAATTTGTTGAAGGATTCAGGTATATGAGAACCTTGAGTTTGACCGAGGACTTCTGGAAAAATCCCAGCCTGCTGCATGCCGCCGTACGTCATGCAGCATGGCTAAAAGGAAAAAAAATCGAGGTCGTAGCCACCAACTCCTCACACCTATACGGTGTAGCCAGATGGATGGAACAGCTGTTCCCGGAAAGCGAAGGCCATTGCGGCCGAGGAATGTGGGTATCACCTTCTATCTACCCAGAAAAACTGCACGCCAACGGCCAAATGGTTCAACAGGGTGCAAGAAATATATTCGAGACCTTTCTCATGCTCGATGAGAATGATAACAGGGTGCCCCTCCCTTATGATAAGGATAATATTGAGGGTTTAAATTTTATGGCGGAACGGGGAATTGACCTGAACAAGGTAAACCGAATAGTCATCGAAGGACCGGCATATGCCCACCATTCGGGCAACGTCCCAAATATTAAAATCATATTGCCCCGGAGAAATGCATTTTGCCTTGGGCAACTGTATTACATGCTGGAAAAATCCGTGGCTCTGAGCGGTTATCTCTTTGGCCACAATCCATTCATCCAGCCCGGTGTTGAGGATTATAAAAAGGCCGTATTTGCTCTTTTAGAAAAGCCGGGGCTTGAGGAGCAAACAGGGAAGATAAAGAAAGGTATCAAGAAAATGAAAACCAGGAGGGTATAATCCTCATAGTTAAAAAGTCTCTTAACCAAAATTATCTATGGGTGACCTTGCTGTTCATGCCCACCAGGCTTTTCAGCCTTAGGGCAGATTCTCTGGCGCCCTCTTCAGTTACAAAAGCCCCTATCAAAAGCCTATAGCCTCCCCCCGAGTCTCTCACTAAATAGGGGGAATAACCGGCCTCTATAAGTTTTGAGGCCTCCTTCTTGCAGTCTATTTCAGATTCAAAACATCCTATTTCATTTGTATATGGGGTCTCTATTATCTTGCTTTTTTCAAGCCCGTATTTTTTTTTGAATTTCCCTGCAGAGGCCTCGTTCTCGAACTGTCCCACGGAAACCCTGAACCAATATCCCTTGTCACCCAGATTAACCAGTGTCCAATAGGGATGCACACCTTTTTCTTCAAGGATTTTTACTGATTTTTTAACCTTTTCTATATCCCTAAACGAGCCAGTCATTATGGAATAGGGCCTGTGTAGGGACGAGGAATTCTGCGGTAGCAGGGTTTTTCCGGAATCATTCCCGGATATGCTGAGCTTGGCCTTATTCTCAGGCCCTTCCTGTAATGATTTTTCGGGAAGTTTTTCCTGTAAAGTCTTTTCTCCGGGTAAATATTTATCTATAACCCCATATTGCCACAGGATGCCTGCAAACAAAAACAGCAAGGCTATGATTATCAAAAGTTTCTTGAGGAAAGAACCCGGCTTTACCCCTTTCCCCTTGGTTTTCTTTTGGGCTGCTCCTTCCTTGTAATAATAATAATGATGATGGGTAAGTTCCTCAAAATCAGAGCTCATCTCCGCCTTCACACCGTTCAAAATAACACCTAAAATATTGGCCTTTACCTGGTCCAGCTGCACCTTAAACCTTCTTAGTATTCCCCTTGCAACCTCCCCTGCTCTGTAAACGAGCAAAGTGCCGTCGGAATTCATGGAAAGTATGGAGGCATCTGTTGCAGATATCATAGGCGGTGAGTCCATCAGTATTACGTCGTATTGGTCCCGAAGTTCCTGCAAAAGGTCCTTAAATTTGCTTGAGTGCATAAGTTCGGTGGGATTGTAGAGCATTGTACCACAGGTGATAACATGCAGATTGTCTATCCCGGGTGTCAGCATTATTTCATCCATGCTCAATTTTCCCATCATGATATCCGCCACTGTCCGTATTGTATTTGGAAGATCGGAGTTACCCAAGAGAAGATCCGTAAGCCCTGGAAACGGATCCAGCCCGAATATCTTATACAGGGTCGGCTTTCTTAGATCAGTGCCCAGCACAAGGGTCCTTAATCCCGCCTGCGCCAGGGTTATGCCGAGATTGGACGCCACGACGGTTTTGCCCTCCTGGGGAATGGTGCTGGTCAATACTATACTTTTGACATCCTTTTCCAGTGCGTGAAACTGGATATTGGTTCTCAGTGATCTGAAACTTTCAGCCAGGGGGGATTGGGGCCCGAAATGGGGGATCAAGCAGGAGTTTCTTTCCAGGACATCTTGTGAAACTTCCTGTTTATATCTATCCCTAAGAGAAGCCTGAATTTCTTTTGATTCCAGATAGGGGATAAACCCGAGTACTTGAAGTCCGAGGGTTTCCTCTACATCTTCGATTGCACCGAGAGAAGTATCAAATGTTTCCACAATAAAGGCAAGCACCAGGGAAAGTATTACACCTATAATGGCCCCAAGAACACCGGAAGAGAATATTTTAGGGGGATTTATTCTGCTGGAGGGTTCAAAGGCGGGCCTTATTATTGTAACTTCTTCGGGTTTTTCGGCATCCTGGATCAGGGCCTCCTGATATTTGGATTCCAGCAGCGTATATGTCTCGTTGGTCCTTTTTACCTCTCTTTCCAGGCGCGAAATTTCCAGATCCTTTGAGGGCAGTAATTCAATCTTTTGTTTGATAATCTCGATCTCCTTGGCAAGGTCCCTTTCGGCCTTCTCCCTACTCCTTAGCTGGCTCTCCAGCGCTGTTAACATCTTTTGTCTTATTTCGTATATCTGTTTGTCCACCTCTATCACTTCCGGATGGGCGGAGGTATAGCTCACCATCATTTTGTCCCTTTTTAACCTCAGATCCACCAGCCTCGAGTTAAGCTTTTGATACAGGTCCGAGGCCTTATCCGTGTAAAAGCTTACATCAGATACTTCACCCTTTCCCGCATATTCCCTCATCCTCTGTGATATATCATGGAGTTGTTCCTTAGCATCTGCAATATTTTGCAGCCTGGTTTCCATGGAAGAAAGCCTGTCCAGATAATCCGAGCTCTGGGAACCGATAGCAATTACATTATTTCCCCTCCTGTATTCCTTTAATCTCTCTTCTGCGTTCCGGAGCTTCTCACCCACTATTTCCAGCTGTCCTTTGATGAATTTTATGGCATCTTCTACTCTCTTATTTATTTCCTGGGCATGGATATCCTTATAAGCAAGGACCACCTGGTTTGCCAGTGATGCGGCGAACTCCGGGCTTCTGGCAGTGGCTGAAATATTCACTATGTTGCTGTATTCCTCCTGCTGGACTTTTATTTTGAATTGGAGGTTTGAAATTACCCTTCCAATATCCTGCAGGGAATCCTGTTCATCGCTTATCATCCCCATTTTTAAAGCCGCCTCTTTGAAAACACGGTAGCTTTTTATCACGGCCATCTGGGTCTGGATCTCATTTCCAGGGCTCCATGACAGAAATTTAGCATATAGTCCCACCGGGGATACGGCCTTTTCAAACTTGATCGAACAGGTGGCGTTGTAAAGGGGTGAGGGTGCTCTGATAATAGCAAAGCCAATGCTAAAAAGGGTCAAAAGGGTTATGGTCAACAGGACGATGACCTTTCTCTTTTTTATAATCCTCCAGTATTCACGTAAATTTATATCGTATTGGGCCATTTACCTGCTGATTAATCAAGCCTGAGATGTTTGTGACTCCCGTATGCATCCCTGAATTTTCCGGGATAAAGCAGATAATCCAGAAGAGGAACTGTATTTATTATAAACTCGTTTACGTCCCCTATTGTACTCCTGGGTACATATACAATATCCCCGTCTTTAAGAGATATGTTTTGTTCTATGTCTCCCTTTTTCAACAGGGTATTTACGTCCGAGGTAATTACAAAGGGTTCTTTGCCAGGCTCGTAACCTCTTATGACGACAGTATTTTCCTCGACAGCGGTCCTGGTGTAACTTCCGGCCAAGGAGAGGGCGGCAAGTAGATCAGGTGCATTTTCCAGGGAATAAATTCCTTGATAGTTAACCTCTCCAAGAACGTATATCTTCTCGCCGTATTCGGGCAATTCCGGAACTTCTACCATATCTCCATCATCTATAATAACATTAAACGCCGTTTTTCCTTTGTACACAATATCGTAAAGATTGATATAGTAAATTTCGTCATCCCTTATCAGCTTTATATTCTTTATGTTGGCATCATCCGTGTATCCACCCGCAGTAACCAGGAGATCAAGGAGGGTTGTCTTGCCCTTCAGGGGTATTTTGCCGCTGCCTGCCTCGTAATGTACATATCTGAGCACCCCGACTTCTCCCATAACCAGGGCGTTCTTGCTGTTGAATTCTTTGACAAGTAAATCTATCCTTGGATTTCTAACATAATTGGAAAGTCTTTTCGTAAGCTTTTTATCTATCTCCCTGGCCGTCAGCCCCTCAACTTCTAAATTGTCGACGAAGGAATAAGATATAGTACCGTCGGACCTGACAAGTACGTTTTCTATCTTATATTCACTGCCTATGCGAGAGGTTATCTCCAGCATATCAGACGGACCTATCTTGTATTCCGGGTAACCCTTTTTTTCCGTGAACACGGTATTCTCTTTTACATTGCTTAATCTATCCAGTTTTTCTTCTGACTCCCGGGTACTAAGTACTATTTCTTTGTTCTTATTTTTCCGGTGAAATTCCTTGGCGGTGATTCCTTGAAGAGGCTTTTTGGAGCAACCGGCAGAAAGCGCCAGCGACAATAAAAGCACAAAGGTGTAATTAAGACAGTTTCTCCTCATCAACACTCCCCGTGATATATAGGAATGGTTGTTTGGACAAATCAATAATTCTGTTCTCCCTCAATCTTTTGCCGTTGCTGGCATAGAGCACCTCTACAGTGGGCTTCAGTGGAAAATTCTCGTTCGTTGTTACAACATTTCCTATGGAATGGTCATTAAGCCTCACATAGCTGTTTAGGGGAAAGAAGGATATTTGGTTCAGGAACACCTTGATAATATTAACCGGAAACTTGCCCTTGCTGGATGCAATTATGTTTCTCATGGCCCTGTTTTGTTCGATCCGGTCTCTGTGTGGCCTTTGTTTTATCATGGCGGAATATATATCCACGAGGCCAATAATATATGCAAAATCATGTATTTGCTCATTTTTAAGGCCTTTAGGATAACCTGAGCCATCCTGCCTTTCGTGAACCTGAATACATATATCTGCCAGCCAGTTGTATTTTTTGTCGAGTTGTAAAAGTATATCCGCTGTTATTTCCGGGTGTCTCTTTACCTGGGCTAATTCTTGATCTGTCAGCCTTCCCTTTTTGGACAATATATGAGGAGGTATCTTGTACATTCCAATATCATGAAAAAAGGCGGCCATTCCCAGTGCCAATAGCCGGGTTTCATTGTATCCCATCCCCATGCCGATCTTAAGGGTAAACACAGTCAAGTCAATGGAATGCACAATAAGGTTACCCGCCTCATCTTTTCCCTTTTTGCCGTGCCCGGATACCAGATAGTTATAAAGGGAATCTGTAAGCCCTTGGTTTACAATGACTTTCACCTGAATTTCGATTTTTTCTATATCTAAAGGCTGGTCATTAATAACCTGGGATTTAAGCTCCTTTGCCAGGCTGAGCAGTTTTCGGTACCACTCTCCTGCATCGCCCTTCATTCCGGTTTTCTCCGCTTTTTCCTCAAATATCCTTGCATTTCGAAAAACAAACCCCACTTTGTCTTCCTTCTTTTTTTCAACCAAGCCCTTTCTCTGCTCTATTATTTTGGAATACCTTATCATATATCCTCCAGTTCCTTTAGTACGCTCTTAACTATGGGGGAGTCAATAAAATTTCTGTTTTGGTTGTATCCCACAAGCAGGCAAAGATCACATATGGTATTTATCTTTCTGGGTACGCCCTGGCTGTATTCGTATATATTCTTTATGGACTTGGTAGTGAATACGTTTTTTTTGAAACCGGCCTTTTTTTCTCTATGCATAATATATTTAAGGGTGTTCGAAAAATCAAAGGGGCGAAGGTGGTATCTTATTGCGATTCTCTGGTCGAACTGCTTTATCTGGCGGATTTTGACCTTAAGTTCAGCCTGCCCTATTAAAACAAGGGTCAATAAAAAGCTGTCATTGCTTTGAAGATTCAAAAGGAGCCTTGCCTCTTCAAAGGTTTCATCATTCAGCATCTGTGACTCGTCTATGATTACTATGGTTTCTATATTGTTTTTTTTATTTTTTACTATTTTTTCATTAAGTATATGCAACGCCTTGCTCTTGGAATCAGGGATATTGTCGATGTCCATCCCATACAGTATTTGCTCCAATAATTCAGCGGGTCCTGCAGGCGGGTTTAAGAGAAGATATACATCGCACCCCTCCTCCAAAAGCTTGCTCATGTATACCTTGCTTATAAGGGTCTTTCCGCAGCCGATACTGCCAGTCAACATGGCCCCTCCCTTCATCATCTTGGAGGCATAAAGCAGCCGGCTCAATGCCTCCTCATGGTACTGGGAGAGGTAAAAAAAAGAAGTATCCGCCACGTTATTGAATGGAAATCTCTTTATATTCCAATAGTTGAGGTACATCCCACCCTGTGAAATATTATATAAAAGCTATTAAAAATAGCTTATTTATAATAAATTATGTTATTTTATAAGTCAAATCAAAAAAATTCTTTCATAAGGGAAACTTATCTACTTAACCCGGACCGTGCACAGCCAACCACTGCACGGTCCGGGTTAAGATAGCATCCAATTGGTAGAAACAAGTACCGGGAAAAAGATTATTTCGAACATGCTGATATCATGGAAAGGAAGGAATGCGCCTTCAAGCTTGCTCCCCCTATCAATGCACCGTTAATATCCGGCTGAGCCATTATTGACTTTATATTCTCGGGCTTCACGCTTCCCCCGTAAAGAATTATTAAGGATTCCGCTAAAGGCGGTCCGAAAAACTCTTTTATCCAGTTTCGTATAAACTGATGCACCTCTTGTGCCTGTTCCGGACTCGCTGTTTTTCCAGTTCCTATGGCCCAGACAGGTTCATAGGCAAGGATCAAATCAGACGGCGGAGCTGATTCTTGGACTGATGGAACTATGGATTCGTTTAATTGCTTTTCTAAAACATCAAAGGTCTTTTTTCCTTTGCGTTGTTTCAGTGTTTCGCCAATGCATATAATAGGTTTAAGGCCGTGTTCCAGGGCCCTGCGAATCTTTTTGTTTATCACTTCATTAGTCTCGTAAAAAAGCTGCCTCCTTTCCGAATGCCCTAATATAACGTGACTGCATCCTGCCTCCTTGAGCATAGCAGGAGATATTTCACCTGTATATGCACCCCTGGTCTCCCAGTGCATATTTTGTCCGGCGATTAAAATACCTGTCCCGGACACCAATTCTTTTGCCAGATGCAGGGTGGTAAAGGGGGGCGCCAAAATGACCTCAACATCGGGGAAATTCGGCACGTCTTGTTTAATACTCAGGATAAGATCCCTCGCCTCATCCAGGGAAAGATTCATCTTCCAGTTTGCCGCCATCACAGGTCTTTTGCTTTCCATAACACCTCTATTACGATTTTTTGTCCATAATATATGCAGTTACGTCCAGCAGCCTGTTTGCATACCCAAACTCATTATCATACCATGCGAGAACCTTCACCATATCATCTTCTACGCACATTGTGGACATGGCATCTACAACCGTAGAGGCAGTACTCCCGTTGAAATCAGAGGAAACAAGGGGCAGCTCTGAGTACTCCAAAATACCTTTTAAATCTTCCTTAGATGCCTTTTCAAAGGCTGCATTTATCTCATTAACAGATGAGGCCTTTTCCAATTGAACCACTAAATCGGTCAATGATACATTCGGAGTAGGCACCCTTAAGGCCATGCCGCCTATTTTACCTGCAAGTTCTGGAATTACCAGGGAAATCGCCTCAGCTGCTCCTGTGGTAGTCGGGATCATGGAAAGAGCAGCCGCCCTGGACCTCCTGAGGTCTTTATGGGGGAAATCTAGAAGCCTCTGATCTGTGGTATAGGAATGTATTGTAGTCATAACTCCCTTTTTAATCCCAAAATTGTCCAATAATACCTTGCAAACAGGCGCCAGACTGTTTGTAGTGCAGGAAGCATTGGATATAATGTGGTGCCTTTCAGGATTATATTGTTCGTGATTTACTCCCATTACCAAAGTAATATCCGGGTTTGTGGCAGGTGCAGATATTATTACCCTGTCCGCTCCTGCATCCAGATGCATGGATGCCTTGGATGCATCCCTGAAAACTCCGGTAGACTCAATAACTACATCTACGTTCAGATCCTTCCAGGGCAACCTGGAAGGATCTTTTTCGGAGAAAACATCCATATCTTTTCCGTTTACTTTAATTGACTTCTCAGACGACTTTACCTCATCTCCCAAGGTGCCGTGTACAGAGTCATATTTAAGGAGATGTGCAAGCGTGCTGGTGTCTGTAAGGTCATTTATAGCCAAAAACTCAATGTCATCCCTCCTGTACCCAGCCCTGAAGACCATTCTTCCTATTCGCCCGAACCCGTTTATTCCGACCTTTACCTTCATACTACCTCCCAAGGACTATAAAATTTTGTTGAATTTAATTCAGAAGCCCTGACTTTTAACCAAAAGCCTCTTCTATTAAAAAATTTTTAATTGGATTACAACAACAGAAAAAAAATTATTCATCTTTTGGGGTGAGCAATTCACTGGCCAGTGATATACTGCGCCTACCGGCGTTTTTTGCCGTTTCTGCAATTTTTTCAAGATCCTGATTTTTTCTGTTATGTGCAACAGCTATAACCATGGGTAAATTTATTCCTGTAACAACCTCTATGCTGCCCTTTCTGAGGAAAGACAGGGCCAGGTTGGAAGGCGTACCTCCAAACATATCGGTCAAAACCAGGATTCCATTCCCCTGATCCAAGGTTTTTACCTTTTCCTTTATCTCTTCTATTATCCTTTTGCTGTCCGTTGGGGTTTCGATGGAAATGTACTCCACCGCCTCAATAGGACCTGTTATGAATTCAGCCGCATCGACGATTTCTTTTGCCAGCTGGCAATGGGTTATTATAAGAAGTCCGATCATTAATAAAATCGATTAAAATTCGTCATCCTTGTTAATAATGATCCTGTACATATCTTCATTTGACTTTGCATTCATCAATCTTTGCCTGAATTCAACATCCTTAAGCATTCTCGATATCTTGGCCAAGGCCTTGAGGTGCATGCCGGCGGAATTTTCAGGCGCAATTAAAAGAAAAAGCAGGTACACCGGCTGTTCATCTATAGAATCAAAATCCAGTCCGTTTAAACTTCTCCCGAAGGATACTAAAAGCCTTTCCAGTCCCTTTAATTTTCCGTGGGGCAATGCAATGCCGTCGCCTATACCGGTGCTTCCAAGCTTCTCCCTTTCCAGCAGTACCTGCATAAGGGTGCCCTTGTTCAGTGATGGCTCCTGATTGGTAATAACCTGGGAAAGTTCTTCCAGTGCCCTTTTTTTGTCCTGTGCCTTGAGATCCGGTATAATATTATATGGCTTAAATATTTCCGAGAGTTTCATTCTGTGACCTTTCGAACCTACTTTACGGACGTCTCAATCAGGCCAAGATTTCCGTCTTTTCTCTTGTATATAACATTGATGGACTTGGATTTGGGATTCGTGAATACGAGAAAGTTTTTGTTGGACAATTCAATCTGCATGGAGGCCTCATCAACATCCATTGGCTTTACATCCATTACTTCCTTTTTGATCACCCTTGGACCAAGCTCATCTAACCTTTCCTGCTCTCCGGGCTGGCTGTCTATCAGCTCTCTATCCTTGATGTTTTCCCATTTAAATTCTCTTTTACGAGATACCAACCGTCTCAATTGTTGCTCCAATTTGTCTATGGCACCGTCTATGGAAGAATACATATCCTCACTTTCATCAACTGCCTTTATCTTGCTGCCGTCCACAGATAAAGTCATATCCACGATATGACGGAATTTTTCAACCTCAAGAACTATGTTGGCCTCAACAGGGGCATCAAAATATTTTTTTACCTTATATATTTTTTCCTTCGCATAAGATTTTATTTCCGGTACTGGTTCCATATGTCTGAAGGTAACGGATATCTCCATTTTTTATCCTCCTGAAATTTTTGTTTCATAACAAGAATAAAGTTTAAAGTCAATCACCCGTTTCAAATATCCGGTTTTTCAGAAATTTATTCATAAGCAGGGTAAGTGCCATATATAAATCCAGGGCTTTTAAGACATTTGTTCATCGTCCCTGCCCTAATATTGAATGTTTTTTCTCTGACTGGATGGAAGAATGCCAAGCATTTCCCTGTACTTGGCCACCGTCCTTCTGGCTATATCTATGTTCGATTTTTCAAGGATTCCAACTATATCCTGATCACTAACTGGCTTGGTCTTATCTTCGTTTTTGATTATCTGCTTAATCTTTTCCTTGACACTGGAAGATCCTACGTTGTCGAGCCCGTCAACAGAATGAATACTGCTGTTTAAAAAATATTTGAGTTCAAAAATACCAAAAGGGGTGTACATATATTTATTATTCATCACCCTGCTTACAGTGGATTCATGCATCTGTATATCCTCGGCCACGTTCCTGAGTATCATGGGTTTTAAATTCTCGGGTCCATACTCGAAAAAACCCCTTTGAAATTTGACGATGCTTTCCGAAACCTTGTATATGGTTCTCTGTCTTTGGTGTATGCTTTTAATAAGCCATGAAGCGGTTCTTAATTTCTCCCTTATGTATTCCTTGGTTGCCGCGGACACATCCTTCCTTTGCGTGAGTGCATCCTTGTAAAATGAGCTGATTTTTAACTTGGGAAGCCCGTCCTCATTCAGCATTATATAAAAATCCTCTCCCATTTTATAAACGTAAACATCCGGGATTATATATATAGTTTCGTCGTCGTTATAGAAACGCCCGGGCTTGGGATCCAGAGATGTGATAACAGAAACCGCCTTCAAGACCTCCTTTACGGGTATATTAAGGCACTTGGCAATCTGGTCATATCTCTTTCTCTCCAGTTGCTTCATATGATCTTCCAGGATCTTTTCCGCGATACTTCCACCTAAATTGTGAAATCTAAGTTGCAGCAAAAGGCATTCTTTATTGTCTCTTGCACCTACGCCGACAGGGTCGAAACCCTGCACGAGGTGAAGCACTTTTGTTACCTCTTCCTTTGAACAATCGGTTATTGCAGAGATATTTTCTATTGATAAGGTAAGATATCCATTTGAATCAATGTTTCCTGTAATATATTCCCCGATCTTTTTTTGCGCTTCATCAAGATCGCTCATATACAGCTGCCACATTAGATGGGAGTAAAGACTTGTCTTGGAGGTGAGTATGTTCTCCATAGGAGGCTTTTCATTGGAAATCTCCTGAGGAGAGCTTATCCATGCCGTATTGTATTCCGATACATAAGTCTCCCAGTCAAAATCCTCTTTAAATGTATCCCTGACTTCTACATCCTCTAATTGTTCCTGCTTGGGCTCCTTTCTTTCTTCATCCTGAGCTGTTTCCAGGCTATCATCACCCATGACCTCTTCCAGCATTGGGTTGTTTTCCATCTCGGTGTTTATGGTCTGGCACAATTCAAGCCTCGAAAGTTGCAAGAATTTTATGGCCTGCTGCAGCTGCGGGGTCATGATTATCCGCTGGCTCATCCGCGGTGCCTGTTTTAATTCTAATGCCATTGCCCTCTATTTATTACAGAAAAAAATCTTCGCCCAGGTAAACCGACCTTACTATATCACTGTTTGTAATATCCTCCGGTTTGCCTGACTCTATAATTTCTCCTTCATTTATAATATAAGCAAAATCACAAACGTCCAAAGTTTCCCTGACGTTATGGTCCGATACCAATATCCCCATACCCTTGCGCCTTAGGCCTTTGACAATTTCTTTTATATCGCTTATAGCCATGGGGTCAATCCCTGCAAAAGGCTCGTCCAGCAAAATGAAACTCGGATTCATAACCAAAGACCTTGTAATTTCAAGTCTTCTCCTCTCACCGCCCGAAAGAGAGTAAGCCTTCTGTGCGGCAAGATGGCCTATATTTAATTCCCCCAGCAGATTATTAAGCAATTTATCCCTTTCTTGTGCAGGAATATTCACAATCTCCATAATTGCCAAAAGGTTATCCTCCACAGTAAGCTTTCTGAATACCGAGGGTTCTTGAGAAAGGTAATTTATACCCAGCCTGGCCCTTGCATACATCGGTTCATGAGTAATGTCCTGATCGTCCAGAGATATCCTACCATTGTTTGCCCTAATCAGGCCAACTATTATGTAAAAAGTAGTCGTTTTTCCCGCCCCGTTCGGACCAAGGAGACCGACAATCTGTCCCTTTTTAACGGATAAGTTAACCTTTTTTACAACCCGTCTCTTTCCATAAATCTTGACGAGATTATTTACCTCTAAACTATGCCTGTTATTTCCCTGTATCATTGCTGGTTTTCTTGTCACGGGGAAAAATAGTGGCCTTTACCCTTTCTGTTTCCCCGCCCTGTATTATACTCCTATTGTCTTTCAAAAATATAATTATCTTTTGCCCGCTAACGGAATCCGGCCCCTGTTGAATAAAAGGGCTTTCCGTAAGTTCAACTTTATCCTCCTTCTGATAGAAAACTGCCTTTCCCGCCCTGGCAATGCCCTGCTGAGAGCTATTGATAACTACATCACCAAGGGCGATTATCTTCTCTATCCTGCCGGAATTCCCGCCGGATTTATTTTGAACGGGATTACCAGTATAATATACAAACATCTTTTGGCAGTCCACCACCATATCATCCTTTTTGGCCTTTACCTTTCCCTGAAACACAATAAGTTTTTTTTCCTGATCAACTTCCAAGGTATCCGAATGTATAATTATTGGCCTTTCCGGTGAGACTTCTTTATCAGCCTTATCCGTACGAGAAGATAACCCGGGTACAGGAGATAATAAAAGAGCCAAAAAGAAAATCAATCCAATATAAAAAGATCTAAATATCAAGCTCATCAAAATAAATTCTAAATAATATTTCTTTGATCAATTCTTGTTTGCACATCTTTTTTTATCATAAATTTATTTCTTTTTAAATCAATACAGGCGCCAGCCCCGTCAATTTGAAAAAAGGGGCCGGATATAGTAATGACCTTGTCGGTTTTAATTGTATCATCTCTCTGACTGTATATCAAAAGGCTTGTTTTTAAACTGAATCCGTTATCCGATTGCCCCCTTACATTGCCTTTCAAGATGATTCTTCCTTTTTTTCTGAAATAGGCACCCTCTTTGCCCTTTATGGTAAATGATTCATTCTTTTTCGAGGAATCCAATCTTAAAACCACATCTTTAAATGTAACCGTGTTGTTTTTTTCAACAACCCGGGCCTCCCTGGCTTCGAGTTTCCATTTGCCACGGCCGTCCCTGGAATCCTGGCTGTATTTTACGTTTTTTATCTTCAAGCCCTCTCCGGAGCCTGTATCAGAGGAAATCCGGGAATATATGCCGTTTATTTCAGGGGCTCTGAATATGAATACACCGGTTAGCGCCAAAAGTGCGAAAATGCCTGCAACTGGCAGTGACATCATGGGAAATTTTTTCATTATTTACAACTTACCCCAAAAACACGTCCTTAAATCACGTTGCCATAGTCCCTGTGTAAAATTATAAAATACTTAAAGCAACACATTAACTTTAACAACCACTCAAGGTTGCTCTGTAGATTTCCTTCAGAACCAATAATATCGGTTCAACCTGGTCCAGGAAAAGAGAATTAGGGCCATCGGAAAGTGCTTTATTCGGATCGTGATGAACCTCCAAAAAGATTCCGTCCGCACCGGCCGCCACGGCTGCCTTTGCAAGAGGTGCCACAAACTCCCTCTGCCCCCCTGAACTTTCTCCTTTACCTCCGGGTAATTGTACACCATGAGTAGCGTCAAATACAACCGGATACCCAAAATTTTTCATAATTGGAATGGATCTAAAATCTACTACGAGATTGTTATATCCGAAAGAGGTGCCCCTTTCTGTCAAGATTATTTTATCATTTCCGGCAAACAGCAGCTTTGAGATAACATGCTCCATATCCCACGGAGACAAAAATTGCCCTTTCTTAATATTTAAAGGCAGGCCTGTTTTTGCTGACTCTACGATAAGGTCTGTCTGACGAGATAAGAAAGCGGGTATTTGTATTATATCCAATACCTCCGCCGCCTTTTTTACCTCCTCAACCTGATGCACGTCGGATAGCACAGGCATCCCTGTAATATCCTTCACCTCTTTCAGAATATTAAGACCTTTTTCAATCCCCAACCCTCTAAAGGAATGGATTGAAGTTCGATTGGCCTTATCATAGGAGCTCTTGTATATTACAGGGATTTTTAGCCTTTGGGAAATATCATTCAAAAAAGTTGCTGTTTTCAAAGCAGTATCCCTGCTTTCTATAACACAAGTTCCGGCGATTAAGAATAGGCCTGATCCACCACCTAAAGTAAAGCCTCGTATTTTTACCGGTTTCAATGTATTAGTTTCCGATCTTTTTGCATCCATATCAATATTATAGTTATCCAAAGCATCATTTAAAGTCAAGAAACCCTTGTGCTAAACTACTCCATAGTTTCCCTTTGACCCTGATTGTGCAGGAAACATCGTAGCGCGGGCTGAAAACCGGAGCGAACGGGGAAGTCGGAACAATTTTAAACCCAGATTGTGCGGTAGACATCGTAACGAGGGTTGAAAAACCCAAGCGAAGCGCCAATTTGGAGCAATTTTGAACCGCAGGCATATTTATAAATATATGGAGGATCAAAATTACTAACATATTACCACTTAATTAAACAGGTTTTAAACCTGTGCCAGGGTAATTTGCAAATACATATCCCGAATCCGGAAAAAACATAAGATAGTTAGGTTTCTTAACGAAATCGATGGCGCTTAATAAATTGCAGCGAAATTTTATATTATGGTTGACAGAATCGGCTTAAAAAGGTTAATGACATATATGCGAATGAGAAACATTCGCAAAATTCGGACATCCGCTAATATATAGTATCAGTTGATATATGAAAAAACTTGCATTAGAATTGACTGGAAAAGATTTTATGGATAGGTCTCGTCAGGAGTAGATATGGAAAAAACACCGGAAATGGAAGAAAAGGAGATGCTCGAGGGCGTATCCTCTATGCTGAAGGGGTTTAAAAAGGAAAGAAATAATCTCATACCTGTTCTTCAGACTATTCAGGACAGGCATAAGTACCTCGCCTCCTCGTCCCTGAAGATGGTTGCTGACTATCTGGAAATTTCTCCCTGCGAGGTTTACGGAGTGGCAACATTTTACAATCAATTCAGGTTTAATCCGCCGGGCAAACACCAGATAAAGGTTTGCCTTGGAACAGCATGTCATGTCAGGGGTGGCGACATAATACTGGAAAATTTTGAGCGAAAGCTGGAAATAAGTGCGGGAGAAACCACGTCGGACAAGGAGTTCAGCATTGACAGGGTAGCATGCGTGGGGTGTTGTGCCCTGGCCCCGGTGGCGATTATAGATGACGTAGTATACGGCCATATGGCACCCAGCAAGGTAGAAGGGTTGATTTTAGGGTTCCAGTTAGAAAAAGAACGTGAACAAAGAGAGCGGGAAAAAAAGCGGAATGAATCAGGAAAATAGAGAAAAAATTGAAGAGGCCTTTTCCTCCATAAAGAAAAAGGCGGAAAAACATTACCGGGAGATGAAAAGCGGTGAAGGCAGCAATATATTCATTGGAATGGCTACATGCGGCCTGGCGTCCGGTGCCAAGGACGTTAAAACAGCCTTTGAAGAGGCCCTCGCTGAGAGAAATGTAGACGCAAGCATCATACCGGTGGGTTGTCTGGGGCATTGCTACGCTGAACCCCTTGTAATGATCGAAAAACCCGGGTTTCCCCCTGTTCTATACCCAAATGTAACCCCGGGAAGGGCAAAACTGCTGGTTAAATTATTTTTAGAAGGAGATGATCCCGGGTTCGAGTATATCCTGGGGGCAATGGAAGCAAACGAAATGATCCCCACTGTAATGGAATTCGAACGGTTCAACCATGAAAAAAGGGTGGTGATGTCCAAAAATGGGCTCGTTGATCCTTCGGACATATACCAGTACATTGCCAAAGGTGGGTATTCTTCCCTTGTGAAGGCCCTTTCCCTGCCACCTGATGAGATTATTGAGGAAATATTAAAATCCGGATTGAGAGGAAGAGGAGGAGCGGGATTTCCTACAGGCAAAAAATGGCAGATGGTAAAAAAATCCCAGGAGGAGGAACCCATCGTAATATGTAATGCGGACGAAGGAGATCCGGGTGCCTACATGGACAGGACAATACTTGAAAGCAATCCCCACCAGGTAATAGAGGGCATGGCGATCTGTGCATTTGCAGTGGGGGCGAAGAGTGCTGTTATCTACGTCAGGGCGGAATATCCTCTTGCAGTAACAACACTAAAAAATGCCATTGAACAGGCTAAACAGACAGGACTTTTGGGCAAGAGTTTACTGGGTACGGATTTTGAGTTTGAAATAGGCATATTTCAGGGCTCAGGGGCCTTTGTATGTGGAGAGGAAACAGCCCTAATCAGATCGATCGAGGGACAAAGGGGGATGCCAAGACCCAGGCCACCCTACCCCGCCCAGAAAGGTTTATGGTCAAAACCCACGGTAATAAATAATGTTAAAACCTTTGCATCCATAGCACCGATAATAGAGAACAGCGCGGAATGGTTTAAGAAAACAGGGACCGAAACCAGTCCCGGAACCGCAATTTTTTCCGTGGTGGGAAACATATTGCAGCCAGGATTGGTGGAAATCCCGATGGGTGTAACCCTGAATGATCTCATCTTTAAGATTTGCGGAGGCATACCCAATCAAAAAAAATTCAAGGCGGTTCAAATCGGAGGGCCTTCAGGAGGTTGTCTGCCCGAGTCATTCCTTGAAACTCCCATAGATTTTGATTCATTGAACCAGGCGGGTGCAATGATGGGATCCGGCGGTATGGTGGTAATGGATGAAGATGCATGCATGGTTGAGGTAGCCAGATATTTTTTGGATTTTACTCAAAAGGAGTCCTGCGGAAAATGTACATTTTGCAGGATAGGGACTCAACATATCCTGGATATACTTAACCGAATAACCACAGGCGAGGGCAGGGAAGGTGATATCGAGTTGCTGGAAGACCTGAGCCTGGATGTAAAGGAAGGCTCGCTTTGCGGACTGGGGAAAACCGCCCCTAATCCTGTACTAACCACCATAAGGTATTTCAGGGAAGAATACGAGGCACACATCAAGGAAAAAAGGTGCCCTTCCCTTATGTGCAGATCAATGATAGCCTACTATATAGATCTGGATAAATGTGCAAGGGGTTGCGACGCATGTGTGGGAAGTTGCCCCACTGAGGCCATTTTTACCACAAAAAATAGAAAAAAGGGTGTCGATCAAACTTTGTGTGTCAAGTGTGGAGAATGCATGAGTGCCTGCCCCCCGGAATATGATGCAGTCAAAAAAGTTTCTCCCCCGGAACTGGCACCCGTTATTGAACGCCCGGAGGAAGGAAAATAATGGTTACACTTGCAGTAGATGATAAGGAAATAAAGACAAAAGAAGGTAATACAGTTCTTCAGGCCTGTTTGGATAATGATGTATATATCCCCAATCTTTGCTATTTAAAGGAGATGAAAAATCCCCCGGCATCATGCCGGCTCTGTTTTGTAGAAATAGAAGGATATAAAAGCCCGGTAACCTCGTGTACTGTAAATGTGCAGGATGGAATGGTAGTCCGAACGGATACGGAGCATGTAAAAAGACTGCAGAAAACCGCATTCGAACTTCTTTTGTCCGTTCACCATGTTGACTGCAAAAATTGTCCTGCCAACAGAAGATGCGAGCTTCAGCGTATCTCCAAGCACCTTCATTTCGGCTTAAAACTCAAAAGGCTCGACCAAATTGAAAGAGAAATAAAAATAGATCAGGAACATCCGTTTCTTGAATATCATCCACATCGTTGTGTCCTGTGCGGCAGGTGTATCTTCGTATGCAAGGAAAAAAACGGCTATCCGATACTAAGTTTTGCCAAAAGAGGTCTTGATACCGTTGTAACCTTTTTTGGAGAGGGGGATAGCGCATCCGTCTGCAGGGACTGCCAGGACTGCATAGATGTTTGCCCCGTTGCCGCCCTTACCCCAAAAACAGGCAATAATAATCCACTATTATTAAGGTAAAAAGATGATAAAAGAAAATGTGGCTCGAATATTAAAAGAGCTTCCGGATAATGTCATGCTGGAAGTTGCCGCAAAGACCAGAAACGCCCGGGAAATATCCGAGGCCATTGATGCAGGCGTAAAGATTATAGGCGAAAACTATGTCCAGGAGGCCATAGGTGTTATAGGCCAGGTAAAAGAAAAGGCTGAATGGCACCTTATCGGACATCTGCAAAGAAATAAGGTTAAAAAGGCAATCGATGCTTTCGACATGATTGAATCTGTTGACTCCCTTCGCCTGGCCCGGGAGATTGACAAGCATTGTAGTGCCCGGAATAAGTTAATGCCCGTGTTGATCGAGATAAACAGCGGAGAGGAGGAACAAAAAACAGGGGTTTATCCAAGGGATATAATACCCCTTATAAAAGAGATTTCTTCTCTTGAGTTTGTAAAGGTTAAGGGGCTGATGACAATGGGTCCCAGGTTTGGTGATCCGGAGGAAAGCAGGCCCTATTTCAGGACGGCAAGGGAGATATTCGAACAGGTCAAGGGCATTCAATTGCCTAACGTAGAAATGAAATATCTTTCCATGGGAATGACAAACTCATATAAGGTTGCGATAGAGGAAAGGTCGAACCTGGTGAGAATAGGATCAAAGATATTCGGGCAAAGAAGGGAAGAATCAGATTGAGCTATGCGGCCAAAGAGATGAAGCGGCTAATGGGAAAGGCCGTGTCCGACTATGAAATGATAAGGGGCGGAGACAGGATACTGGTGGCTGTCTCGGGCGGTATGGACAGTATGTCCATGTTGTGGGCACTGCGGGAAAGATTAAAGAGGATACCCGTGTGTTATGATATTATAGCAGTACATGTAGATCTGGGGTTTAAAGCGGATACAGGTGCAAGGATGGAAGAATTTTTCAAGAAAAATGAGTTTAATTATTCAATAATCAAAACCAGATTCGGTCCCCTCGCCCATTCAGAAGAAAATAGGGAAAACCCCTGCTTTCTGTGCTCACGTTTGAAGAGAAAGGCTATCTTTGAAAAGGCAGCAGAGCTTAAATGCGACAAGATAGCATTCGGTCATCACAAGGACGACTTCATAGAGACATTCTTTTTAAATCTGTTTTTCTCCGGATCAATCGGTACCATCCATCCTGTGCAGGATTTTTTCGATGGAAAACTTGCCGTTATCAGGCCCCTTTATCTCCTGAGCAATAATATCACAAAGAGATATGCTTCCGAAGCAGAGCTTCCTCATATTGAAAACGGCTGTCCCACTGCGGATTCATCACAGAGGATACACATAAGATCCATTCTTACGGGGCTGTACAAAACAAACAAGAAAATAAAAGGGAATATATTTAATGCATTAAAAGGTGATATAATGCCCCAACACGCAAAGGAGCAAAGGGGATGAAGCTGGGCATCATCGGTCTGCCTCAATCCGGGAAAAACACAGTGTTCAAGGCCCTTACCGGTGGAGAAACGGAAACCGGCCGGGAAAAAATCGAAAAGGGAAAACAGGTTATTGTCTCTGTCAGGGTCGCCGATCCCAGGGTTGACCACTTAACAGAGATATACAAGCCCAAGAAAACCATATATTCCCAGGTTGAATACCTATTGCCCCCTAAAGCGGGGGAATCGGATTCACACGGAAAAGAAAAAGAAAATGCCATGCTCAATGCAGCCAGAAGCTGTGACGCATTGATACAGGTGGTAAAGAATTTTCATACATATGGCTCTCCTCCACCCTCTCCAGAGCGTGACTTCCTCAAAATGGAGTCGGAGATGACACTGAGTGACTTGATGGTGATTGAAAAGAGGCTTGAGAAAATAGAATCGGATGGAAAAAAGGGGAGAGAAATAGATTCAGAAGAAAAATCACAGCTTAAAAAGTGCCTGGAAATACTTTCCGGAGACCATTCCCTTAGACAAGAAAAAGAATTAGCGTCCTCCCCGGTTCTCAAGGGTTTTTCATTCTTGACCGCAAAACCGGAACTGGTAATATCCAATAATTCGGACGATGATACCTCTGTCCCGGAGTTACCCAACCTCCCACCGGGTATTGAGGTTATTGTTGTCAGGGGTAAACTGGAAATGGAACTTGGAGAAATGCCGCCGGAAGAGGCAAGGGAATTCCTGTCGGAATTTAATGTTGAGGAATCCCTGATTCAAAGGTTGATAAAGGCTTCATTCAAGCTATGCGATGCGGTCTGCTTTTTTACCGTGGGAGAAAATGAGGTAAAATCCTGGACAGTTTCAAGAGACACACCTGCATTGGATGCAGCAGGCATTATACACTCGGACATGAAAAAGGGTTTTATCAAGGCAGAAGTACTCCCTTATGATCAGATAGTCCAGTACGGCGATTTTTCAAAGGCGAGAAAAGCCGGTGCCCTTCGTCTGGAAGGAAAGGATTATAAAGTACAGGATGGGGATATTGTCCGGTTTAAATTCAATGTTTAAGATTTTCAGGAGGAAAATGGGAAAGACAAGGCACATTAAAGTAGGGATCATAGGTGCTACAGGCTATGGCGGAGTAGGGTTGACCGAGCTCCTTATCAGACATCCCATGGTAGAAATCGTCGCGCTTATGGCAAAACAGGATATAAACAAGCCCATAAGCGAAGTTTACCCGCATCTAAAGGGATTCTGCGATTTGCCGGTTCTTGACGTAGAGGATCCACGATGTTCAAATAACTTTGACTTGGTCTTTTATGCCACTCCGGACGGTGTAGGGCAAAGGGGAGCCGGAAAGTGGATAGATAAGGGGGTTAAGATAATAGATTACAGCGGGGATTTCAGGTTTAACGACACCAAGAGCTATGAAGCTTATTCCGGAAGGATAGGCGGGCCGAAAACGCACGCAAATCCGGGTATCCTCCCCCTGTCCGTTTACGGGCTTCCCGAGCTGCACAGATCAGAGATAGAAAATTCAAAATTGGTTGGAAATCCGGGTTGCTTTGCGGTTGCCTGTATTCTGGGTATTGCGCCCGCTTTGAAATACGGGCTTATACAGGAAAACACACTTATTTTTGATGTGAAGACCGGTGTCTCAGGTGCCGGAAAAACCCCTTCCCCGGATTTTCACTTTCCAGCCAGGTATGAAACCATGAACGCATATAAGCTTGCCGGCCATCAACACGTATACGAGATAGAAAGGGAACTGTCCCTTTTGAAAAAAAAGGAAATAAATATAACCTTTATCCCCCATGTCATCCCAATGTGCAGAGGGATCATAGCCACTATATATGCGGATCTTCACCTCAACACCGGCATGGATATGCTAAAGGCTGCCTATGAGACCATGTATGCAGAGGAACCGTTTATACGGGTCTTCACCCAGGGCGAAACCCTTGCTACCAGCCATGTAAGGGAGAGTAATTTTTGCAACATCTCCATCAATATGGATTCAAGGACAGGAAGGCTTGTTGTTGTCAGCCTAATAGATAATCTGGTTAAAGGCCAGGCTGGCAATGCCTTGCAGAACATGAATGCAATGATGGGAATCGAGGAGACTGCCGGTTTGATGTTTCCCGGGAACTACCCGTAGTCCTATTCTTACATGCAGACCTTTCTTACCTGCTTGAGATCGGTCTGGCCTGAAAATACCTTTCTTATGCCGTCCTGCATGAGATTCCTCATGCCGTCCTTTACAGCCTGCTTTCTTATTTCTTCCATTCGGGCCCTGTTTTGTATAAGGTTTTGCATCTCGGGTGTGCCTGTCAATATTTCCATAATCCCGGCCCTTCCCTTGTACCCGGTATTCTGGCATTTCTGGCAGCCCTTGGGCTTGTAAAGAACCAGATCGTCGTTGTAGGACATTCCCAGATTCTCGAAGTGTTCCCCGTATTCCCTTACCAGGGCATCAAACTCCTCTCTGGTTGGATGGTAGGCCTCCTTGCAATCCTTGCACAAAGTCCTGACCAATCTCTGGGCAAGGATACCCAGCAGTGCATCGGCAAAATTAAAGGGATCCATGCCCATGTCCAGCAATCTTGTTATCGTCTCCGGCGCGCTGTTTGTATGAAGGGTTGAAAAAACAAGATGTCCGGTTAGGGACGCCTCGATGCCCGTTGATACCGTCTCCTGATCCCGCATCTCGCCCACCATAATAACGTCCGGGTCCGCGCGCAAGAAGGCCCTCATGGCAGATGCAAAATTGAGCCCCACCTTGGGTTGCATCTGTACCTGGCGAAGCCCCTCCTGGGTGATTTCCACGGGATCCTCTGCCGTCCATATCTTTCTATCGGGCTTGTTTATATGATGCAGAGCCGAATGCAGGGTAGTGGTTTTACCGCTTCCGGTAGGCCCCACAACGAGCACCATTCCGTAGGGCCTGGATATCATGTCAAGAAATTCCTTTAAATCCCTTTCCTCCATTCCCATCTTTTCCAAGGGCAAAGGCTCTCCTGATGCGAGCAACCGCATGACCACATCCTCGTTGTTTCCGGAAGTAGGAACCGTGGCCACCCTTAATTCTATATCCAGGGGAGCATACTTCTTAAACTTTATCTTCCCGTCCTGGGGAATACGCTTCTCCGCTATATCCAGGTCGCTCATGATCTTTAAACGGGAGGATAGGGCGTTTTTATAAGTGTAAGGTATGGTCTGATATAATTGGCATGCCCCGTCGACCCTGAACCTGACTACGGAATCGGTCTTTCCCATCCTTGGTTCTATGTGTATATCCGATGCACCCATATTGTAGGCATCCACGATCATCTTGTTAACGAGCTGTACTATAGCACCATCTTCCTCGCTCACTCTGTCCAACTCGTCGTCCCCCTGATCCTCTCCGGTCTCAAGCTGGCCCAGTATGTCCTCTATGCTGCCTGATTTTTGTTCTCCAAGAAAATCGGTTCTCTTGACATCAAAAAAATGGTTTATCATCTTGATGATATCTTCCTTTAAAGAAACGCAAAACTCCAGCTCCCTGCCCGGAAGAAGCCCTTTCACCGAATCCTGGGCAGGCAGATAATTGGGGTTCTCCATTGCCACCATTATCCTTGTACCGGATTGGGCCACCGGCACAAAAAGGTTGTTTTTAAGGTAATTAGGCTTAAGTCCTTTGATTAACTGGCCGGGGATAACCATTTTATCATCAAAAGGAATGAATTGAGTGTTGTAGAACATGCTCAAGGATTTTCCTATATTCTCTTTGCTAACATTGTATTCGTCCATGAGTACCTGCTCTACACTGCTCTTTTTCTTTCTCGCCTGCACCATTGCCTGATCAAGGTCTTTCTGGGAAATTATGTTGTTGCTTATCAGGTGATCGAATTTGGTCCGCCTTGTATATTGTTTCATCCTCCGGTGGTTGTAAAAGGCAATTCCCAGGACACTGGCTATCTCCATGACAGATTTCTGGTCATCCTTGGTAAAAAATTGTCCGTTAACTTTGTTTATGAGCTGAATTACCCCTAACAGATATTTACTGAATTTTATAGGGGCCACCAGTACCTGTTTGGTCTTATAACCAGTTTTTTCATCCCAGCTTCCGTCAAAGCTCAATTCCGGATTAATCTTTTTCAGCGCATTGTCGTCATAGGCGTTTACAATATTGGCAATTTTTCCGCTTTTTGCACAATAACCTGCTATGCTCCTGTTGTTTATGGGAACCCTTATTTCGCTAATGTCAGGGCCTGTTTTAAACCTGGAAACGATCTCCTTGCTGGCTCCTTCCACAATGTATATGGTCAGGCGGTCGGCATCAAACAAACTTAATATACTGTCTCTCAGGTTGATCAATATGTCGTCGATATCCTTTGCAGAGTGTATCTTATTGGTAATAAAGTTTAGCTTTTTGCTGAACTGAAGTTCCTTTTGAAGGGACTCAAGGTTTTCTGAATTGTTATTCGGCTTTTCTTTATTATTTATTTTGGGTAATGCCATAGGGATTCTCTTTTAATTTGAGCATTCATGTAACATATTTTAACCTTTTCCCACAATATTATTCAAATATATTTTTTATTTGAATTTGTATTGTCAATAACCTAACCCGGACAAGCCGGAACCAAACAGGTTTTTTCATTTACGATAGTTA
>CAZZPR010000028.1:0-32460 GCA_964655655.1 uncultured Desulfobacteraceae bacterium | reverse complement strand
CAGAGGAGTCCGCATCCGCCAGTGAGGAGATGAACGGCCAGGCAAGGGAGTTGAAGCTCGCAGTAGCACAGCTTATAGGTATAATCGGAGGGGGGCGAGACGGCGTTGACCAAGAGCCTATGCCGGAGAAAAGACAGGCCATCCAAAGGCCGTTAACAGAAAAAGGAAAGCCGGCGAGCGAAAGGGAAACAGCAAGATATGCCGGAAAGAATTTAACACCCGACCAGGTTATCCCCATGGAAGACCAGGAGTTCAAGGACTTTTAGCCTCACACCCTGCCGGTGTTCATAAAGAGAAATGCCGTCAAATGCAATATTCATAGTGGAAGACGACGCCGTAGTGGCCGAGGACCTTCGGGATATATTGAGGGCCTTGGGCTACAAGGTGCCGGGGATTGCCTCGTCAGGACCGGAGGCCGTTGAAGAGTCCGGAAAAGTAAAACCGGACCTGGTGCTGATGGATATATTGCTCGAGGGTGAAATGGATGGAATACAGGCGGCCGAGGAAATACGGAAGACCCTCTCCATACCCGTAATATACCTTACCGCGTATGCGGACCGGGAGAAACTGGAAAGGGCGAAGGCCACCCGGCCCTTCGGCTTTATAGTAAAACCCTTTGATACCCGGGAGCTTCAAGGGGCAATAGAGACGGCCCTTTGCAGGCATAAGGCGGAGGAGGCCTTAAAGGAAAGCGAGAGGTTCAGCGCAAGCCTCCTCGAAAATGCTCCCAACCCGATAATGGTGATAAACCCGGATACCTCCATAAGATATGTAAACTCTTCCCTGGAGGCACTTACCGGTTATTCCTCCGGAGAGCTTATAGGCACGCATGCTCCATATCCATGGTTTACCGGGGAATCCGATAATAAGTTACTCAAGCAGTACCTGGAAAAAGCGGGCCGGGGAATTGAGAGGGCATTTAAAAACAGGCGGGAAGAACGGTTCTGGGTCAGCATGAATTGCAGTCCGGTAAAACATGGAGGCGAGGTTAAATATTACCTTTCAAGCTGGGTTGACATCACCGAGAGAAAGCTGCTGGAGATGCGCTTGAGCTCGGAGAGAAACATGCTCAGGGCGATTATCTCGGCATTGGGCCAGGGTATTTGTATCGTAAACAGGGATTACGGGATAGAATGGCAGAATGATCATCTCTCGATGCGGTTCGGACACAGAGAGGGGGAGAAGTGTTTTTCCGCGCTTTTAGGGCTGGATTTACCATGTGATCTTTGCAATATGCGCCATGCAATAGATCACGGAAAGGCAGCCGGCTTTGAAACCGTGGCCCGGGACGGAAGATGCTATGAAGTAACCCTTTCCCGTTTTACGGATATAGACGGCAGCGCCAAGGCCCTGGCCCTGTTTAAGGACGTGGCGGGGAAGCCCCGGCTTAACCGGGAGGCCGAAAGGGCCGGCAGGCTTGCACTGGTGGGTGAAATGGCATCCGGTACGGCCCATGAGATAAACAACCCAATAAACGGAATTATAAACTATGCACAACTGCTCATAGACGAGCACGGAAAAGAGCACGAGGACTTCGAAATCTTCAAAAGGATCGTAAAGGAAGGTGAGCGTATTGCAGATACCGTAAAGGCCCTTAAGGATTTTGCATCGGAAAGGGAAGATGAGTTCGAAACAGTCGATGTTTGTAATATTGTGTCGGAATCATTAAGCCTGTTAAGGCCGAGGATTCAAAAAAACGATATTGAATTGAAAATGGATTTTCCGCCGAATCTCCCTCCTGTTCCAGCAATAAAGAGCAATATCCGGGAGGCCTTTCTGAATATCATTCGCAATGCATTGGATGCCCTGGAGGGTTATCCTGAAAAAAGGCTCCTGGAAATAACCGGGGGCCTGAGGTATCTGGAGGGCAGAAAATTTGTTCGCACGGTTTTCCATGACACCGGTCCGGGTATTCCGGCCCACGCCATGGAAAGGATTTACGAACCCTTTTTTTCCACCAAGAAGCGGGAAAAGGGTTCTGGCCTGGGCCTGGCTATAACCAATAATATAGTCAAGGACCACGGCGGCAGGATATTATTCGAAAGCATTGAGAAGGGATATACGAGGGTTACAGTGGACTTGCCCGGGGCGGACGGAACAGGACCGGTTAAGGGCAATAAAAGATATTCTTGATTTCCTGTTTCCGGAATCTAAAAAATGCTCGGCAAAAGGAGCAAAAGCCCGGACCTGTTTTTCAGGTTGAACTAAATAATTTTGTCTTGCGGTGCAGACAATGAAGGCGAGAATTCTTGTAGTAGACGATGAGGAAAGCATAAGATATTCGTTTAGCGCATTTCTCTCCAAAGAGGGGCATGAGGTCTTTACAGCGGAGGACTTCAACGGGGCTGTCGAATATATAGCAGGAAAGGAGCCGGACCTGGTGTTAGCGGACATCATCCTGGACGGACCCTCCGGCATAGACCTGCTCGAGGAGGTAAAAAAAAGAGGGTTATCAATACCGGTTGTGATGGTTACCGGAAGGCCCAGTGTAAACACGGCTGCGGAGTCCGTGCGGATGGGCGCCTTTGACTACATTCCAAAGCCCGTAAAAAAGGACACCCTTCTGCGTGTAACAAATCAGGCCCTCCGGTACAAACAGCTTCTGGATGAGAATGAAAGGCACAGGAGGGAAAAGGAAAAATTTCGCCTGAACCTGGAGGCCATATTCAGGAGTGTAAAGGATGCCGTTATTACCACGGATAGCCGGATGCACATAATAGAGGCCAACTCTGCCACCGAGAATATCTGCGGTGTTGCACCGGATAAGATCCCGGGCCGTAAGTTCAAGGATGTTTTCACTCAATGCAGCCGGTCCTGCTGCAAGGTGTTGGAGGAGACCCTTAAAAAGGGAAGCCTTGTAAGGGAATTCAGGGTGGAATGCAGGCACGAACAGAGACCCCGCCAGGTGGTAACCCTGAGCTGCTCCCCTTTGATAGATATTGATTCAAAGCGAAAAGGGGCAGTGCTCGTAGTCAGGGATATAACTGAGCTTATCGAGCTGGAGCGGGAGCTGAGGGAAAGGCACCAGTTCCATAATATAATCGGCAAGAGCAAGAAAATGCAGGAAACCTACAGGCTTGTAGAGAACCTGGTCCCCACCGATACCACGGTCTTGATAACCGGGGAAAGCGGCACCGGAAAGGAGTTGATTGCAGGGGCCCTGCATTATACTGGGCCCCGGGCCTTTAAGCCCATGGTAACCGTAAACTGTTCTGCGTTGGCGGAAAGCCTTCTCGAGAGCGAGCTTTTCGGCCACGTGAAAGGGTCGTTTACCGGGGCCTTGAGGGACAAGGAAGGCAGGCTGAAGGTGGCGGACGGGGGGACCCTTTTTCTGGACGAAATAGGCGACATTTCCCAAACCATTCAGATGAAGCTTCTCAGGGCCCTGGAAAAAAAGGAATTCGAGCCCGTAGGTGATTCTAAACCCGTAAAGGTGGATGTAAGGGTTATAGCAGCCACCAACCGAGACCTGAAACAGGAGGTAGAAAACGGGAATTTCAGGCAGGACCTGTATTATCGTCTCAAGGTTGTGGAAATAAAACTGCCCCCGCTCCGGGAAAGGCTCGAGGACGTACCGTTGCTGGTCGATCATTTCTGCGCGATCTTCAACAAGAAATTCCAGAAGAATATCCAGGGGGTGTCAGACAGGGTCTTGAGGCTATTCATGAAATACAACTGGCCGGGAAACGTGAGGGAGCTTGAGCATGCCATAGAACACGCCTTTGTATTATGCCGGAGCGGGATTATCGATGTCAGTGATATACCCCAGGAAATCGTGGAATACTCGGGTGCGGAACCGGCTGACTGGGGACAGGCTCATTCCGATGAGCCCAAACAGCTGCTTCAGGCTTTGAATGAGGCAGGCTGGAACAAGTCAAGGGCCGCTAAAACCCTTGGAGTCAGCAGGCAGACCATATACCGGAAGATACAGGAATATGGATTAAAAGGTCCCTGATCTCGACCCATTGACCCGTGCTTGAGCCTTCCTTTCAAATTTCGCTTGATTTTTTTAGGCCGGCAGATCATTCGTCTCCCCATACCCCAAAGTACGGAAAAGGTTGCCGCCAAACCCTCTCCTGCCTTCAAACCTTCCCTTAGTAGCCCGATCATCAGCAGACACCTGGCTACCCGAAGCCACGCCCGTTTCCGAAAGGCAATATCAACTCCACACAGGTTCCGGGTTCCGTGTTCACGGTTCAGGGTTAAAAAACCTGTTGTCTCCTTTTATGAATACCCCGGTTCCCTCCTCCCGGGGAGAGTGCGGGTGTCTCTTATTTTTAAACGGAGTGGCGCCCTCATTCGAGCCCTGCCCATGCTTCGAATATAAGGCGGACGATAGACCGATACAGTAAGATGCGCATTCCGGTTGTGCCGGATAACATAAAAAGGACCCAACGGCCGCCGCGGAGCACCTGGAAAGGGCATGCATGGAATGATACGTTTAAAAAAAGAGATACCCGTGATCTCCCTTTTTGGAAGCCGGGGAAGGATTGGTAAGAGGGGTAAGTATTTCCTTTGTTGGAGGATATTTTTTTGTTTTTCGCCCCCTCAGCGAAAAACAAAAAGGGAAATTTCTTTGCGTCCTCTGCGCCTCAGCGGTGAACACGGGGTTGAATGGCTCCCTGCCATGTCCCATGTTACAGGGATGTACTGTTACATACCTGTAATTGTCACACCCATTTAAAAAAATGGAATTGAACCATCCATCCCAAATTTTTCTAACTACGATTATTCGTTCAATAACCAAACCTGGTAATTCCCTGGTTTAGCATAGGCTGGAAAGGAAGACCCCTTAAACCGCATGTATGGTCCGGAAATTATCCCGCACAGAAATTATTCCTGGCACGCATATTGATTAAACAGAAAAGAAAAAGGGCGAAAAAAAGGAAGAACCATGTCCGAAGAAACCAGGTTCACGTTGGTAGGGCTGGAAAATTTCGATTCGGAAGTCACAGAGGAAGAAAAAGCCGTGCTTCTGGTCTATATATCCTGCGGATCCGAGTCCAGGGAGCAGTTAAAGATGCTGGAGTATGTAGCACGGATCTACGGGGGCGTACTAAAGGTATGCCTTCTGGAGGAAGGCTCCGTAGAGCCGTTCAGAGAAACACTCGGAATCGAGGGAGGCCCCACCTTTCTTTTATTTTACGGGGGTGCGGAGAAGGACCGCATGCTCGGCAGGGCTGACTATGAGTCCCTTGAGCACTTCATATCCAGAAACCTGTACAAAGTGAGAAAAAGGCTGTTGCAGAGATATGCTCCCCGGAAAAGAAAGCCGGAAGCAAGGGTATAAAAAGTTTAACAATGCGGGAATGTTCGGGAATTTCCCGGACAGCATGGAATTAACTTTATGTTGGACGGCACTAAAATAAAGGGCTTTTTACGTAAAGAATTTCAAAAACTTTCCCTGGACCTATGGTCGGAGTTGATAAAAAGTCCTATACGCAGGAATTCAAAGAGGCAGATACTCCGTATTCCTTCGAGACTGTCCGGAGTCTCATCTTCCCTTAAATCCGATTACCAAAGCTTGGAGCCCGGCTTCATTGAGATCGGAAACGAACTCCAGACCCTTTATTCGGATGCCGCTCAGCTGGCTGAATTGACCCGCAAGGTTTCCGGGATGATAGGGGGCAAGTCGGAAAAGGGGCTGTTATCCAATATCGGCGGTCTTGTCAGGCATTCCCTTGCAGAGCTGGAGGAATCCCAGGACAAGGTATATTCCAGCCTGGCGGATGTGGCTTCCATCGGAGATCATCTGGACGCCCTTTATAGATTCTGCGGCCTTATCGAAAAGATATCCCTTTCACTCAGGGTGCTGGGTCTCAATATAGCGGTAGAGAGCAACCGGCATTCAGCATCCAGGAATGCGCTTGCCTTTCTGGTCCAGGAGATAAGGGGGCTTGCCGGCAAGATCATCAATATATCGGAAGGGCTCAGGGAGGGCTCCCGGGACGCACGAAAGAAGCTTACCTTCGCGCACGCAAGAATTTCGGAGGGCATGGAGGAGTTGACAAGGCTCACCGGCGAGGCCAGGAATGCCGTGCAAGGCGCCTTGGAAGAGATCGAGCAATTCATGGAGCTTTCCGTGAAGGCCCTGGAAAAAGCAGGCGTGCACTCCCGGGAGATATCCAGGCAGGTGGGGGAGGTGGTGGTGGCCATTCAGTTCCATGACATAACCCGCCAGCAGGTAGAGCACATTTTAGATGCCCTTCGCGATGTGGAAGAGCTCTGCTCCAAGGCGACATCCAGAACCCTTGTAATGAGCACACAGGCCGAGGAACTTGCCTGTGCCTATTCCATACTGAATCTCCAGGTGGCTCACCTTAAAGAGGTTATATCGGAGATCAGCAATGCCTATGAAAAGAGCAGCCACGCCTTTGCGGAAGTGGGTAAGGAAACGGAAAATTTGATGAAAACCATTACCTGGGCAGAAAGGGGCCGGGTAAAATCAGGCGGAGATCCGTTCGCGGAACTCAAGTCCTCGCTCCAGCACCTCCGGATGCTCCTTGAGAAGGGACAAAATATGAGTGGTGACATGCAGAATGCAGCAGGGCAGGCATCCGAAACCGCATCGAACCTGCTTCACCACGTGGAAAAGATAACGGGAATAAACTCGGAGCTTCACATGCAGGCCCTTAATGCCATAGTGAAGACCACGCATCTGGGGGAAAAGGGCAGGGCCCTGGAAGTCCTTGCACAGGAAATAAACAGGGTTTCAAGGGACTCAGGAGGAATTGTAACAGGTGCCATAGACAGGCTTCAGTCTGTTGCATCCCGTGCACAGGGGCTGAAGGGTTTTTCAGGCAGCGGCAGAAAGGACAAGGGTGATTCCCGCGATGAAAAACAATCCCTTGAGAACGGCATAAATGAGATTTCAGGGGCCTACAGGGAATTCAAACAAAATTCCACCCTGGCCTTTCAACAGTCGGAGAGTTTGAAAGAGGCTGTTTCAAGAAACAGGGAGAAACTGGGCTTCCTGAAAGACCTGGTTAATAAAATGAACCGCTACCTGGAAGAACTGGAGGCCCTTTCAGGATTATTGAGTCCGTGGGAAAGGGATTTGACAGGCGAGGCAAAGCACAGGCTCAACAATCTCCTGGACAGATATACCATGCACAAGGAGAGAGATACGCACAGCGGGTTTTTTCCGGGTCAGGTTGAAGAAAATGCAGGCCAGGGACAAGCTGTCAGGCATGATTCAATGGAACAGGACGAAGTCTTTGTGGGGGGTAGGGGCGCTCCTTGCCCGGCAGAATCCGAAAGCCGGGCGGATGAAGAGGCATTGGGCGATAACGTGGATCTTTTTTAACTTCCTAATACCATGATGGAAATAATAGAGAAAAAACAGGGATACGCACTTTTAACATTCCAGGGCCCCATCACGATATACCAGGTAAAGGATCTTCGGGAAGAGATACTGCCATGCACGGATAAGTATGACCGACTGGCCCTTGACCTGAGCGGGGTGGATGACTGCGATAGCGCAGGGGTGCAGCTTCTTTACTCCGTTTTGAAGACGGTTGAGGAAAAGGGCGGAAAAATATCCGTAAAAGGGGCCTCCACGGAAGTAAGAAAGGCCCTGGAACGGTCCTGCCTGGATACCGGGGGACATTTATTTTCCCAGGGGAGGTAGAAGATGTCAAAGGTGATAATGACAGTGGACGATTCAGCCAGTGTCAGGCAAATGGTCGCCTTTACCCTGAAACAGGGCGGATACCAGGTCCTGGAGGCGGCGGACGGCGTGGATGCCCTGAGCAAGCTTGACGGAAGCAGTGTCCACATGATGTTCGTAGACCTGAATATGCCGAACATGGACGGAATTGAGCTTATCAAGCATGTAAGGGCGAAGCAGGAATTTAAGTTTGTGCCGATTATTATGCTGACCACCGAGTCCCAGGACAAAAAGAAACAGGAGGGAAAGGCCGCAGGCGCAACCGGATGGATAGTTAAGCCCTTCAAGCCGGACCAGTTGATCGGGGTTATCAGCAAGGTATTAAGATAAAGGTGCACACGCAATGAAGGAATCAAACCCGCATATAGAGGCCTACCGGCAGGAGGCAGAGGAGCTCCTGGCGGAGATAGAACAAATCGTACTGGAGCTGGAGGAGAATCCCGGGGACCAGGAAGCGCTAAACCACCTTTTCAGGGCGGTACATACCATCAAGGGTTCCGGTGCCATGTTCGGCTTCGATGATGTTGCGGAATTCACCCATCACCTGGAGACAGTGCTCGACACCGTCCGGGAGGGAAAGACACCTGTTACCAAGTTCCTGATAGACCTCGTCCTTGCCTCCCGTGACCAGGTAAAGCTCATGCTGGACGCCGCAGCCGCCGGAGAGGAGCCGGACAGCGGCAGCACGGAGAAGATTATCTCCGGCCTTAAGTCCCTGCTCGCCGAGGAGGAAGAGGAAGCGGGAGAGCCTGTTCACCAGGCCGAGGAGCCCCCGGCCCCACCGGAGGAACAAGGAGACGAAAAAACATTCCGGATCAGGTTTCGCCCTCATTCCGATATATTCTCCTCCGGAATGGACCCGGCAATGCTTTTGGAAGAGCTAAAAGAACTGGGTGAATGCGATGTGGTGGCATATACGGAGGAAATACCCGGGCTTGAGGATTTAAACCCCGAACATTGCCACATATACTGGGATGCGATCCTAACTGCAGACCGGGGGATAGATGCGATCAGGGATGTATTTATCTTCGTGGAAGGGGAAAGCAGTGTGGATATCCAGGAGTTCTCTGAAGACAACGGTGAGGTGCCCCGGATCGGCGAAATACTAACGGAAAAAGGGGACATTACGCCGGATAAAATTCAAAAGGCCCTGGGCCGCCAGAAAAAGATAGGGGAATTGCTGGTGGATGAGGGCATGATTTCCGGGGAAAAGGTAAAGGCCGCCCTGGTAGAGCAGAAGAGCATAAAGAAAAAAAGTACGGAGTCCAGGGCCAGGTCGGTGAGGGTGCCGGCGGAAAAGCTGGACAACCTCGTAAATATAGTGGGAGAGCTGGTCATAAGCCAGGCGAGGCTTTCCCAGGTGGCCGGTGTTTTAAACAGCGCGGAATTGAGCGGCCCGGTGGAAGAGATAGAGCGGCTGACCGCCGAGCTGCGGGATAATGCCCTTGACATGCGAATGATGCCCATTGGAACTACATTCAGCAAGTTCAGGCGCCTGGTCCGGGATCTTTCCTCCCAGCTGGGAAAGGAAGCCGAACTTGTAACAGAGGGGGCGGAAACCGAGCTTGATAAAACGGTTATAGAGCGGCTGGACGATCCCCTGGTGCACCTGATCCGGAACAGCATAGACCACGGAATCGAACTTCCTGCCGAAAGGGAAGGGGCCGGAAAGCCTATCAAGGGCGCCATTCGCCTGACAGCGAAACACGTGGGGGCCAGTGTCCTTATACAAATATCGGACGACGGCGCGGGTATGGACCCGGCAGCTATCCGCGCAAAGGCGGTGGAAAAGGGCCTGATATCCCCGGAAGCCGAGCTGTCCGAGGGCGAGATCTTTTCACAGATATTCGAGCCGGGTTTTTCCACCGCCGGCGATGTTACCGGTGTCTCCGGCCGGGGGGTGGGCATGGACGTGGTAAAGAGGGGCATAGAGGCGCTCCGGGGTACCGTCGAACTCAATTCCAGGAAAGGTTTCGGAGTCACCGTAACCCTGAAACTCCCCCTCACACTGGCCATTATAGAGGGACTTCTCGTAAAGGTCGGGAAGACTTATTTTGTGCTGCCCCTCGGCAGCGTAAAGGAGTGCGTTGAAGTATCGGATAAAGCCGCGGAAAAGGCCCGGGAGCGGAACATGCTGGATGTCAGGGGAAAGATCATTACCTACCAGAGCCTGAGAGATTTGTTCGGACTGGACGGGGACCGGCCGGACATTGAAAGGGTGGTGGTTGCAGAGGCCGGGGAAGAAACCATAGGGTTTGGGGTGGATCATGTTATCGGCCAGTACCAAACTGTTATAAAGTCCCTGGGAAACGCTTACAGGGCAGTAAAGGGGTTTTCCGGAGCCACTATCATGGGGGACGGAACAGTTGCATTGATACTGGATCTTTCAGATTTAGCTAGTATAGGCGGGAGAAAAATCAAAAATATTCCAAAGAATGGAGGCGCAGGATGAGTTATGTGAGCCAAATGGATGACGGAAAAAAGGACAACATATTGTTTTATCGGCTTTTTTTAGTCCTTTTCCTTCTTTCAGGGGCCGCGGGCCTTATATACGAGGTATTATGGGTGCGGCAGTTTACCTATGTATTCGGGGCTTCCACTTACGCGGTAACAATTGTGCTTGCTACTTTTATGATGGGCCTCGGGCTGGGGTCATGGGTGGTAGGAAAAATAGCGGATTCTCTGGGTGAGAATAAGCTGATACGCTTTTATGTATTTGCAGAAGCCGGAATAGGGCTTTATTCATTGATGCTGCCCTCTCTCATGGATTGGACAGAGAAGATTTATGTGGAGTTTTACCATATCTATCACCCAGGAACCCTTACCTTGAACGGGCTAAAACTGATTTTAGCATTCATGCTGCTGGCAATACCCACTACCCTGATCGGGGCGACACTGCCGGTATTGAGCAAGTATATTATAAGGCAAAAAACCCAGATTTCTCTAAATATCTCACAGCTTTACGCTGTTAATACCATTGGAGCTATACTGGGCACCGTTTTGGCGGGATATTTTCTTGTTCCACACCTCGGGGTGAGGTTGACCAACCTGGTGGCTATCGGCTTAAATTTTTTTGTTGCATTTTTATTCTGGCTGGTCAGCTCATTAGTCGCCACTATCAAAAATACAGAGGGAGCTTCCCCGGGGGTCCAGATAGACCAAACTACACAGAAGCTCACATCGATTCAGAAAATAGTGGTAATCGGTTTCTGCATTTCAGGCGTAGCCGCAATGTTCTATGAGGTGGCGTGGACCCGGGCCCTATGCATGATTCTGGGGACCACTACATATGCCTTTACAACTATGCTGGCGACTTTTCTGCTGGGCATAGCATTGGGAAGCAGCGCATACAGGTTGATACCTGAAAATGTTTCCCAAATCAAACTCTTCATAGCGCTTCAATTGCTTATAGGTATTTCGGTATTGTGCACCATCCCCGGGTTCGAATATTTCCCCTTTTTCTATATATCCCTGCATAGCAAATGGGTAAGCACTTGGCTTGATATCCAGTTTTTGAGGTTCGCCCTGGCCGCCCTGGTTATGATCATTCCAACTATCGCCCTGGGCACCGTTTTTCCGGTGGTGAGCTCCATATTCGTGGAGCGGCCGTCTCACATCGGCAGAAGGCTGGGCAAGGCCTTTGGCTTGAACACTTTCGGGGCGATGGCCGGTGCAGCCGGAGCAGGGCTTATACTGGTGCCTGTTTTGGGTATGCAGAAGACTATTATGCTGGGTGCAGTAGTGAACCTGCTTATCGGCACCGGTATTTGGATTTTTGCGGTGGACAATTCCATGAAGCAGCGGCTGGCTCTCCCTGCGGGTGTATTTGTTGCGCTGCTTGTCTCTATGTGGGTCATAGAACCATGGTCCCCCAGGATTATTAACAGCGGTGCATATATTTACGCCTCCCGGTATGAGCGGATGCTGGATAATTATCAGGAAGTAGCAGAAAAAAGGGAATTAATTCCCGAGATGGACAACTGGAAACTCTGGGAACTTGGCATGAAGCAGTATGAGCTTCTTTACTATAATCCTGGAATTACGGCTACAGTTGCGGTCATGGAAAGAGAGGACGGAGTAAGGTTTTTGACTATTGACGGCAAAACCGATGCGAGTACCGGCTCAAAGAGTGACATGCGGACCCAGGTAATGATCGGCCAATTGCCTCTCCTTTTTTCTAAGGACCCGGACCAGGTATTGGTTGTGGGCCTGGGTAGCGGGGTGACTGTAGGTTCAGTTCTCACACACCCGGTCCGGGTAGTAGATTGTGCGGAGATTTCACCCTCTGTAGTGGAGGCGGCGAAATTATTTGCCGAATCGAACCACCATGCACTTGCAGACAGACGTTTGAAAATTATTCAGCAGGATGCACGCCAAACGTTGCTCACCTCTGAAAAACAGTACGATGTGATCGTGTCCCAGCCGTCAAACCCCTGGATAAATGGTGAATCAAGCCTGTTTTCCATGGACTGGTATGAAATGGTCCATGCCCATCTGGAAAACGGGGGACTGTTTCTCCAGTGGCTGCCTTCTTATCTTATGCGGGAACACGACTTGAAGATAATTATTCATACTCTGAAATCCGTATTTCCCAACTTGAGCATATGGACAAGCGGTTCCGTGGGAGACCTTATATTGCTTGCCAAAAAAGGGGGGGCGTTACGCGTGGATTACGAATTATTTCTGGAGAGGGTCAAAAATAAAGGCGTTTGGAATGATGTGGTTCGTGTAGGATGCCGGCCCCTTTTATTGCCGCTTAACCTGTTTGTTATGAACCAGGAGGATTTAACCGATTATCTTTATTCCAATCTTGATTGCCCGCTCAGAAAAAACACCGATGATTTACTTATTACGGAGTTCTCCACTCCCAAGAGATTGGTTAAGAAGAACAAGGTGTCTCGTTTCGTAAATCCGGAGCATTTGAGGGGGGATGTCAGGGGGCTAATGAAAATGCTTGATAACATAAACGAGAAAAAGGTGTTGCGCCTTTTAAAAGAAAGAGAAGGGAACAAGAAAGCAGGGGAAAACCTGTTTATATGAGGATCAAAGGCAAAAATATTTTAAACAAGACTCAGATAAAGGAGGTGAGGAAGGTTTAGCTACCAGCTTTGAACAACGTTAAAGAGAGGATAATTTTATAATGGAGGGTAAAATGAAACTTACAATCAAAACAAGACTTTTTGGCGGATTTGGCATTGTGCTGGTGTTGATGATTGTCTCCGCAATACTTGGAATCAGCAAGCTTTCGGGCATGAATGAAAGGATTGAGGGTATTGTGGATGAATCTGCGGAGAAGGTGAAGCTGGGTGCCAGGGTTAACCAGGATCTGCTCATGATTTCCAGGGCGGAGAAAAACCTGATTCTGGCCAAGACACAGGAAGGTATGGATGAGTATGCGGATTTTATCCAGCAGACCAGGAAGGGGATGCAGGAAAGAATAGGGCAGGCCAGGAAATTGGCGGATGAGGACGGAAAGGCGAAGATAGCCGAATTCGCCTCCGTGCTGGATGATTATCTGGCGACCCATAAGAATGTGCGCGACTTGGCCAGGCTCAATTCAAACGAAGAGGCCAAAAAAATGTCCGCGAATGAGGCAAGGAAGGCCTATGAAAGATGCGAGGACATAATAAAGGAGCTGGCTGACTTGAATGACCGGCAAGTAGCGCATTATACGGAACTTTCGGAGAAGGCCTCTCACCGCATGCTTCTTGGCGCGGGGTTGGTCCAGTACCTGCTTGCAGCCCACAGAGCGGAAAAAAATATATTGCTCGAGGATACAGCGGAAGGAGCGAGGGAATACGTAGCCCGTCAAAGGTCCAGCTTTGATTCCTGCGACAGGGCAACCGATGGGCTGGGTGAATTAATAACCGACGAAGGGGAGTCCCACTTTGTTTCCTTCAAAAAGGCATACGAGAATTTTAAGACCCTGAGCAACAAGGTGGTTTCACTTGCCACGGCAAACAGGGTCATGGAGGCCAAAGCCCTCTCCAAAGGGCAAGGGCGAGAGGCCTATGACTTGGCGGAAAAAAATCTCCATAGGCTGGCGGAGCTTAATGACCGTTTGAACAGCAAGTTTATGGAAATGAGCGAACACTCGGCGGAAAGGGCCCTTATTGCCGCCAGAATTATCCAGGACATGCTTGCGGTACACAGGGCGGAAAAAAGCCTGATACTCGAGAATACCCAGGAGGGCATGGATGAATACGCAGAGGCCGTTAGGGCACTGCAAGCAGGAATCGGCAGTAAAATGGTGGATTTCGAGAAAACGGCTACTGCCCAGGATAAGGCAAAACTAACGGAGTTCAGAACCGCTTGGGCCAGGTATCTGGATATAAATGACAATATAATACAGACGAGCCGGGAGAACGGAAATACCCGTGCTTTTGAACTGGCGCAGGGCAAGGGCAGGGAGCTGGCCGACAGGGCAGAGGCGCTGATGGCGGGCGTTGTAGCCATGAACGAGAAAGATATGGCCCGGGATAAAGTGGCAAGCGACAAAAACTATGCCTCGGCACGTAACCTGCTCATTATACTTGTAGTGGTAAGTATGGTTATAGGCATTTTCATTTCATGGCTAATCACACGAGGAATTACCTATCAAGTAGGGGGGGAGCCTGAAGATATTACTGAGATTGCAAATGAAGTTGCCAACGGTAATTTGAGCCTAACCTTTGATAAGAAGGAAAAAACGGGAATATTAGCTTCATTGGTTGAGATGGTAGACAAGCTAAAAAGTGTAGTAGTTGATGTACAATCTGCTTCGGACAACGTGGCTACAGGAAGCCAGCAGATGAGCTCCACCTCCGAGGAGCTTTCCCAGGGGTCAACGGAACAGGCTTCCTCTGCCGAGGAGGCGTCCTCATCCATGGAGCAGATGGCCTCCAATATCAAGCAGAATGCGGACAACGCTGCAGAGACCGAGAAGATAGCCTTGAAGTCCGCCAATGACGCCCAGGAGGGAGGAAAGGCGGTGGACGACACGGTTACCGCCATGCAGGACATATCCGGGAAGATCTCAATAATAGAGGAGATCGCCCGCCAGACCGATCTTCTGGCCTTGAACGCAGCTATTGAGGCGGCCAGGGCCGGGGAGCACGGCAAGGGATTTGCAGTGGTTGCATCAGAGGTGCGCAAGCTGGCCGAGCGGAGCCAGACCGCGGCTGGAGAGATCAGCAAGCTCTCCTCCTCGAGCGTGGAGGTGGCTGAAAAGGCCGGAAGTATGCTGACCAAGCTGGTGCCGGATATCCAGAAGACAGCGGAACTGGTGCAGGAGATAAGCGCATCCAGCAACGAGCAGAATACGGGTGCGGAGCAGATAAACAAGGCCATCCAGCAGCTCGACCAGGTTATCCAGCAGAACGCCACCGCTTCGGAGGAGATGTCCTCAACTGCTGAGGAGCTTTCCAGCCAGGCGGAGCAGCTACAGAGCAGCATCGAGTTCTTCAAGGTAAACGGTGCGGGGCAGCGGAGGAAAGCCAGTGTGCAGCAGTCGGCCGGAACCAAAAATCTGGCCGGGCACGGAGCACACCAAATGGCACATACCGGCCACGCCCGGGAAGAATCCGCTTCCGCAGGAAAATCCGGTGCCGATAAAGCGAAGCAGGCCCAGACCAAGGAAAAGGGCTATGCCCTGAATATGGGCGAGCACGGCAAGGCCGGAGACTCCGAGGACAGCGAATTTGAGAGATATTAAAGGCAAAAGTGAATGTATCCCGGCCCGGGCAGGGTACAGAAAACTGCACCCTGCATCGGCCGGGAAAACTTACCAACAAGCAAAGGAGTAAGAGCCATGAGCGTCACAAAGATAACAGAGGCTGCCCAGTATCTTACCTTTAGGCTGGGCGATGAGATGTTTGCACTCGATGTCAGGCAGGTCCGGGAAGTCCTGGATATGCGCTCCATCACAAAGGTTCCGCGGGCCCCCGATTTTTTGAAAGGGGTGATAAATGTGCGGGGCAGCGTGGTGCCGGTGGCGGATATGCGCTATAAGTTCGCCATGGAAAGGACAGAGGAGTCGAGCAACACCAGGATCGTGGTCATGGAGATATCCCTGGACGGGGAGGCCATAGTTATGGGTGCACTTGCGGATTCGGTGCACAATGTGGTTGAGCTGGTTCCGGAACAGATAGAACCCGCCCCCAGCATAGGAAACCGCTGGCGCACCGAGTTTATCAGGGGCATAGGCAAGCTCGACGAACAGTTCTTGATCATACTGGACATAGACCGGGTGTTCTCCACCGATGAACTTACCAAGGTCCAGGCAACCGGAGCGTGGTCCGACGCGGAGCCTGAGGGCCGGGACTTTGAGCTGGCCGCTACACAGTCAGAAAACACGGAGCAGGCGGTACAGCCGGAGGCCTGAAAGCAAACTGCATATATTTTAAGGGGGCAACGGATTTCCGTGCCCCCTCAATAGACCTTATAAGGTACTGGCGTGGACAATCATTCGGCGGTGCATAATTTTCGTCCTCCGTGCATGTCGGAGGGGGATTTCCGGCGTTTCAGCAGGTTTATCAATACGGAATGCGGCATAAAGATGTCCCCTGCAAAGAAGACCATGTTGAGTGCAAGGCTTCTCAAGAGGATGAGGGTTTTGGGGATCGATTCCTTCGGTCAGTACTATGATTATGTATCGGACCCCCGAACCGGGACCGGTGAACTGCCCAGCATGATAGACGTGGTCACAACCAACAAGACGGAGTTCTTCAGGGAATCTAAACACCTGGACTTTCTTTTGAAAAAGGCTATGCCGGGGGTTTTTCAATCCCGGAGCTATACCGGAGGAAGAAAGATAGATATCTGGAGCGCGGGATGCTCCACAGGGGAAGAGCCCTATTCCCTGGCAATGATACTGGCGGATTTTATATCGGAAGGTGAGAAGTTCGATTTTACCATACTCGCAACTGACGTATCGGGAAAGGTGCTGGATATAGCAGAAAGGGGAATATATGACGAGGAAAGGGTAAACCCTGTCCCTCCAACCCTGAAGAGGAAATACCTCATGAGGGGAAAAGGCCCTAAACAGGGCCTGTACCGAATAGTGCCGGAATTGAGAAGACGCATTACATTTCAAAGGCTTAATTTTATGCAAGGCGATTTCGGGATCAGGCCCCGCATGGATATTATATTTTGCAGGAACGTGGTTATCTATTTTGAGCGCAAGACCCAGGTGGTGTTGTTCAATAAGATTTTTGACCAGCTCAAACAGGGAGGATACCTGTTCATAGGACATTCGGAGACCCTGCACGGAATTAATGACCGGTTCGTCCAGGTAGGCACTTCGATTTACAGGAAACCATGATGTTTTTGACTGGGTTCGAGGTTCCGGGTTCAAAGTTCATGGTTCAGGGTTAGAAAGAGGTTATTTTTGTTTTTCGCCCTCCTCCGCCCTGTGGAACGGGGAACTTATTCCTCCGGGATCAGCGAAAAACAAAAAGGAAAATTTCTTCGGGTTCTCCGCGCCTTTGCGGTGTAAATGGTATTGAGAGCGGGAGAAGATGCAGATGAGGATAGGCTATGAGCGAAAAAGAGGAAATTTATTTTATCTTTCAAAGATGCAGCGCCATGCTGCACGATCTGAATCAGCCGCTTACCGCCCTTCTGGGGAGTATAGAGTTAATGAAATTGACAAAACACGAGCCGGAGAAGATGGCCAGGCACATGGACAGGGCCGAGGAAAGCGGCAGGGCGCTGTTCGGACTGGTAAGGGAGATGCAGGAGCTGTTTAACAATAATCTCAGGAATAAACCAAATCTCCATGAAAAAGAAGATAAAGGTCCTTATAGTTGATGATTCCGCTGTGGTCAGACAGGGGATCGCGGAGGTGCTGGAGTCGGACGATGAAATCGAGGTCATGGGAACCGCCGCGGACCCTTTTATTGCTGCGGATAAGATAAGCAGGGAAGTGCCGGATGTCATAACCCTGGACGTGGAAATGCCCCGCATGGACGGCATAACCTTTCTCCGGAAGATCATGGCACAGTACCCGGTACCTGTTGTTATATGCTCTGCCTTGACTGATAAGGGATGCGAGACCACCCTGAAGGCCCTTGAGCACGGTGCGGTGGACATTATAACCAAGCCGCGGATCGGTGCCAAAAAATTTTTCGAGGAGTCGAAAATTAAAATCTGCCAAACCATCAAGGCGGCGGCCCGTGCCAAGCTCGAACGCCTGACCGTGAAGGAAAACAAGGTAGAGAAAAAGCTCACCGCGGATGCAGTCCTTGCAAAACCCAGCGCAAAGGCCATGTCCCGCACCACCCAGAGGATAGTGGCGATCGGCGCTTCCACCGGGGGTACCGAGGCCTTGAGGGTGTTGCTGGAGGCCTTTCCCCAGGACGGCCCCGGTACTGTAATCGTGCAGCATATGCCGGAGCATTTTACCAAGGCCTTTTCCCAGAGGCTCAACAATTTATGCAGCATGGAGATAAAAGAGGCCTCGGACGGGGACAGGGTTCTTCAGGGAAGGGCTTTGATCGCCCCCGGCAACCGGCATACGCTTTTGAAGCGCAGCGGGGCCAGGTATTATGTGGAGGTAAAGGACGGCCCCCTGGTATGCAGGCACCGGCCCTCCGTGGACGTATTGTTCCGCTCCACAGGACGGTATGCAGGTGCAAACGCAGTTGGTGTTATAATGACCGGAATGGGAGACGACGGTGCAAGGGGGATGCTGGAGATGAAAAATGCGGGGGCCTATACCATCGCCCAGGACGAGGCCACCTCCGTGGTGTTCGGCATGCCCCACGAGGCCATAAAGCTTGGGGCGGTGGACAAGGTCCTGCCCCTTTCCGCCATACCCGGCGCATTGATGCGGGAGTGCACGAATTGGGAGCCTGCTCGTTCACAAAATGGTAAAAGAGACCTGGCAGGATGAAAAGGCAGGTGCGGATTTTCATAGGGGAATTTTATGCCAGCAGGGAACCCGCGGTAATAAACACCGTGCTCGGCTCCTGCGTGGCGGTGTGCCTTTTTGATCCGGTAAAAAGAATAGGGGGGTTGAATCATATTTTAATGCCGGGCAAGGCGGATATAAAACACTTCGACGCCCAGGCCAGGTACGGGATCAACGCCATGGAACTGTTGATAAACAAGATTATGCAGCTGGGCGGGGGCAGACGCTGCCTGACGGCCAAGGTATTCGGAGGTGCGCATATATTGCCGGCGATTTCCGAGGAAAACGGCATAGGCAGGAAAAACATCCGGTTTGCCTTGGATTTCCTTGGTTTCGAAGGGATAAGGATACTATCGAGAGATGTTGGCGGTTATGATTCAAGGTCCGTATTTTTTCATACAGACACCGGGGAGGTTCTCTTAAAGCGGATACCAGCCGTGCAGTTTAAACAAATAGCGGTGCAGGAGCAGAGGGCACTGCGCCGCATAAAGAAAGAGACGAAAACGCCGGGGAAGGTGGACCTTTTTTAGAGGGGGACAGGATTATGCCCGAGAATGGCCGCATATTATACATGGAGGACGACCCCGGCTGCGCCCGGCTGGTGCAAAAGAAACTGGAAAGGGCGGGCTACAAAGTGGATGTGGCCGGGGACGGGGAAAGGGGCTTGAGGATGCAGGGCGCGGGCTGCTACGACTTGTTGATTGTGGACCAGAACATGCCCGTGTATGACGGAATAGAGGTGATAAGGAGCCTGGGCGCACGGGGTAAAATCCCTCCCACCATAATGATTACCGGAGCGGGCGATGAGACGGTGGCGGTAGAGGCCCTGAAGATGGGAGTGCGGGACTACCTTGTCAAGGATATAGAAGGGGGCTACATGGAGCTGCTTCCCTCTGTGGTGGATCAGGTAATCCGCCAGGAATGGCTCGTGGAACAAAAGGAGAGGGCCGAGGAGGCCCTCCGCATCTCGGAGGAGAAATTTTCCAGGGCCTTCAGGGCCAGCCCGGACCCCATTATGATAAGCTCCCTGAAAAACGGTAGATACCTGGATGTTAACGAAAGTTTTCTTCAGTATATGGGGTTTTCCCGGGAGGAGGCGGTAGGCAGAACCTCTATGGATCTCGGTATCTGGGAGAATCCCGGGGACCGGGAAAAATTCGCGCAAATGATCAGGGACCGGGGGGAGGTGCACAACCTGGAGGCAAGGGTGCGGAAAAAAGACGGGGAATCCGGGGTTATCCTTATCTCAGCGGAGCCGATTAAGATAGAAGGGGAGGCGTGCATAATTTCCGTGGCAAAGGATATAACCGAAAGAAAAAAGGCGGAACAGGCCTTAATCAGGGCCAGGAAGCAGGCGGAGGAGGCGTACAGGGCAAAAAGCGAATTTCTTGCAAATATGAGCCATGAAATCCGCACGCCCTTGAACGGGGTTATAGGAGTGCTGGACCTGACCCTTGATACCCCTTTGGATGATAAGCAAGCCGAATACCTCGGCATGGCCAAGTCCTCGGCATATTCCCTGCTGAATCTTCTCAACGACCTCCTGGATCTATCCAAGATAGAGGCGGGCATGATGCAGGTCGGGCATTTTAATTTCAAGCTCGGGGAGGTCCTGGAATCCTGCATAGCTCCTTTGAAGCTCAGTGCAGAGGAAAAGGGACTGGAATTTTCATGTAATATACCGGAAGATACCCCGGATTTCCTTACCGGAGACCCCCACAGGCTTGGCCAGGTGCTAACCAACATTTTAGCAAATGCGGTAAAATTTACCGAGCACGGAGGCATATCCATTGGTATGGCCAAGCAAGACAACGGATCGGGGGTAAGGCTTCATTTTTCCATAAGCGACACGGGGCCTGGGGTTCCGGAGGATAAACTGGAAGAAATCTTTGATTCCTTTGCCCAGGTGGATGGCTCATCCACCCGCAGGCACGGGGGTGCCGGGCTGGGCCTTAGCATATGCAAAAAGCTGGTGGAGATGATGGGAGGCGCCATATGGGTGGAGAGCGGGGTGGGCAGGGGAAGCACATTCCATTTTACCGTGAGCCCGGGTTACGGAAAAAGCCAGGACAACGAAAAAGTCCCTGCGGAACAGGGTAGATAAGAAAAGCAGGGGCCAATAAGCTCATCTAAGAAGGAGACAGACAAATGAGGGTGTTGATTGCAGAGGATGATTTTGTCGCGCGGCGTATCCTGGGCGATATTTTATCGCCCCACGGAGATTGTGATGTAGTGGTGGACGGGGACGAGGCGGTTCAGGCGTTCAGGCTCGCGCGGGAGGAAAGAAGGGGCTATGATTTGATATGCATGGATATAATGATGCCCAATATGGACGGCCAGGAGGCCCTGAGGCAGATAAGGGATATTGAAAAGGAGAACGGCATCAAGGAATCAGACGGGGTGAAGGTGCTCATGGTAACCGCACTCGGGGACCCCGGTTCAGTGTTTAACGCGTACAAGGGAGGCGCCGATTCCTATGTCGTGAAACCCATAAGCAAGACCAGCATTCTTAAGGAGTTAAGGAAACTGGGTCTTATTGGGTAGAGGAGATGTTATATACCATGCTGCACTGAAAAGGATCGCGTGACTGCAAAAAACCGGTAATTTCAAAAAGCCAAGAGAAAACTACCATGGAATTTGACGCCGAAAAAGAGATGATGCTGGATGCCATAACCGACCATATAATATTTCATAACAGGGACCTGTCTGTTCGCTGGGCCAATGCAGAGGCGTGCAGGTCTATCGGCATGGAGCGGAATGAAGTAACAGGCTGTATGTGTTATGAATTATGGCATGGCAGAACCGGCCCCTGTGAAGGATGCCCTGTTTTAAACGCCCTTGAGACTGGAATCAAGTCGGAAAACACAGTTCAAACCCCTGACGGCAGGTGTTGGGAAGTTACCGGTGAACCCGTGCTTGGCGGGAATGAAAGTGTAGCGGGTGTCGTGGAGGTGGCCCGGGATATTACGGAGCGCAGGATATCAGAGGCGAACTTGAAGGACACCAAGGAGAGACTGCAGGTATTGGTAGGGGAATTGCCCATGGGAGTATCTCTGGTATCCGGAGAAGGGGTGTATGAATATATAAATCCGAAGTTCACCGAAATCTTTGGATACACCCTGAGGGAGATCCCTACCGGAAGGGAATGGTTTAGAAAGGCATTTCCTGATAAAAATTCCAGGAACCGGGCTGTTTCGGCATGGAAAAAAGACCAGAGGGCTTTGGGGCCGGGCAAGGCCCGGCTTAGAAAATTTTCTGCAAGGCGCAAGGATGGAACCGAAAAGGTTATCAACTTTATGCCGGTGGAATTAAAAAATGGAGATCAACTGATAATATACGAGGACATCACCGAGCGGCAAAGCCTTGAGGCCCAATTCCTCCAGGCACAGCGCATGGAGGCCGTGGGCACCTTGGCAGGCGGAGTTGCACATAACTTCAATAACATCCTGCTGGGCATTCAGGGCCGCGTCTCTTTGCTGCTAATGGAAAAAGAAGCTTCACACCCGGACTTTGAGCACCTTAAGGGAATAGAAGATTATGTTAAAAGGGCCGCCGGGCTCACTAAAGAAATTTTATCCTTTTCCAGGGACGGAAAACACGGATCAAGGCCCACTGATTTAAATGAACTTATTAAGCACGAAAACCGGATGTTCGGGCAAACAAAGAGGGAAATATCCATTCACGGGAAATACGAGAAAAGCCTTTGGCCTGCGGATTTAGATGAGGGCCAGATCCAGCAGGCTATCATGAACCTGTACCTGAATGCATGGCAGGCCATGCCGGAAGGCGGAGACTTATATGTGCAAACGGAAAACATCTTCCTGGAAGATTACCATGAGAAGCCCATTAATGTTGCACCCGGCAGGTATGTAAAAATTTCGGTAACCGATGCCGGGGTGGGCATGGACGAGAGTACAAAGGAGAGGGTATTCGAGCCCTTTTTCACCACCAAGGAAGAGGGAGAAGGCACCGGACTGGGACTGGCCTCTGTTTACTGGATCATTAAGAACCATGAAGGCTTTATCAATCTTTACAGTGAAAAGGGAAAGGGCGTCACGTTCAATATTTATTTGCCGGCATCCGAGGACAAGGTCGTTAAAGAGAAAAGGCCGCCCCTGGAGGTCGTAAAGGGCGAGGGCACCATCCTTCTCGTAGACGACGAGGAGATGATACTGGACGTGGGAGAGAGGTGGCTGAAAAGATTGGGCTACAAAGTGCTTAAAGCCCAAAGCGGAAAGGAGGCCATTGAGGTCTACGAGAAGAACAAAGCCCGCATCGACCTGGTCATCCTGGACCTTGTAATGCCGGGCATGGGAGGCGGTGAGACCTACGACAGGCTCAAGGAGATCGATCCGGATGTAAAAGTCTTGCTTTCAAGCGGATACAGCATAAACGGCCAGGCACAGAAGATACTTGAGCGGGGTTGTGATGGTTTTATACAGAAGCCCTTCAACATGAGGGATGTTTCTCAGAAGATAGGGGAGATGTTAGATTTAGATAAGGAATAGGCTTTTTCCATAAAAGGCAGGTGGCTATATGCAGGGAAATAGCATTTTGATCGTAGAAGACGAGGCAGTGGTGGCCATGGACATAAAGAAAACTCTGAAGTCACTGGGATATCACGTGCCCTGCATAGCCTTTTCCGGGGAACAGGCGGTGGAGATGGCCCGGAGGGAAAAACCCGGCCTGGTGCTCATGGATATTTTGCTCAGGGGAAAGATGGACGGAATACAGGCCGCAGAGGAGATTCGGAAAGATCTTTCTATACCCGTGATATACCTTACCGCATACGCGGACAAGGAGAAACTGCAAAGGGCAAAGGCCACCCAGCCCTTCGGCTACATATTGAAACCCTTTGAATCCAGGGAGCTGCATGCCGCTATAGAGATCGCCCTTTGCAAGCATAGAGCTGAAGAACGGTTAAAGGAGAGCGAGAAATTCAGCTCCAGCCTCCTTGAAAACTCCCCTAATCCCGTAATGGTAATAAACCCGGATACATCCGTAAGGTATGTAAACACAGCGCTGGAGGCAATCACCGGTTACACCTCCGGGGAGCTTATAGGTGTAAAAGCGCCTTACCCCTGGCGCATTAAGGATAGCAAGTCCTATGATTATGAGTACATGAAAAGGGTTGTAGAACAGGGAGAGGAAACAACCGAAAGGCTTTTCCGCAGCAAGGAGGGCAGGGAATTCTGGGTGGAGGAGGGCTTCACCCCGGTTAAAGAAAGGGAGACTGTTGAATATTGCCTTTCCATTTGGGTGGATGTTACCCAGAAGAAGCAGGCGGCAAGGGAGTTATGCATCAAGGGTAGCGCAATTGAGTGCAGCATAAACGCAATTTGCCTGGCCGATATGGATGGAAAAGTTACATACGTAAATCCATCTTTTCTCAGGTTATGGGGTTTCGGAGAAAAATCGGAGGTGCTTGGAAGAAACGCCGCCGGGTTTTGGGTTGATAGGGGGGGAGCGTCCAGGATAATAAAAAAATTGCAAGAAAAAGGGAGCTGGGTAGGAGAGTTAAAGGGCAAAAGAAAAGACGGAGAGGGTTTCGATTTACAGGTGTCTTTCAGCCTGGTCAAGTACCCAGATGGCAAACCACTGTGTATGATGGCATCCTTTATGGATATTACGGAACGAAAGAGGGCGGAGGATAAGATTAAGAACTCCCTGAAGGAGAAAGAAGTGCTCCTCAAGGAGGTGCACCACCGGGTAAAAAACAACATGCAGGTGGTCTCCAGCCTGCTTAACCTTCAATCCGGGTATATAAAGGACGGCCAGGCACTGGAGATGCTCATTGAAACCATGAACCGGGTAAGGTCAATGGCGATTGTTCACGAGCAGCTTTACCAGTCCGGTGATATGGTAAATATTGAATTAACCGAATATGTAAAAAAGCTCACAAGCGATTTGTTTCATTCCTACGGGGTAGATCCGAATACAATATCCCTTGAACTGGATGTTGGGAATATAATGCTGGATATAAATACCGCAATACCGTGCGGGTTGATTATAAACGAGTTGATTTCCAATTCCCTGAAGCATGCATTTCCGGATGGGAGAAAAGGGAAGATACGGATCAGCTTACAAGAGGAAGTTTCCAACGAGTTTTGTTTGGCCGTAAATGATGACGGTATTGGTTTTCCTGAAGGATTGGATTTCAGGAATACGGAAACAATGGGTATGGAGCTGGTAACCACATTGGTAGGGCAGCTTGAAGGCCGGATAGAGCTCGAGAGGAACGGGGGGACCAGGTTCAGCGTAAGATTCAGACGGGAAGCGTAGGCAGTATTCACATTATTCATAATTGGTAAATAAGATGTCGGATACATCTGTTTTAATCGTAGAAGACGAGGCAGTGGTGGCCATGGACATAAAGAAAACTCTGAAGTCACTGGGATATCACGTGCCCTGCATAGCCTTTTCCGGGGAACAGGCGGTGGAGATGGCCCGGAGGGAAAAACCCGGCCTGGTGCTCATGGATATTTTGCTCAGGGGAAAGATGGACGGAATACAGGCCGCAGAGGAGATTCGGAAAGATCTTTCTATACCCGTGATATACCTTACCGCATACGCGGACAAGGAGAAACTGCAAAGGGCAAAGGCCACCCAGCCCTTCGGCTACATATTGAAACCCTTTGAATCCAGGGAGCTGCATGCCGCTATAGAGATCGCCCTTTGCAGGCGGGAGGCCGGGAAGGCACTGGAAAGGGCGAACTTCGAGCTGGAGAAAAGGGTCGAGAGAAGAACGGTGGAGCTTTCCAGCACGGTCGAAGAGCTGAAAAAGGAGATGGCCCAGAGGAAAAGGGCGGAAGAGGAGGCAAGGTTAAACCAAGAAAAAATGTGCCAGACCTCCAAGATGGCATCCCTGGGCACCCTGGTCTCAGGGATGGCGCACGAGGTCAATAATCCGGTTACATCCATCATGCTGAACGCGCCTGTGGTACGGAAAGGCTGGAAGGCGATCCTGCCGGTTTTGGAGAATTCAATCGAGGAAAACGGCATGTTGCATTTGGGGGGCTTTGATTGTAGGAATTTAAAGAAAAGGATTCCGGTATTGCTGGAGGATATCGAGGAAGACGCAAGAAGAATAAAGGTCCTTGTAAATGATCTCAAGGAATTTGCTCGACAGGGCACGTCAGATACAAAGGAGGCTGTAGAGATAAACAGGGCCGTGCAAAAGTCAGTGGGACTGGTATCCAACCTTTTGAAAAAGTCCACCGACCATTTTTCCGTGGAATACGGCCAGGACCTGCCTGAAGTTAAGGGGAACAGTCAGCGTCTTGAACAGGTCTTTGTAAACCTGTTGATAAATGCCTGCCAGGCCCTGGAGGATAAGACGAGGCCAGTAAATGTTTTCACGTGCTATGAAAAAGCCACGGAGAACCTTTTGATAAAGATTTTTGATCGCGGTGCGGGCATGACCGCCGAAGTGCTGGGGAAGATAAAGGACCCGTTTTTTACCACGAAACGCGCCTCGGGGGGTACCGGATTGGGCCTTGCAATATCGGACAAGATAGTGCGGGACCATGGCGGCACCATGGATTTTGATTCAACCTCTGGACAGGGCACAACCGTCTCGGTCAGACTGCCGGTTAAATAAACGGAAAGGGCATTATCATAAGTCTAAAAAATAAGGAATTAACTTTATGGAAGCAGTTTCTTTGAGTTCTAATGAAAGAATGATTCCGGAACGCCCTATCCTGGTGGTGGACGACGAGGAGCATGTTTTGACTGCCTTTGATACGGCCCTGCGTGTGTCCGGTTTTAACAACGTTATAACCTGCCGGGACAGCAGGGAAGTAATGGGTATGCTTTTTAAAAATCAGGTGGAGGTATTGCTGCTTGACTTGATTATGCCGAATATTCGAGGTGAAGAGCTGCTTTCCCTGGTGAGGAAAGAGTATCCTGAAATACCGGTTATAATTATTACGGGTTCGGTGGATGTGGAAACCGCAGTAAATTGCATGAAGGAGGGCACCTTTGATTACGTTGTAAAGCCGGTGGAGGAAGTACGCTTGATAGGGGTGGTTAAAAATGCCCTCCGGTTTCGGGGGTTGAAAAGGGAGAATGAAGCCCTGAAGGAATGTATAATTTCTGATGATTTAAAAAATCCGGCGGCCTTCGCGGAGATTATCACGGACAGCAGGAAAATGTTGAATATCTTTCAGTATATTGAATCCATAGCAGGTTCTTTCCAGCCCGTGCTTATAACCGGTGAAACAGGTACCGGTAAGGAGCTGATTGCCAGGGCCGTACATAATCTGGGTGCACCTGGGGGGCCCTTTTTGGTTGTGGATGTGGCTGGCCTTGACGATAACATGTTTTCCGACACCCTTTTCGGACATGCGAAAGGAGCATTCACCGGTGCGGAGAACGGGCGCAGCGGAATGGTGGAAAAGGCCGCCGGGGGCACATTGTTTCTGGATGAAATAGGGGACCTGAACATCAATTCCCAGGTAAAGCTGCTTAGACTCATAGAGAAAGGTGAGTATCTGCCCCTGGGCAGAGAAGAGCCCGGACATACAAGCGCAAGGTTCCTGGCGGCGACGAACAGGGATGTCACCGCCCTGCAAAGGGAGGGGAAGTTTCGAAAGGATTTGGCCCACAGGCTCTGTACTCACCACATACATGTGCCTCCCCTGCGGGAACGCAAGGAGGACATACCGCTTCTGATAAAACATTTCATGGATGAGGCGTCAACTGCACTCGGAAAGAAAAAACCGGTAATTCCCGGAGAGCTGGTTCCCCTGCTGGAGGCGCACAATTTTCCCGGCAATATTAGGGAACTGCGGGCAATGGTATTTGATGCCTTATCCAGACATAAATCCGGTACCATGTCTCTGAATTCCTTTAAATCCCGCATTGCAAGCGAAGGGGACCCAAAGGATTGCGGTGCAGTAAATACGGGTAAAAACAACTCTATGAAATTTCCCGCCCGGCTTCCCACCCTCAAGCAGTCTGCAGATATGCTGATAGCTGAGGCCATGAAAAGGTCCAGGGGCAATCAGTCTGTTGCGGCCATGCTGCTGGGAATATCTCAGCAGGCCCTGAGCAAGCGACTAAAGAAATCCAGACCCAAATAAGGGCTACAACTTTTCTAAATCCACAAAATATGTTGTAGACCTTTGCTATCGGTCCAATAAAGGCACACAACACCTTCGGCACGAAATGCCACAACTATGGTTGTAGCCACTCCTTCAAATGAATTTCCAATAATCTTGTAATTTCAGTAACATAATTCCAAAAACAAAATGGTACGCCCCTTGCTCTCCTTATATGTGAACTTTGCACAAGGAGAATAAAAATGTCTGGATGTATTCTGGTGGCAGAGGACGAAGACAGCACAAGGAGGGCACTCAGGTCGGTACTCGAGGATGCGGGTTACAGGGTTGAAGAGGCCAGGGACGGAATCGAGGCAAGGGAGAAACTTTTTTCCCGTAGACCGGAACATTCACGTATAGATCTACTCCTAGCCGACATATTCATGCCCCGAATGGGAGGCCTGGAGTTGGTAGACGAAATTCGAAGAAGGGGAATCTCATTGCCTGTATTGCCCATAACCGCTTACGGGGATGAAAAACTCGCGGACCAATTAAAAAAAAGGGGGTGCCTGGAATTGCTTCCAAAGCCCTTTGGCCCGGATGACCTGCTCCAGAGGGTTTCAAGTGCAAGCAAAACGACACCGATTTTTTCATGGGCCGGGGAAAAAGAGAATAACGGCAAAAAGGCACAGGCCCTATGTTTAGCGGGATCCATCAAGGCCTCGCCGGCCAGATTTTTATCTTACCTTGAGGGGTTGTATTTTAAAAACCTTTTACAATGGGTAAAGGGTTTATGGATACGCAGCCGGCTAAGACGGTCGGTGACCCGCGTTTCCCTGCGTCTGATGGTGGTGAGAAGGCATCTGGAGGCGGTTTGCTTCCTGGGGGAATATAGATTTATGGAACTCGGAAGTCTGTTTCAATCGATTTATTCGGGTGCGGAGCAAATGACTTCGGTGACCGACGATACGTTTAAAATTATAGGAGTAGGCAGCGAGGCGGGTTTCCTTTCAGGGCTGGAAGGTATTTCAAGGAGTTCAGTGGCGGAGCTACAGGCCTGCAAATCCGGCATTTCCGGCAAATTGCGGAAAATAGACTCTATTGCCGGACAACTAAAAAAACTATATGAGAGGTGTTTGGATATAGAAAAGTCCGCCCTTTACCTCAAAGTGGTGGCCCTTAATATCAAAAAGGAATGCAGCTTTTCCAAGGAAACAGGGGTAATTTTTAATGATTTTGTAAAGGAAATAAGAGAACTTTCCCGGAGCCTTGCGGAAATCTGCGAGGATCTTCGAAATGAATCCGAAAAGGCCCGGGAAAACCACCTGAGGGCAAAATCGGAGATATTTAGTGACCTGGAACACCTGGCAGGGCTTGCGGATGCGGGTGAGGAGACTTTGGAAACCGCCATTGAAAGGATTCGCGGGATAATGGATGTGTCGTCAAAGGCCCTGGAAAGCCTACGGTTTCATTCCCGTGAGATATCCAGGCAGGCCGGGGAGATCGTAGTGGCGGTTCAATATCAGGATATTACACGCCAGAGGCTTGAACATATAACCTCCGCAATTATCGATGCCCGCAGGCTTTGTTGGGGAAAAGAAGGGAATTTCGTTTTTGATAAGGAAAACATAGAAAACCTGGCCAGGGTTAACGCCGTACTGGGCCTGCAGGCAAGACAGCTGAAAGGGATAATATCTGATATAGAAAATGTCCGGGCCAAAATAAGTAAAGCCTTCCAGGAAATCGGTAACTCCATGGAAGGAATTGCACAGGATATCTCCATGATAGGAGGGGAAAGCCAAGGAGACGGGCAGGGCGCCTTTTCAGATCTGGAATCAGGGCTTGAGCAAATGAAGACATTATCGGATCAGGGTAACGAGGTAGCGGAAAAGATGAGCCATACGTCCCTGAGCGCATCCAGGGCTGCTTCCAGTTTGTCGAGGCATGTGGAGCAGGTCAGGGGCATGGGCACGGTGGACATGCATATCAAGGCCCTCAATGCAATAGTCAAGTCCGCTCGCCTGGAAGAAAGGGGTAAGAATCTCGAAGTTCTTGCCCAGGAAGTAAGGGAGGTTTCCGTTCAGTCCAGCGGATTTGCAGTGGATATCCTGGAGATCCTCAGTGCCGTAAAAAACCAGGTAGAAGAGCTTGCCGATTTGCCTGATGGAGGCGAAAAACCTGGGTACTCAGGATATGGAAACACGGGACTGGAGAAGGCTATCCAGGACCTGTCCCGTATCTATGGCATAATGAGAAAAAACTCCGAACAGTCTCTTTCCAGGGCACAGGGGCTTAAGCATGATATCTGCCATGCGGAATCCAGGCTCGGGTTTTTGGAGAACATTTCAGGGCAACTTTATGATTGCCTTTACCTTTTGGAAGATATGTCGCAATCTTTGGATTATTGGTTGTGCCAATGGAATGACCAGGAGATAGGAGAGATTGAAGGGCTCAGAGGTACATACACCATGGAACAGGAAAGGGATTTGCACGACCGGTTTGTTGAGAGCAAAAGGAAAACCGGTGAATATGTTTTTCAAAGGGGTAACGAAACAAGGGCGATGATACCCGGTGACCTTGGGGCGGGCTTTGCCGGGGAGGAAAACGGAGGGAAAGACCAGGGCGGAAATGTAGATCTTTTTTAACCCAGATTGTGCAGCAGACATCATAACGAAATTCTTCAGGCCTTAGCAGCCGGCTGCTGGACGATCCGGGTTAAAAATCTCAAACCCCAAATATCTCCCCAAATGTTGTTCACAATTATCTTTCGCATCTTGAATCCAACTTTCTTATCATGAAGGTTCGGAGTCCTTTGCAAAACATGACATTTTTTGTCATCCAAAAAAAGATGGTGGTGCTTTTCGAATGTGACTGTCGTGATATGTAGAGGTCTCGTTCGGCGTCCGAATATTGCAGGCAAAAAGATATTTGAAGTCTTTCACCGATGATGAGGTAAGGTCCAAAATTAAACTTGAAGTTTAAATATGGCCATGATATAAAATATCACTATGCTTCCCAGAACGTTAGAGACTACCGTCAAAAAGGCCATGAAGACCTTTCCTGCTGTGCTCATAACCGGGCCCAGGCAGTCAGGAAAAACCACCCTTTTGACCGAAAGATTTGGCAGGACCCATCAGTTTATCTCACTAGAAAATCCGGATATTCGGGCGAGGGCCCAGGAGGACCCTGTTGGTTTCCTGAAGGCACATCCGCCACCCATAATCCTGGATGAAATACAATATACCCCCGAATTGCTTCACTATATTAAATCGGCCGTAGATAAGGATCGCACCCCCGGCCGATGGCTGTTATCAGGCCCCCAAAACTTCTCTCTCATGCAGGGTGTAAGTCAATCTCTGTCCGGCAGAGTTGCAGTGCTCTCGCTGTTGCCCTTTTCTCTGGGTGAAAGCCGTGGTCTTGGAAACAGAGCGTCAAGCATTGACAGCATCCTTGAACACATCTTCCTTAACACGGAGAAAACGATGAAGAGGAAACACGAGACCCCATCTTTTTCTCTGGATGATTGGCTGCTTCGGGGGGCGTATCCTGAAATCAGGACGAACAGGGATGTCGACCGGCAACTGTGGTGTGCGGGCTACATCCAGACATATCTGGAAAGAGACGTCCGCCAGATTGTAAATGTAGGGGACCTCAATGCCTTTAACCGGTTCTTGCGGTTATGTGCTGCCAGAACTGGTCAAATCCTTAACATGTCAGAGCTGGCAAGAGATGTGGGCATGAGTGTCCCTACAGTCAAAAAGTGGCTGAGTGTCCTTGAAGCCAGCTATCAGATATATCTACTGCCGCCTCATTTCAATAATCTGGGCAAACGGATCATAAAAAGCCCAAAATTATATTTTATCGATACGGGAATCGCAACCTATCTGCTCGGACTTCACGCGAGAGAGCCAACCCTGCAGGGGCCTATGATCGGCCCTCTGTTTGAAACCATGGTTGTATCCGAATGGATTAAGGCCTTCTATCACCGGGGGGAAAGACCGGAATTGTGTTACTGGCGTTCAAAGGCAGGCTTAGAGGTTGACCTCATCATTGACCGAAACGGCAGGCTTCATCCCATAGAGTTTAAAGCCACGTCCACCCTGTTTCCAGCCCATGCCGAACCCCTCCGCAGATGGCGAGCCCTGGCCGGGGATTTGGTTTCAGAGGGGGTTATCGTGGCTAACATATCCGAAACCATAGGGCTAAAAGATTGTAAAGCCATCCCATGGGAAACGGGGCTGGATATGATCTGAAAGGCTTCAGGCAACAAATTTGACCACCGTGCAATAAAGATGTTAAAAAATAAAATTGAGAAAGGATGAACCGTAGCAAGTTTACCCTGAATTATTCCCGAGGACTGACCGGAGGATTTCCCAATGGCAGTAAAACCAACCCGGGAAAAGCTGGAACAAAGGGTGAATGAGTTAGAAACCCGGCTTGCAGAGCGAGAGGAAGACCTTGCAAGGGCCAATTCCCTTCTGGGACGAAGGGGAGCATACCGCAGCCGGGCGGAGAAAGACCCCAGGGAGCGCCAGGAATTTACCTCTATTCTTCTGGATAATTCCCCCAATCCCGTCCTCGTTATAAATCCGGACACCTCGATAGAATATGTAAATAGGGCATTTACGGAGTTGACCGGCTTCTCCGAAAAAGAGCTCATAGGCGTGAAGGCCCCCTACCCCTGGTGGACCGAGGAGACGATCCATGAAACGTGTGAGGATTTCAAGAGAGCCATTCGCCAGGGGGCCAGGCGGGTCGAGGAGCTATTTAAAAAGAAAACCGGCGAGCGTTTCTGGGCAGAGATAACCTCCACACCAGTAAGAGAGAACGCAGAGTTTAAGTATCACCTTTCAAGCTGG
>CAZZPR010000027.1:0-33232 GCA_964655655.1 uncultured Desulfobacteraceae bacterium | reverse complement strand
ATATTTATGAATATGCCTGCGGTTCAAAATTGCTCCAAATTCGAGTTTCGCTTGGGTTTTTCAACCCTCGCTACGTTTTCTACTGCACAATCTGGGATAAAAAGGGACGCTGAGTGGCGAAGCCCCTCTACCAGGAAGGTACCATGTCTAAATCCGAAGCACTAAAAAGGGAGAGGACCCTGAAAGGCTGGCGGAGGGAGAAAAAGTTGGAATTGATTAGGAAGGAGTCCCCACGATAAAAGTGAGCTTGTCCTGAGCTGCCGAAGGGTAAGAATATCTTAAGTGGTTAGCATATATACTATTTCGAAAAATAGGAGAACTGGCGGTCTGGAAGTCCAATTCGCTTTTTTCTTTTCCCGCACTCCTCATCTATAGCCTGCCCCAGGTGTTAAAATTTTACTTTTATGTGGCAAAGGTTTGACATTGTCCAATTTTTGCCATAAATTAGCTACTAGTTCAGTAGATTCTGTTTGGAAAAAGTTGGACAACCTCCAATGAACGCAAATCAAAAGCTAAAGAAGACCCATGTAGGTGTAGAGCTTATACGCCGAATCGCCGCCGAAGGGGACCGCATTTTTTCTACGGAGCGGGCCCGAGAACTTGCCCCCAAGGTAGGACTCAAGGATTCCTACCTTGGGGAGGCGCTGCACCATCTGCATCGCAATGGATGGATCGTCTCCTTGCGGCGGGGCCTTTATGCCCTGTCCGCCTCGGTTCCAGGAGTCACTCCTGCGCATGAGTATGAGATAGCCATGGCCTTGGCCCGTCCGGCAGCTATCAGCCACTGGTCGGCCCTCCACTATCACGGTTTGACGGAACAAGTCTCAAGGAAGGTATTCGTACTTACAACCACGGACGCCTCCATTCCCCGTGTGCGCAATAAAGTTTCCAGGCGAACGGGGAACGGATACCCCGTTGGGGACACAACCTACCAATTCGTCCAAGTTAAGACCGAAAGGTATTTCGGCGTGGAAAAGGTCTGGATCGGTGAAGCACGCGTGACGATCACGGATCCGGAAAGAACGCTGCTGGACGGTCTTTCCATGCCCCAATATTGTGGGGACTTCGCAGAGGTCCTCCACGCATTTGAGGTGAGAGGAGAGTACCTCGATGTAGAGCGGATTGTCCAGTATGCCTCCAAGCTTGACACGGCCACAGCCAAGCGCCTCGGTTGGGTCCTCCAACTTCAGGGCATTGACCCAGCCCGGTTGGATCCTTTGCTGAAACTTTCCATCAAGGGCTACCGTAAGCTCGACCCGACTGGTCCCCGAAAGGGGCCCTGCAACCGTAACTGGATGATCCAGGAAAACCTTCCCGGAAAGGTAAAGGAATGAAGCCGTTACGCAACCGTTTGCAAGAGTCACGGAAGCGGCTGGGAATTCCTTGGGAGGTCCTCGAACGCGATTACGTCCTTTCGTGGCTTCTCGCCGGCGTCAGCCGTGTCGATGCACTGCAGGACACACTGGTCTTCAAAGGCGGGTCTGCTTTAAAGAAGTGTTTCTTTGGCGACTACAGATTTTCTGAAGATCTTGACTTCTCAGGGATGGGGAATTTTCCAACCGGTGATGAAATGGAAGAGGCAATTCTAGAGGCCTGTGAAATGGCCACGAGTTTACTGGACGAGTATGCACCGGTTGAAATCCTTTGTGAGCGCTACACAGAGCGTGAGCCTCATCCTGGGGGACAAGAGGCTTTCATAATTCGAGCCCGACTTCCCTGGCACCCTGCACCCCAAACCCGCATTATGGTCGAAACAGCAGTGGACGAAAAAATCCTCAAGCCTGTGCAAAAACGATCCATCATTCATGAGTATGGTGAACCTCTCGAAGTACAGGTCCATGTTTACGCCCTTGAAGAGATCGTCGCAGAGAAACTTCGGGCCATACTTCAGCATATGGAGATGCTGCAAGAGAGGGGCTGGTCTCGCTCCAGGGCACGCGACTACTACGACCTCTGGCGTGTCCTCAGCGCATATCAAGATCAACTACAGCTATCCGACTTCTCCTCTTTTCTATACGCTAAATGCACCATTCGAAATGTGTCATTCAATGGTCCTGAGGACTTCTTTGAAAGGACAATGCTCAACTACGTCGAAAAAACGTGGAAAAAGTGGCTCGGTCCCTTGGTTCCAGATCTTCCCGATTTTAGCATTGTGATTGATGACCTTCGTCCCAGGATCGCACTACTCGTTTCTTAGATGAACTTAATGAAAAACATTACTGAAACAGAACAAAAGATTATCGGTGCCGAAAAGCTTCTTTCCGAAAAAGTGTAAACTGTTTATTAACAAGTTAAATGGCTAACAGTGTTCCCCGTTTATTACTAAAGCATATCCTTCCTTTTCCTTAACTTCCAGATGGCAGTGCCAAAAAGCAAAAGGGCCATAAGGATCATCCCCCATTCAGAGAGGGTGGGTATATTTGCCGGGCCTGAAGCCGCGGGCTGGAATGTGGCCTTTACGGATTTGTCTGCATCCATGGTCAGGGTGCATGTGGAGTTTGTTCCTGAGCAGTCCCCTGACCAACCCATAAAGGGGATAGGTTCTGTCCTCAAGCGTTTTCTCGGTATGATGTGAAAATTCTAAAAGAGAATACCTGTCTCATGGAGGTAATGACTTGCGGAAGGCATTTACCGATAGCCAAGGGTAGTTGTATTCAAAAACTGTTATGAGCCCGAGCCTCAAGATTTGACAAGCTATTTATCTGGCTGTATAAATTACCAGGTATGTTTAACATAGATTACTGGTTTATTTTGAATATTAAATAAAATGTCAAGATTCGACCCTAAAATTGCCTATCCGTTAATATGGCCCCTTTTGATTATAGTTGTTTTTTCAGCTATCCTTTTTTATTTCCTGCCACAGATGTCTCCCTTGAAGACTCTCGCTCTTGCAGCAGGAATGATAATATTTATGATAAGCATGGTGAGCACCCAGGCGGCCCTTTTTATACTTATATTTTCCATGCTCCTGGGACCGGAGATAATAGTGGGGTCTACTGAGGGCAGTACTTTGGGCAGAGGTGTAACCTTAAGGCTGGATGACTTCATTCTGCTGATAATCGGTTTTAGCTGGCTCACCAAAATGGCCCTCTATAAAGAGGTGGGCCTTTTTTTAAAAACCCCTCTCAACAAGCCCATAGGCGTATATATCATTGTCTGCTTGTTATCCACAATTTTGGGCGCCTTTATGGGAAGAGTTGACCTGAAGACAGGGTTATTGTTTGTGTTTAAGTATTTTGAATATATGTTCATATATTTCATGGTAGTCAACCATTTGAACGATCAAAAACAGGTCAGGCATTTCCTGTGGGCACTCCTTTTTACCTGTGCAGTGGTTTCCCTGTTCGGCATCTTTCAGATACCGGCTGGAGGCAGGGTGTCCGCACCTTTTGAAGGTGCAGCCGGTGAACCCAATACCTTTGGCGGATACCTTATCTTTATGATGGGCCTCGTAATAGGACTATTTCTAACCTCGAACAAAATGAGAGACAAATTAATTTTCGGGTTTTTTTCTTTTCTTGCCTTTGTACCTTTTCTTTTTACCCGGTCCAGGGTGTCCTATTTGGCCTTTTTTCCAATGGTGCTCGGTTTCGTCTGGCTGTCTCCTAAAAGGAAGCTTATAATTTTCTTTTTGCTGTTTATCGTGATTTTTCTGCCCTTGCTGGCACCTCAAAGCGTAAAGAACAGGGTTTTATATACATTCGAGCAAAGGCTCCATCCGGGAAAGCACGTTTATATAGGAAGTATCCGGTTAGACACCTCAACCTCGGCCAGGCTCCGTTCCTGGAAGAGGGCAATATTGGATACCTTTAAACACCCGTTATCAGGATATGGTGTAACAGGATACAGTTTTCTGGATGCCCAGTTTCCACGGGTTCTGGCAGAGACGGGCCTGGCAGGGTTGATCGCTTTTTTATACTTGCTATGGGCCATCTTCAAACAGGGAATCGAGGCTTTTAGAAGAGCAGGCGATACCTTGCATAAAGGGATATCCATGGGTTTTGTGGCGGGGTTTATAGGATTACTGGTGCACTCCATAGGGGCGAATACCTTTATCATTGTAAGGATAATGGAACCGTTCTGGTTTGTGCTGGGCATGGTCACAATGATACCTGAACTGGAATCCAATATTACCAGTGAAACCCGGTGAATCAATCGTCGTTTATACCGCAATTAATCTTATTGCAGTCTGCTTTTCATGAAGTAAAAAAAGAAGATATATGATGTTTATGGCATTCCCTCTGGAAAGGTAACTGTAATACCAGGGGGTGTTGATCTGGAGCGGTTTTATCCTGCAGAAGACAAAGAGAAAGCAAGGAAAGCTTTGAATATCCCCGAGGAAAAGACCATATTGCTGACCGTAAGGGACCTGGAGCCCAGGATGGGCTTGGAAAACCTTTACGGAGATTTCCCGCCAAATGAAGGATAATCCTTTGCTTTAGCGGGAAATGTCTTTGCGGTGCAGGGAATTTGCCTTAAATAATTTTTCGTGGGATAAAAATGTGGATACCCTTGAGGCCTTGATGGGCAATCCGGTACCTCCCCCTGTACCGGAATACTAGGCAAATATTTCAACCCTGAGTCTTCCTGGAGTAAAGTTTTACCTACCTTTAATTTATTTCTAAATTTAAATACTTGAATTAATTAGTAAAAACTCTATAAGATTTTTGGCACGGGGTTTGCCTTTTCTTTATACTGACCAGAGAATCATGTAACTCAAGGGGGCGGAGCCTGCCGGATCAGGTAAAATTAGATTCAATGTTTTTCCATGGAAGGACATAGGCCTATGAATAACAACAAAACACTTTCGCACGGTCAAGGCATAAAGGAAAGTATGGGTTATACAACAGGGCAGAAGAAGGCGGCTGCTTTGAAAAGGTCGGTATCAATAGAGAAATGCAAGGGGGTGAGGGGCGGGAAGAAAAAGGACCTTAAAGAACTTGCGGAATTGCTGGAGACACACCGGGCTGAGAAAAGGAGTGTGGTTCTTTGCCACGGCGTGTTTGACCTGCTACACATCGGACATATTCGGTACCTTGAGCAGGCGAGGCGCATGGGGGATGTACTGGTTGTTACAGTCACCCCTGACAGATTTGTGGATAAAGGGCCCCACAGGCCGGCATTCACAGAAGACCTTCGTGTAGAGGCGACAGCTTCTTTAAATTGTGTGGACTACGTGGCCATAAACCATTGGCCGACTGCAGTTGAGACCCTGCGGATTCTGCGCCCGGATTTTTACGTGAAGGGCTCGGAATTCAAGGATACCTCCTCCGACATTACCGGAAAGATCGGCCTTGAAGAAAAGACGGCCGGGGAGGTAGGCGCGGAGCTGGTGTTTACAGAGGACATAACCTTCAGCTCCACCAACCTTATTAACCGCTATTTGTCCGGCTTGCCCGATGAGATAGACAAATACCTGAGTATCTTCCGCCGGCGGTATACCCTGGAAGAGGTCTTGGAGGTTATAGGCAGTATGGCTTCCCTCGACGTTCTGGTGATAGGCGACACCATACTGGATGACTATCACTTCTGCAGGGCCATAGGAAAATCGTCCAAGGACCCTGCGCTTGCATTGAAACACCTTTCTAACGACATGTTTGCCGGCGGTGTGCTTGCTGTTGCCAATCACGTGGCCGGCTTTGTCAATAGTGTTAAGCTTGTGACCGTTATCGGGGAAAAAGACAGCTACAAGGAGTTCATAGGATCACAGCTTCAACCCAATATTTCTCCTTATTTGGTGTTGAGACCGGATGCACCCACACTGATAAAAAGGCGTTTTATAGACGGGTATTCACTTAATAAGCTTTTCGAGGTTTATATCATGGACGATTCCGGTCTTCCCCAGGAGAGAAGCGGGGAGTTATGTAAAATGCTTCAGGGGGAGCTGAGAAATTACGACCTGGCGATAGTCGCTGATTTCGGCCACGGTACCATAGATAATCAAATGATTCGGACCATCTGCGACCATTCAAGGTTTATGGCGGTAAATGTACAGGCAAATGCGGGAAACCGGGGCTTCAACACGGTTACCCGGTATCCCAGATGTGACTATGCATGCCTTGCGGAACATGAACTACGCCTTGAAACGCGGGCAAAAAACGGGGACATAAGGCCCATGATGAAAAAGGTGGCGCGTAAACTGAATTACCCCAGGTTTGCGCTCACCCGGGGCAGAAAGGGCTGTTCGATTTTAAACGGTAAAGGACTTAGTGTAGAGGTTCCGTCCTTTGCCCGGAATGTGGTGGACCGCGTGGGAGCCGGGGATGCGTTTTTTTCAGTAACGAGCATGGCGGCGTTATTAGGGGCTCCCAGCGAGGTACTCGGCTTTATAGGCAACGTGGCGGGTTCCATGGCGGTTGGTACTCTGGGAAACAAGAAACACATCGATAAGCCGGGGCTCAAAAAATACATAGTATCCCTTATGAAATGACAGGCAAAGAGATGGACAAGATCGGAAGGTACCCCGAATTCAAACGCTCGAGGCTAAAGTTGATGTCCCTGGCCGGCCGCAGGCATGGACTGAGCCTGTCGGACATCCTTCCCCTTGAATATTCTATGTCCCCTGAACAGACCTTCAGGGAGGCCGCATCCAGAATAATCTCCGCAACAGAATGCGGATCATCAGTGGTGTTAATGATGGGCGCGCATGTTCTCAGGGACGGTGTGCAGCGTTACCTTATCCATATGATGCAGAAGGGCCATCTTTCCTGCATAGCAATGAACGGAGCAGGCGTTATCCATGATTTTGAATTTGCACTGGTGGGCGCCACTACGGAGAACGTGGAATCAAATATTAACAACGGACGATTCGGGCTCTGGAAGGAGACGGGCAGGATAAACGACATTGTTTCAAATGCGGCAAAGCGAAATATGGGCATAGGGGAGGCAGTGGGAAGGGTTATTGAAGAAGAAAATTTTCCATACAGGTCCATAAGCGTACTTGCCGCCGGATACAGGCTCGGTATTCCGGTGACCGTGCACGTGGGTATAGGGCAGGATATACTTCACGAGCTGCCTAACTGCAACGGGGCCGCATACGGCAAGACCAGTTATACCGATTTCCTCAGGTTTGCAAAGGTGCTTGAGTTCCTTGGAGGGGGCGTGCTTATGAACTTCGGGAGCGCGGTAATGGGACCGGAGGTATATCTCAAGGCCCTGGCCATGGTAAGAAATGCCGCCTCTAATAACGGCACAAGGATGTCCGGTCATACTGTAGTGGTATTCGATCTTTTGGATCTTCCCGGCGACTATCATAAGGAGCCCTCCAGGAAGGATCATCTCTACTATTTCAGGCCGTGGAAGACTATGCTGGTTCGGACGGTTAAAAACGGAGGAGAGAGCTTTTATATAAATGGACGCCACGCAGAAACCCTGCCCAGGCTCTGGACCGCCTTGCAACAGATGGAAGAAGTTTCCGGGAAAATAAAAATGGTCAGGGAATAGATATGAAAAAATGGAAGGACAACATAACGCGGATCTTGTCTTCAATGGAATTGCTTTCAGCCCGGGACGAAGCGGGCAGGGAGATGAAAACGGATTATGCCTTTCGGAAACTGAAGGAATATACTCTCCGGGCAAGGGAGTTACAAAAGGCCGTGTTCCTGACAGGAAACGGGGCAAGCGCATCAATGGCCAGCCATATGGCCGCTGATCTGGCCAAGAACGGCCATGTGAGAACAGAGGTGTTTACAGATCTCTCACTGATAACGGCCATTGCAAATGACATCGGGTATGAAGAGGTTTTTTCAGAGCCCTTGCGCTGGAAAATGAAAAAGGGGGACATGCTGGTGGCTGTAAGCAGTTCCGGAAAATCCCCCAATGTCCTGTGCGCGGCAGAGGAAGCACGGATGAAAGGCGGGTTTGTAGTTACCCTTTCGGCTATGGAACCGGATAATCCGCTTCGTTCCATGGGAAAGATTAACTTTTACGTGCCTGCGGATACCTATGGAGCTGCGGAAACCTGTCACGCGGCGGTTTTGCATTACTGGGTGGACAGGGTTATATCCGAAACCGGCAAGATTGCATTTATAGAAAGGACCGATATAACGGCGGCGAGCCGGGAGGTAAGGTGAGAAAGACATGGAAAGCATAAGGAATGTACTGGTAACAGGGGGTGCGGGTTATGTGGGCTCTGTACTGGTGCCCAAGCTTCTAAAAAATGGCTACAGGGTGAAGGTGCTGGATCTTTATATATACGGTGAATACGTTCTGAAAGAGGCAAGAAAAAACCCCGGTTTAACAGAGGTAAAAGGTGATATCAGGGACCGGTCCCTCTTGGAGAAAGAGATACCGGGAACCGATGCCGTTATCCATCTGGCATGTATTTCCAACGACCCCAGCTATGAGTTGAATCCATTTTTAGGGAAATCCATCAACTATGAAGCGTTTAAGCCCCTGATGGATATCGCCAGGAAAAACACCGTAAAAAGGTTCATTTATGCCTCCAGTTCAAGCGTGTACGGCATAAAGAAGGAGAAAGATGTTACAGAGGATATGCCGCTGGAGCCCCTCACGGATTATTCCAAATACAAGGCCCTGTGCGAACGTATCCTGCTGGATGCGGCTTCGGATGATTTTGTGGTTACGGTCATAAGACCTTCTACGGTGTGCGGATATTCCCCGAGACTGCGCCTGGATCTCACGGTGAATATTCTCACCAACAGTGCAATCAATAAGGGAAAGATAACCCTGTTCGGCGGGAAACAGATGAGGCCTAACATACATATTAAAGATATGACCGATCTTTATGTATTTCTCCTGGAACAGGATGGGCAGAAAATACAGAAAAAGATTTACAATGCGGGTTACCAGAACTACAGGGTCAGCGAAATCGCGGAGATAGTCAGGAACTCCTTGGGAAACAATATACCCGTGGTTACAATTCCGCACAACGATCACCGTTCATATCATGTATGTTCAAGGAGGATAAAAGAGGATCTGGGTTTCAAGGCAGGGCATAGTGTTAAGGAGGCGGTACTGGACCTGAAAGATGCATTCCAATCCGGAAGTATACCCGATCCATTAAATGATTCCCGCTACTATAATGTAAGAAGGATGCAGAAGCTGAATCTGGAGTGAGAACAGAAATGAAGGTGCCCTACGTAAATATACCAGCCCAGGATGGCCCCATAAAGGAAGAACTTTTGAATGCCATGGCCAGGGTTATCGATCACGGACAGTTTGTCCTGGGAGAAGAGGTGAGGGAATTCGAGCAGAGATTTGCCCGGTTATGCGGAGTGCGCCATGCAGTTGGGGTTAACTCTGGCACGGATGCCCTTATCCTGGCACTCAGGGTTCTGGGAATCGGTCCCGGCGACGAGGTCATAACCGTGCCGAACTCCTTTGTTTCCACCGCGGGCTCCATAGCCATGGCAGGCGCTAAACCGGTTTTTGTGGATGTGGGAGAGGACTTTAACATGAACCCGGAATTAATAGAAGGGGCTATAACAACGCGTACACGCGCTATAATTCCGGTTCATCTTACCGGCAAACCCTGCGACATGGCTCCGATAACGGAGATAGCCACGGCCCGGGGTATCCACGTAATAGAGGATTGCGCCCAGGCGGTTTGTGCGGAGTACAGGGGAAGGCGTGTGGGCTCCTTCGGCATAGCAGGGTGTTTCAGTTTTCACCCCTTGAAGAACCTGGGTTCCCTGGGGGATGGAGGGATCATTACCACAAATGACGCAGGTCTTTGCCGAAGGCTGAGGATACTGGGAAACGTGGGACTGCGCGAGCGGGACGAGTGTGTCAACTGGTCCTGCAATTCCAGGCTGGATACCATTCAGGCCGCGGCTCTTACGGTAAAACTCAATTACCTGGAGGAATGGACCGAGAAAAGAAGGGGCAACGCCGCTTTTTACCGGCGCAAACTTGCAGGAATTTCCGGGCTTCAAGTGCCTGAGGAGCAACCCGATGAGAGGGCGGTTTATCATACCTTCATCATGCAGGCGGAAAACAGGGAAATGCTCAAGGAATACCTGGAGGCCAAAGGTATCGGTACCGCGGTGCATTATCCGGTGCCCATACATTTGCAAAAGGCCGCGGGGAGGCTTGGTTACGGCATTGACAGCTTTCCTGTAGCCGAGAAGCAGGCGGGCAGGATTTTGAGCCTTCCCGTTTACCCGGGCCTTGAAAAGCCGCAGCTCGAATACGTGGTAGAATGCACAAGGGCCTTTTATACCAAGGATAATATTGATCTACGGGCAGCTGTATGAAAGGAGTAAAAACGATATGAGCCTTGAATATGCGGAGAATTACAGCAGTAATAAGGATAAAAAAGGCGGGGAATATTTTATCGAGAGGACAGAATCCCTTCTGGGGACGGGTGACTGGAAGGGTTTGTATGAATTCCTGGAGGAACACGGCGGCAGGATGGATGAGCTTTGTCTGACCGAAAGATGCAGGGCCCTGGTATCCGAAAAGGCGCAGGATCTTACCATATCCACCTTCGAGCATAACCTGGATCTGTTGAGACGGTGGAATTTGACGGTTTACCAGAAGGTAACCGGGCATTCCGGTGATGATGAGCTTCTAACTTTGCCCAGGAATAACGACAGGGGTTCATGTTTTGATCTGGCACGCTGGGAGGGGTGCAAGATTCGTTGGAATGCAGGCCAGTATACACCGGATCAAAGGGCGGAACGGATTTTAGCACTTTTTCGGAAAAGCGGGCTCAACCAGGCTCCTGTTATATGTATCCATGGAATGGGTACAAAGCCGGAGATGGAAATGGTTGAGGCTTTTACACAAACCGGAGGCATTCTCAGGTCTCACGAGGTAAAGATTCCTCAATACGTAGTAGAACCGGACATATTCATATTCAAGGGAATGATGAAAGCCTTTCCCATGGACTTTATCATAAACTCCGGCAGGTTTTTCCTGTTTTTGGGCCGGAGTGCCGTGGAGAACCTGAAGAATTACCTTTTAGGAGACGAACAAAACCTTTTGCCCGAAATTTTCATCAACCTTTCTCCGTACCCGGCGGCCGATGTCTCTGGAGAAATTGTGGCCCTTTCCAAACGTGTATCCTCGGAATCGGAGGAAAAACGAGAAAGTGTCGACAAATATTATAAGTCCCTTACCAGGAAGAAGTGGAAGAGGATTTTCCAGTGCAGGGAACGGCCTTTAAGGGTCATGGGTATAACCAACCGGTTTTCCGATTTTGTCCAGTACTGCACCAGGGACCTGCTCGCCGGGTTTGAACGATTAGGCTGCATTACGGGTTTGATGATAGAGCGCGAAGATACCAAGAGAGCAACTGATCTTTATATGCACAGCGATATGCTCAGGTTCAAGCCGGATCTATTGATTTGTATTGGATTCAACCGTGATCACTTTAATATTTCCCCTTATTTGCCCTATGTAAACTGGATCCAGGACAAGACGGGTCACCTGTTTCGCCGGGAGGCGGCGGAAAACTTGAATTATATGGATGCAATTATGGTTCAGGCAAAGGGTTATATACCCATCCTGGAGTCATTGGGCTACAGGAAAGTGAACCATTTTCCCCTGGGCGTGGATTCGGCTGTGTACAGGCCTGTTAAGCTGTCCGGCTCTGAGTGCCAAAAGTACGGATGCGATATATCCTTTGTGGCTGGAATTTCCGAGAAACCGGAGGAGGCCCTCGAGACATTTATTAAAAAGTTGAAGGGGTCCCCGGCCGTTAAGGATGTGATACAAAAGTTTTACGAAATGATTGAGAAATCCATTGTAACCGGCAGTGGTTGTTACGGGGAGCAATACGAGGAATTTCTTTGCGCCGCGGAAAAGGAATGCCGGTTTCAGTTGAACCCGCCCGGTGCGAGAGAAGCCCTGAAGGAAAATTTTCTCAAAGAGGTGGGCAAGGTGATGAACAGGGTATTTCCGATCCGGTGGCTCAATGAAGAGGGCATGGAGGTGCACCTGTATGGGAAGGGCTGGGAGAAATATCCTGAATTTAAGCCGTTTGCGCGTGGATTTATAAGGCCGGGCGATGAGTTGAATAAGCTATATAATGCAAGCAAAATAACACTCAGGCTGCACCACTACGGTACATGGGGTCCCTCATTAAGCAATCCACTGGCAACTGGTACGTTCTGTATGGCAAATCATATTCCAAAGACCCATGACCTCAACCCTCCTTGCCCGGAACTGGCCGGGCATCTGATTACCTTTTCCGGCAGGGAGGATTTCCTGGAAAAGGTGCGTTATTACCTTGAAAACGAAGAAGAAACAAGGGAAATCGCACGGAAATGCCGTGAAATAGCCATAAAGAAATACGAATACACAGTAATGGCCAGGCGCATTATTGGTATAGTACGCAGAAGTTTGTAAATATACATCAAGGAGGGATGCACAATGAACCCCATTTCCATGAACAAGGTGTTTTATCATCCTGAACACATACATAACATATTAAACAGCGGCTATCCATTTCCCCTGCATTTTGTTTTGGGACTTACCAACCGGTGTAACCATCGCTGCCAGTGGTGTTCCGTATATGGTTACAGTGAAGATGAAAAGATAGATATAGAGCATGGTTTGCTCCTTAAAACCCTCAAAGAGGCAAAGAAATTGGGCCTTAAAGCAGTGACATACATAGGGCAGGGTGAACCTCTGGTATACAATAAATTCGAGACCCTGGTTCCGGAGGTTGCCGGACTGGGTATCGAACAGGCATGTTTTACAAACGGAGGCCTTCTGGACAGGCATTTCAATGTTATTATGGATAGTTTTCTATGGTTCAGGGTCAGCCTTGATGCCGCCGACCAGGAACAGCATAACATTTTGCACGGTGTAAAGGATGATTTTACCAGGATTATGCGGACCCTGTCGAATATGGTAAATTCCAGGAACGGTAAAAGGTTTCCCACTATTGGTGTTCAATATGGGCTGCACCAGGATTCTGCAAAAAAGCTGTTTAAGTCCGCCTGTCTGGCAAAGGAGGTCGGAGTGGACTACTTTGCCATAAAGCCTATATACAACAGGGGAAGGGTCGGCATAGGCATAAAGGAGAACATATTAAAGATAAAGGATATCCGGAAAGAGGTGCTCAGAACCCAGGCACTGGCGGAAAACGGGTTCAAGGTCTTTCACAAGCCCTATCAATTCGAGCTCATGGACAACCCGGAAGTTTTTACCAGGAGATATAAAAAGTGCTATGGACCACACTTCGAATGGCACATATTCGAAAACGGAGATGTAACAATATGCGGGCCCATGAGATTAAAAATAGGCAATATACATGAAAAGGGCCTGGAGGAGATGTGGCGTTCCAGGGAATACAGGGAAATGGTAAGCAATATTAACGTTGAAAAATGCTACAAGGGGTGCAGGGTACACCCTTTGAACGAGCTGTTATGGGAACTGGAAAACCCCAACAGGGAAAATCATATAAATTTCATATGACGAAGCAATACCCCGTGCAACGGTTCAGGGATCTGGAATCCTTTCTGTTTTCCTTCAACCAGTATATACGGGGCTTCGAGGAGGGCTTTAGGGGCGATGAATCGGCAGAAGAGGGGAACCCCTCTCCCGTATTTATAATCGGGCTGCAGAGATCCGGCACAACCTTGCTTTATCAAGCCATGGCCAGATATTTCAGGGTTGGCTACCCAAACAACCTGGTAGCCCGCTTCTGGAGGAACCCGTGTGCCGGAATTATGCTCAGCAAAAGCATATTGGGCGATTTCAGGGAGATTTCCTTTCGTTCCAGCTATGGCAATACCCATTTCATTACAGACCCCCATGAATTCGGGCATTTCTGGAAACTCTGGATGGGGCGGGATCCGGGTCATCCGGATGCCCTGACGGAAGAGGAGCTGGATTCGGTGGACTGGGACGGCCTTCGTGCCGTGTTGCATGGTATGGAGCAGTGTTTCGGGATGCCGGTGTTATTCAAGCAGCTCATGCTGGGTTTCCAGGCCCACAGGATAAGCCTGGAAATACCGGGCTCCAGGTTTATCTATATTCAGAGGCCGCTCTGGGAGGTAGCCCGCTCCACCTTGAAAGTAAGGAGGATGCGTTACGGGAATGATAATGCATGGTTCGGTTTGAAACCGCCCGGTTATATCAGCCTGGAAAAACTTCCCCCCATTGAGCAGATTTCGGAGCAGGTAAAGATATCACATGAGTTGGTAATGAGGGAGATGGAAAGGATAGAAGATAAAAGGGTGCACAGGGTTTCGTTTAAGGATTTCTGCAGGAAGCCCATGGAACATCTATTTCAAATCCAAAAAAGCCTGGACCTGGAATTCGATATAACCACGGGGATAGAAGTGGTAAAGGATGTTGCGGAGAGTGGTTATGATGCAACCAAGGCTGAAATCTTTGCCCTAAAGAAGATGGTTGCGGGATGATTCGGAGAATATGCTTTCCATAGTAAACAAAAAATCCGAGTGGGACCATTACCAGCGGAGTTTGGAAAATCCCTGCGTGTATAACTCTTACGACTATGTCAAGGCGGTGGAATCCCTGGAGGAGGGGCGGGCAGAGCTGGCTGTTTTCCAAAACAACGGATATTTTGTTTTTCATCCATATGTTAAGAGAAAGGTCGGGTTTGTTGAGGGCGTGTATGATGTAACTTCCCCCTATGATTTCGGTGGCTTCTGGTTCAATACCCGTGAACCGAGCCTGCAATCCGGCTTGATGATCTCCTTCCAGAAAGAGTTTTCCCGTTATTGCAAGGATAAAAGGATCTGTTCCGAATTCGTAAGGTTTTATCCGTTCAATGACTTTCTCTCGGGCAAACAATACGGCGAAATTTTTATCACGGAGAATGTTGTCGTAAACCTAAAAAAAGATATTGAGGACATATATTCCGGTTTTAGGTCTTCCCTTAAAAGGGCGATCAGAAAGGCGGAATCCCATAGACTTTACCAGAAACGTATAACTCCGGTGAAATTCCTTGAACTATATCATGAAAATCTGAAATTCCTGGGAAGCAGGGGTTATTATTTTTTTCCTTTGACCTTTCTCCGAAGTATTGATGCATATTGCGATATACTGTTTACCGGTGCGTATGATTCCGGTGGACACCTATGCTCTGCTCATGTTTACCTCAAGGACGGTAAAAATGTTTTTTATTACCTGGGCGCATCCAACAGGCAAAAACTTCCAAAAAGGCCCAATGATTTTCTTTTCTGGAATTCAATAAGGCTTTTTAAGAACAGCGGCTTCGAACGGCTCCATCTGGGAGGGGGGGCTCCTTCCTTGCTGAATTACAAACAAAAATTCTCAAAGGACAGGGCACCCTATTATACAGGGACAAAGATTTTTTGCCCGGATTTATATGATCGATTGACGGATTTTAAGGAAAAAGATACGGGCCAAGACTTAAAAAAGGTAAATTTTTTTCCAAGATACAGGAGCGATAATGAGTAAGGTTATGAAAACAGACCATCTTTCGGCTGAGAGTTTTTCCCTGCAGGATGATTTCCTCAAAAACCCCTTGATGAGCGCGGTCAAACTTGCCAGGTATAAATTTGCGGCCAGGATGGTATCGGAAGACGACGTGGTACTGGACCTTGGCTGCGGCAACGGTTACAGTTCCTATTTTCTGTCCAAGTATGCACGAAAAGTCGTTGGCATGGATTTATACGCGGACATACCTGGTGCAAGCAAAAGAATGTCCGCGGATAATCTCCAATTTATAAAGGGCGATATACTTTTCCCTCCCCCGGAAATAACCGAAGAGGAGTTCACCGTGGTGAACTCCATAGACGTGATAGAGCACTTCCACAGGGATGACGGGGAGAAGATAGTAAGGGACTATTCCGGTTTGCTTTCAAAAAACGGAATGATGATCATAGGCACACCCAGCAGGCATTCCCAGGCCTACAGGTCCGCCAGGAGCAGGAAGGTACATTTTTACGAGTATGAACCGGAGGAGCTTAGGGATATGTGCCGGGGGTATTTCGGCCGCGCCATTTTATTTTCAATGAACGACGAGATAGTTCATACCGGATTCAACCGGCTTGCATGGTTTATCTTCCTATTATGCTTCAAATAGGGCAGCGCCTTACTCCCTAATAAGTAAACCCGGACCAGAAACCAGATTTAACCCCGCAAAACCGGGCTTTGGGGAGGCCGGATTCATTTTAGTAATTGGGATTCTAAATAATAAATCGGAAAACAGGAAAATGCTTCCTTATCTTACCAACCCTTCCCCGGTACCGGCAAGGGAGATCACGGGTATCTCTTTTTTTAAACGTATCGGGTTTTGCATGCCCTTTCCAGGTGCTCTGCGGCGGGCGGGGAAAACCCGGACTATGTTATCCGGCACAACAGGAATGCGCATCGTATTGTATTTGCTTATCGCCCGCCTTTTATCCGAAGGATAGGCCGGATTTAGAGTAGGGCGCTTCTCCGTTTAAAAATAAGAGACACCCGCACTCTCCCCGGGGGGAGTTAATCCGGAATATTTATAAAAGGGGATAATATGTTTTTTAAACAGGATTGTGCAGTAGCCAACTACTGCACAATCCGGGTTTAACCTTGAACTGTGAACCTGGAACCTGGAACCTGTACATTAAAGAAATTCCACAGGGTCCGGCAGTGCCCGAAATATTCGGGGTTTACTTTGGGGATTCTTTAAATCTTTGAGGAGTTATATTAAAGCCCGAATATGAGGGCACATGCAACCAGGCCTATAGATATTGCCTTTCGGAAACGGGCGGGGCTTTGGGGAGCCGGATTCCTGCTAATAATCGCGCTTCTTATAATAAACTTGGAGGCAGGGGGCGGTAAATATTTCTACTTGTCCAAAAAACAGGGTATCTTTTTCCTATCAGGTTATTTTAGGCATATATATCTACCTGAAATTACAGATAAAAAACTCTATTCTTTCCCTGGCACGGCCTTTGCTGTTTAGAAAGATAAATGGCTTACGCGCCCGGATAAGCTCGGTATACCTGCAGACTTTAGGGAAAAGGGCATGTAACTCAGGGGGGCGGAGCCTGTTCAATTGAAATTTCATAAGGATCAAAAAGTGAGCACCAAAATCATACTGGATTATTACAGGAAATTTTTAAAGTTGACTCACCAAGTGGAAAGAGCGGTAAAAAACGGAAATATGGAGAATGCGGAGAAATTATCCGAAAAAAGGGAAAAGGTACTGAACACTATTTCGAAACAGAAAAACAAAGGCATAAAAGAAAAAATGGCGGCGGAAAACAACGGAAAAAACAATAATGGAGTTTATGCAAAGGAGATAAGAAGGATAACCGACGAGGTCATGGAATTGGACAGAAAAATCGAGAAGAGAATAAGGGAACAAATGAACGGCGTAAACGACAAACTCGTAAAAATCCGGCAAGGACACAAGGCTTTAAAGGGATATTCGCCTCACCGTTCAGTTCCCAGGTTTCTGGACAAAAGCGGTTGAGGATTTGTTTTGTTGATGAATTTGAAAAGGTATCAAAGGGCTTTCTGAATTAAAAAGGATAAACGCCGATATTAACCATAAAGTGCACGGACGGTTTGATGCAAGGACAAAAAGGTGCATCTTCAAGGATGCAAGGCAAGAAAATTTTAGGCATTATCCCAGCCCGCGGCGGTTCCAAAGGTGTCCCCAGGAAAAACCTTCGGCCGCTGTGCGGCAAACCATTGATCGCCTACACCATCGAAGCGGCGTTAAAAAGCCGTATAGACAGAGTAATAGTGTCCACCGATGATACAGGGATTGCCGAGACAGCCCTTTCCTGCGGAGGGGAAGTGCCGTTCCTGCGTCCGGCTTATCTGGCTGAAGACACAGTGTCTTCTTTGTCGGTGCTTTTGCATGCACTGAGATACGTTGAAACCAGGGAGCGATATTTTCCAGACATTATTGCTTTTTTGCAGCCCACGTCCCCCTTCCGAAATTCCTCTCACATAGATTCGGCCGTAGATCTGCTTCTGTCATCCAGCGTGGACTCTGTTATAGGTATATGCGAGGTCCGGCAGCACCCCTATGTAATGTTTGACCGGATGCCCGACGGAAGGCTTTTTGAATTTATGAAATTGAGGCAAAAACCCCTTAGGAGACAGGATTTTCCCGAACTTTATCTTATAAACTCCTCCATGTACGTATCAAGACGCAGTTATTTCGAGGGCCTTTCAGACCCGGAGCCTGTATTTAGCCGGAGCAGCCTCAAGGGGGTTATTATGGACCCGGTTAGTTCAATAGATATAGACAACAAATTGGACTTTTTGTTTGCCGAGGCCGCAATACCAATTTTTAAAGGGGAGAGTAGAGATTATCGGGGTGTGAATTTGTCCGAATCAAGAGCGGCTGGCGCTTCAACCTAAAAATTATATCAGGAAGCCCGGATGGAAAAAACATTTATTATAGCAGAGATGGCCTGCTCCCATGAGGGGGACCCGGAGCTTGCCCGCGGGATCATAGACAGTGCGGCGAGGGCCGGGGCGGACGCGGTCCAGTTTCAGATATGGTCACTGAAGGATATGGTGGTGCCGCATCATCCGGAATACGAGAAACTTAAAGGTATAGAGCTAACCAGAGGACAATGGCAGGAACTTGCCGCTTATACAAGGGACAGATATCCGGAGATGAGTATTATTGCATGTGTGTCTGAGGGGGCCAGCACGGATTTTGCGGAAAAAATGGGTGCGGATGGATACAAGGTGCATTCCGGAGACCTTTCCAATACCCGCCTTTTAAAGTGCGTGGCGGAAAAGCGCAAGCGCATCGACCTGAGTATCGGGGCGTCAACACTTGACGAAATCCACGACGCAATAGAAAGGATAAGAGTCATATCCGGTTCGGAGATATGCCTTATGTACGGCTACCAGAATTTTCCCACACCCACCGATGCAATTCACCTGTCCTACATGATGAAGCTGAGAAACCTTTTTGAACTGCCCATCGGCTACCAGGACCACAGCGATGCGGAAACGGATGCTGCCTTTTATCTGCCTGCAGCTGCAGCAGGTATGGGGGTGGACGTGCTGGAGAAACACATTACCCACGACAGGTCGTTGAAGGGCGCTGACCACGAGGCGGCCCTGAACCCAGATGAGTTTGCCAGGTTCGTTTCCATGGTTCGCGAGATCGACTCCGCAAAAGGAGATTCCCGGCCGAAACCGTTTTCGGAACAGGAGAGTAAATATCGAAAATATTCGAAAAAAAGCATTGTTGCAAAAAGGGATATACCAAAGGACTCTCCATTGGAAGAAAGCGATCTGCTCTTTATGCGGGCACACAGGACAGGTCTGCCGCCTGATCAATCACATCGGCTGATTACAAGGAAAACAAAACATGAACTGTCCGCATTTCAGTTGATAATGGAGGGGGATGTGGCATGAATTCGGCTATTCTTATCACCGCAAGGCTCAAATCCACGCGCCTTCCCATGAAAGTCATCAAGCCCATAATGGGAAGGCCCATGATATGCCACATGATAGACAGGCTGAAGACGGCCGGCATTCCAGAAGGTATAATTATTTGTACTTCCCCCTTGGAACAGGACGATCCCCTGGTGGAAACAGCCTTCCGCGAGGGAATTTTTTGCTACCGGGGGCATCCGGATGATGTACTTGCCCGGCTTACCGGTGCGGCCCGGGAATTCGGCCTTGATAGAGTGATAAGCTGTACTGCTGACAATCCCTTTGTTGATCCTGTATACATCGACCGCCTGCTGGAGTTTCAATCTCAGCACAATTACGACTATGCAAGGGTTGAGGGTTTGCCGTGGGGAACCTTTTCTTACGCTGTATCTCGCAGGGCCATGGAGCGTGCCTGCGAGATAAAGACGAACAGCGATACGGAAGTGTGGGGAGGTTACTTTACGGAAACAGGAGAATTTTCCTGCGGGGTATTGCATGTGAATGACCCGGACTTGTTCTGGCCTGATCTTCGCCTAACCGTAGATACCCCGGAAGATTTTGATCTCATTTCCAGAATATTTTCAGAGCTTTATTCACCGGGAAAGATTTTTTCCCTGAGGGAGATTTTGCAGGTTTGCAGACGACGCCCCGACCTTGTGGCGATCAACAGCCATGTAAAACAAAAGCCGGGATTAAAAATAAGTTTTAAAACCTCAATTTATACCGGAGGAAGATCATGAGCGAAATTCAGGCCGACTTTGACGTGGAGACCTCGGTGGACCACAATTTTCATCAGATGCCCAATGAGCGGACCAGGAGATGGGAATCTACTCTGCCGCCGGAATACTGGGAATACCGCAGGAAGTGGGAGGAAAACCCCAAAGAACACATTACGGGCCGGGCTCCCATTCACCTGGACATAGAGGCCACTAATGCCTGCAATTTGAGGTGCACCATGTGCCCGAGAACGGAGATGGTGGAGACCGGCACCTTCTGGAAGATCCAGATGTTTGATATGGATGCCTACAGGGGCCTTATTGACGAGGGGATAAAAAAGGGACTCTCATCCGTAAAGTATAACTACCTGGGAGAACCTCTTTTGAACAACCGGCTGCCGGAGATGATAAAATACGCAAAGGATGCGGGGCTGGTGGATGTTATGTTCAATACCAATGCCACGCGCCTGGACGAGGTTACCTCCCGCCGATTGATTGAATCAGGCCTTGACAAGCTGTTTTTTTCCTTTGATTCCCCGTATCCGGAACAGTTCAACCGTATACGCGTGGGTGCGGAATATAATGAAGTGCTTGCAAACATCCGGCGTTTCGTGAAGATCCGGGAAGAGATGGGATCTATAAAGCCGTTTACCCGGGTGTCCATGGTTCGCATGAAGGACAACGAGGATGAGTGGGATTATTTCCGGGAATTGTTCGATCCCATTGTGGATGCGGTGGCCTATGTGGATTATCTGGATCATTCGGGACAGGATAATCCAGGAAGGATGATTGTTCCGCTGGGGTCGAAGAAATCCAGGTTTTGCTGTCCCCAGTTATGGCAGCGGATGTTTATACACCCGGACGGGGTGGTGACCGTTTGCTGTATAGATGCAAACCGCACCCTTCAGGTTGGGAATATCTTCGATCAGTCCGTGGAGGAGATCTGGCTGGGTGAAAAATATCAAGAGCTGCGCCGGCTTCATAAACAGGGGCGGTACACGGAGATACCTGTATGCGGCGGTTGTCCCCTTGCAAGGTATTGAGGTGCAAAAGAGACTTTGATGTGAGGAAGGGCACAAGGCACTGATAATGGGAGGCCTTAGAACTTACATAATAGCAGAGGCCGGCGTAAATCATAACGGCGATATTGAACTGGCAAAGAGGATGGTGGGTATCGCGGCTTCATGCGGATGCGATGCGGTTAAATTCCAGGCATTTAAGGCCAAAAGAATGATAAGCGCCAATGCACCCAAGTGCGATTACCAGTTTGAAAGCACGGGATCGGGGGAAAGCCATCTTCAGATGGTCGAAAGACTGGAACTGAATGAAAAGGCCCACAGGGAATTGATGGGTACCGCAGCGGATGAGGGTATTGATTTCCTGTCCAGCCCCTTTGACGAGGAAAGCGCAACCATGCTCTCAGAACTGGGTATGAAATTCATGAAAATACCCTCCGGGGAGATTACCAACCTGCCCTTTCTTGTGCATGTATCCCGGCTTTTTAGGCCCATAATTCTTTCTACCGGAATGTCCTATCTCTCCGAGGTGGACGAGGCGGTTAGGATAATAAGGAATACATGGAGAGATGATTTTCCCCAAGGCGACTTTCCGGCATTTACACTTCTGCATTGTCTTACGGAGTACCCTGCGCCGGTCAGGGAAGTTAACCTCAGGGCAATGATTACGCTTCAAAGGGCCTTTGGGTTGCCTGTGGGTTATTCCGATCATACCCTTGGAATCGAGATATCAATGGCAGCGGTTGCCATGGGAGCTAAAGTCATCGAAAAGCATTTTACAATGGACAGATCCATGCCGGGTCCGGATCACAGGGCAAGCCTGGAGCCAAGGGAGCTGAAACAGTTAATAAGGGGCATAAGAAATATAGAAGAGGCCATGGGCAACGGCCTAAAGGTGCCTGCCCCGGCGGAAATCAAAAACAGGACACTGGTACGCAAGGGACTGGTAGCGCTCAGGAATTTGAAGCCTGGTCACAGGATTTCAACCGGGGACGTAACAGGAAAGAGGCCCTTTAACGGTTTAAGCCCGGGTCAGAAGGAACTGGTGGTGGGGGCAATCGTGCAAAAGGCCGTGGAACGGGATGCCGCAATAGGATGGGAACATTTATTGAGGCGTTAGTTTGAAAAGCAGAAATTCCAAAAGACGAATAGCGGTTGTAACGGGCAGCAGGGCCGAATATGGCTTGATGTACTGGATTATCCGGGGGATACACGGAGATGCGGACTTGAATCTCCGGCTGATAGTAACCGGCATGCACCTCAGCCCGGAATTCGGGCTGACCTACAGGGAAATAGAGTCCGACGGGTTTCCTGTTTATGAGAAGGTGGAGATGCTGCTTTCATCCGACACGGAGGTGGGGGTTTCGCAGTCTATCGGCTTGGGAATTATCGGGTTTTCCAATTCCCTGGCCAGGCTTAAACCGGATATTATGCTGATTTTGGGAGACAGGTTCGAGATTTTGGCTGCCGCTGTTGCCGCGCATATTGCACGTATTCCGTTGGCACATATACACGGAGGAGAAGTTACTGAAGGGAGTGCGGATGAGGCGGTAAGACATTCGATTACCAAGATGAGCCATATCCATTTCCCGGCAACCGAGGTGTACGCACGGAGAATAAGGCAAATGGGAGAAGACCCGGAGAGGATATTCAATTTCGGATCCCCGGCTGTGGACAATATATTGCGAATGGACCTTCCGGGCCGCGAAGAACTATCCCGTGATTTGGGCGTTGAATTAGGGGAAAGAGTGGCTGTTATCACCTACCATCCGGTAAGCCTGGAAGAACATACATTCGAAAAGCAAATGAAAAATATTTTAAAGGCCCTTGAAACCAAAGATATGACTCTGGTCTTCACCTATGCAAATGCGGATGCGGGCGGCAGGGTTATCAACCGCATGATACAAGATTTCATGAAAACCAGGCCCGATGCCTACTCTTTTACCAGTTTGGGCAGGCGAAGGTATCTGGGTCTTTTGAGCATAGCAGATTTAATGGTGGGTAACTCATCCTCCGGTATCATAGAGGCACCGTCATTTGGTTTGCCTGTAGTTAACATAGGGGACCGACAGCGGGGAAGGGTCCGGGCAGGCAACGTGATTGATTGCGGGACTGATCCGGAGGAGATATCCAGGGCCCTGGGCAGGGCGCTCAACAAGGAATTCAGAGATTCCCTTAAGGACCTGATAAGCCCCTATGGTACGGGAAATACCAGCAACAGGATTATACAGGTATTAAAGGAAATTAATCTTGGCGATGAGTTGATAAAAAAGGACTTCAAGGATGCACAGGCCGGGGATTTCGAAAATTTCGGGGGCACCCCATGAGTTCGCTGATCGTGATCGTAGGTGCAGGGGGGCACGGGAACGTGCTGGCCGAAATCATAAGCCTTTCCGGAAAATACGAATTTGCCGGGTTTACCGACATAGATGGCCAGGAAAATATGGGGCGGAAAAACGGGTTTCAGCATATTCTGGGCACCGACGATATTTTGCCGGGGCTTTTGTCAAAAGGCATTGAATTCGCCGCTATCGGTGTAGGCTCCGTGGGATACAACGGAAACAGGAAAAAAATTTTCGGGAAGATTTTGCATATTGGTTTCCGCCTGCCGGTGCTGATCCACCCCGGGGCCGTGGTTTCGGGAAGTGCCAGGCTCGGCAGGGCCACCGCGGTTATGGCCAACGCCACAGTGAATACAAATGCGGAGATCGGGGAAAATGTCATAGTGAATTCCGGTGCAATCGTAGAGCACGACTGCCGGGTCGAAGATCATGTCCACGTGGCAAGCGGGGCATGCCTGGCAAGCGGTGTACGTGTGGGCAGGGAAAGCCATATAGGGGCGGGATCTGCTGTTATACAGGGTGTCAGCATAGGAAGAAATTCCCTTATAGGGGCGGGGGCCTCGGTTGTAAGTGATATTCCCGATAACACAGTGGCCCTTGGGGTCCCGGCAAGGGTAATAAGAAGAAATCCTTGATACATCATGAAAGATATACTCACAAATTGCAAAAGGATTACGGTTAATCGAAGCGCCACTTTCAGGGAGGCGGTTCAAAAGATTAACGAGGAAAAGAGCGGCGTGGCACTGGTGGTGGATGAAAAAGACCGCCTGGTAGGGGTTATGACGGACGGGGATATCCGGCGTGCCGTATTAAGGGGGATCCAGCTCGAGGACAGCGTTGAAAAGGCCGTAACCAGAAATCCCATTACAGGAAAGCATAATCATACCAGGGGGGAGCTGTTCAGGATGATGCTTTATAACAGGATAAGCCATATTCCGGTAGTGGACAAGGAAAACAGGCTCCTGGGAATTGTTTACGAGGAGGCCCTAAGGAAGGAGAGCCTTCTTATGGCTCCTGTTGTAATCATGGCCGGAGGCCTGGGCACCAGGCTTCGACCACTCACGGAAGATGTCCCCAAGCCCATGCTCAGGGTGAACGGCAAGCCCATGCTGGAGAAGATCATTGAGAGATTCCGGAACCTGGGTGTTCTGGAATTCTATATCTCGGTCAACTACAAGGCCTGGATGATAGAGGATTACTTCGGGGACGGCTCTTCGTGGAGGGTCCGCATACATTACCTGAGGGAGAAAAAGAGGCTAGGTACCGCAGGTTCCCTGAGTCTCCTGCCCCGAAACATAAAATGCCCGTTTTTCGTGATCAATGCGGACGTGATGACCGATCTCGACTTCCGCGCAATTTACCAGTTTCACAGGGACAACAGGCCCGATCTCACGGTGGCTGTTAAGAAGATAAGCTACCAGGTTCCCTATGGGACCATAGAGGTGGATCACGGAAGGATCGTAAGCCTGTCAGAAAAGCCGCATATAAAAAAGTATGTGAATGCAGGTATTTATGTATTGGATCCCGGTGTTCTCTTTGAGGTCCCGGGGGACGAGTTCTTTGACATGACCGAACTGATAAACGGGCTGCTGGAAAAGGGAAGGGTTGTGAGCAGTTATTTGATAAACGGAAACTGGATAGATGTCGGGCAAAAGAGGGATTACTACCAGGCCAACAATATTTCCTCCGGGCAGGATGAGAACCGGATTGCCGGGAAAGACCAACAAATCTTTAACCAGGAAATCCGGCGGCAGGGAGTTGAGGCGACGTAAGACAGGGGAACGCTTATGAATCTGAACGGAAAAAGGGTACTGGTTACAGGCGCATGTGGTTTTATAGGCAGCCACCTGGCGGAAAGGCTTCTGGAACGCGGGGCAAAGGTAAGGGCGTTTGTCTATTACAATGCCTTTAACCGGTGGGGATGGCTTGACTCGCTTCCGGAAGATAATCTTGCGGAGATTGAGGTTATAGCCGGGGATGTAAGGGATTTTCACTGTGTAAAAGACGCATTAAAAGGCATGGATGCGGTATTTCACCTCGCGGCGCTCATAGGAATACCCTATTCCTATGTGGCACCGGAATCATACGTGGAAACCAATATAAAGGGAACATTGAACATACTCCAGGCAGCCAGGGAATTGGGCCCGGAAAAGGTTGTTCATACCTCTACCAGCGAGGTATACGGAACTGCACGGTATGTGCCCATGGACGAGGGACATCCCCTTCAGGGTCAATCACCCTATTCCGCCACCAAGATCGCCGCGGATATGCTGGCGGAGAGTTTTTACCGGTCCTTTGATCTGCCCGTGGCCATTTGTAGGCCTTTCAACACTTATGGACCAAGACAGTCGGCAAGGGCGGTTATCCCCACGATAATCAGCCAGATAATGGCGGAAAAGAGGTGTATAGAACTGGGAAATACCGATACCACCAGGGATTTCAATTTTGTAACCGACGTGGCGGAGGGGTTCATCAGGATAGGGGAATGCGACGGGGCCGTCGGCCAGGTTATAAACATAGGCACCGGTGAGGAAATATCTATAGGGGGGCTGGTTGAAAAAATTGCAGGTATCCTGGGAAGGGATATTGGAATCAATACCGATAACCAAAGAGTCAGGCCGGAATCAGGTGAAGTTTTCAGGCTTTGTGCGGAAAGCAAAAAGGCCCGGGACCTGCTTGAATGGAAACCCGAGGTGGAACTGGCCGAAGGGCTTGCCAGGACGATTCAATGGTTGGAGGAGAATAAAGGGGCCTACAGGGATGACATATACAACATATAAGTTTGATTGCTAAGTAGGCCTCATTCCTCAGTATTTGCGCACCTTTAATGTGAGTCTTTTTACGAGTCCGTCAATAAAAGTTTTTAATGAAGCCAGATTATACCCCGCAAAACCGGGCAAAGACCTGCCTGTTTCCGAGAGGCAATATTTCAAAAAGGTACATGAATTATGCAAAGATCTGAAAAATCAAAAAGGAGAAAAAAGGAATGCTTGTAAGCACTGACATAAAGGTACAGCTCAATGTTCATTATGGGGTGTTTGAATATATTACTGGTTCGGAGCATGCACGCAGGTTCTGGGAAGCAAGGGGCATGGCCGGACACAAAAAGGACTACATGCCAGGTCTGCAGAAAAAGATCGGACACGAGATAAGGGACCGGATGAAAGACCGGGAAAACCAGCTTAAAATGGGGGAGTTCATTGACGAGACCATGAAGTTGTATAACGGAATAATCGGAAACAACCGGGAGGCTATCTCCCCTTACATAGACAGTAGGAGATTTTACTTCGTGCTGGGTACAACCAGGACAGGCGGGACCTATCTTCAAAGGGAGCTGGGAAGGGCGGTCGGGTGGCCTGTAAGGGAATTCCTCCACGACATGATACACGATTCCATACCGCATACTGAATTCATAATGGGCAGGGGTGCACTGGCAGGCACCAACAACATGGTCTGGAGGAAGCCCTTCAACTATTTTAATTTTGCCTTCCAGCTGGCCCAGCTCCTGGTTTATCTCAAAAGGGCCGGAAACGGCAGGAAGAACATAGTGCTCAAGCATTCCTATTTCTGCTTCTGCCTTCCCCCGGTGGACGAGGTCTTCAAGGGAAACGCCGAATACATTGTTACAGTAAGGCACCCTGGCTCCACCGCTGCCTCCAGGGCGGAATCAAGAGGGATAGACCCCGCAGATCACGATTTCAGGCAGATGTGCTTCAAAGAATGGATGAACAGCTACTCCAGCATTGTTACCAACGGCCTTCCGGAGGGCAGCATAACACCGGTTCTCTACGGCGGGGAGATGGATTGCTTCCTGAGGGATTTCTTCAAGAGGAGCAATTTTTCAGGGAAGCCGGGAGGCGTGAAAATAACCCCCAGGGAATATGACCTGAGTTTCTGGGAAGGCGACTGCGTAAGGCAGGAAATGGAAAGGATAGGGAAGCTCTGGGAGCTTTACGGACTGAAGTTCCCGGTGCCGGAAAAAATACAATGAATAAGTGAAGAAAGTCATGTTTATCAACACGGATGTCAGGGTAAATTTGAAGATCCATTATGGAACAAAGGAACACGTAATAGGATCCAAGCACGGGGCCGGGTTCTGGGATGCACGGGGAACTGCCGGACATAATCCCCGGGATGCTGACCAAATGCACAAAAAAACCGAAGACGAGATAAGGCGCAAGATGGAACTTGAGGAGAACCGGCAAAACCTCAAGAACTTCCTGGACGAAGCCTTTCCCCTGTTCAGGGCAATAGTGAACGGCAGCCAAGGGGCTGTTTCCCCCTACATACACGACAGGAAGTTTTACTTTATACTGGGGACCACCAGGACAGGCGGGACCTATCTTCAAAGGGAGCTGGGAAGGGCGGTCGGGTGGCCTGTAAGGGAATTCCTCCACGACATGATACACGATTCCATACCGCATACTGAATTCATAATGGGCAGGGGTGCACTGGCAGGCACCAACAACATGGTCTGGAGGAAGCCCTTCAACTATTTTAATTTTGCCTTCCAGCTGGCCCAGCTCCTGGTTTATCTCAAAAGGGCCGGAAACGGCAGGAAGAACATAGTGCTCAAGCATTCCTATTTCTGCTTCTGCCTTCCCCCGGTGGACGAGGTCTTCAAGGGAAACGCCGAATACATTGTTACAGTAAGGCACCCTGGCTCCACCGCTGCCTCCAGGGCGGAATCAAGAGGGATAGACCCCGCAGATCACGATTTCAGGCAGATGTGCTTCAAAGAATGGATGAACAGCTACTCCAGCATTGTTACCAACGGCCTTCCGGAGGGCAGCATAACACCGGTTCTCTACGGCGGGGAGATGGATTGCTTCCTGAGGGATTTCTTCAAGAGGAGCAATTTTTCAGGGAAGCCGGGAGGCGTGAAAATAACCCCCAGGGAATATGACCTGAGTTTCTGGGAAGGCGACTGCGTAAGGCAGGAAATGGAAAGGATAGGGAAGCTCTGGGAGCTTTACGGACTGAAGTTCCCGGTGCCGGAATCCATTGAGTAGGAGATTTAGAACCGGGCTTTGCCTCAAACCTATGAAGATCGAACGGCAAATATTTCACCCCAGAGGCGCGAAGGCCGCAAAGATGGTTGATTTTTTTCTTTGCCGCTGAGACGCCGGCAAAGAAAAATGCTCGTGCCCTTCGGGAAAGTATCTGCTACATAAAAAGAGCACACGTGAAGCGTGAGTCTTTCCCTTTTTTGTTGCCAGCCCGTCCCCATTCGGCATTGCGAGGCTCAGCCGACGCAGAGGGCTCGCGAACTCAGGCGGGGCAGGCGGGTTTCAGCAGAAAAGGGAAAACCAACTCCTCGGCGATCTCCGCGTCTCTAGTCCCCGCAGGTATCTGCGGGGACGGGCGGTGAGAATAGGTTTCCTCAGGTATTAACAAAACTTGCCACAAATTTTAAAATCCCTGGTTATATAGACGGATAGCCTTTATTAGGGGAATCTTTTGGACATTGAAAATGTTTCGAGTTAATGAACATCATAAAACGGAAAAGAGACGTATACCCCTTTCAGAACCGGTCTTCCGGGGGAATGAATGGAAGTACGTAAAGGATTGCATAGACTCCGGCTGGGTATCCTCGGCCGGGAAATACGTGGAACTCTTTGAGCAAAAGATAGCGGAATACGTGGGCACTAAATACGCGGTATCCACTGTCAACGGTACCGCGGCCATACATACGGCCCTTATTGTTGCAGGTGTCGGCCCCGGTGACAAGGTTATCGTGCCCACCCTTTCCTTTATTGCCACTGCCAACCCTGTACTTTACTGCGGGGCAATACCTGTTTTTGCGGATTCAGAGAAACAAACCATGAACTTGGACCCGGAAAAGGCAACCCGCAAGATCAGCCAGCTTGTAGAAAAAGGAGAGTCCCTGAAGGCCATAGTAGTGACCCACCTGTACGGGCATCCCTGCGATATTGATCCGGTTCTGGATACTGCTCACCGGTACGGTATCCCTGTTATCGAGGACGCCTGCGAGTCACTGGGTTCCCTGTACAAGGGTAAGATGACCGGATCTCTGGGTGATATCGGGTGTCTGAGCTTCAACGGAAACAAAATCATTACCACCGGGGGCGGCGGAATGCTGATTACGGATAAAGAGGATATTGCAAGCAGGGCCAGGTACCTTACCACCCAGGCCAGGGACCACCATACAGAATACATCCATAATGAGACCGGTTACAACTACAGAATGACCAACCTCCAGGCCGCCCTGGGCCTTGCCCAGTTGGAGGAATTGCCCGGATTTATAGAAAAAAAAAGGGCAGCCGCAGGTATATACATGAAAGAGTTCGAAGATTCTCATGACGTTCTGTTCCTGGGCGAAAAAGCATGGGCCAGGAGCAATTACTGGCTTAGCACGGTATTATTGCGGGACCAAGATTTCCCCCGGCAGAAGCTTATGGATATGTTCAGCAGCAAAGGCGCGGAGCTCAGGTTTCTGTTTAAGCCGCTGCACATGCAGAATGCCTTTTCCGGTGCGGGTAACGGAGGGTTAGAAATATCAGAGGAACTTTATAAAAGGGGAGTCAACCTGCCTTCATCCGTGAACATGGAGGAGTCCCAGGTAAAAGAGGTGGCTGAATTGGTTAAGACCTCGGTGAGAAAATTATAGGGGAAATATTGTGAGCTATTTAACAAAAAATATTGAAGCCATAAGGGAAAGGTGCCCTGAATTTATGGAATTGTTGGACCAACAGGGTCACGACGACCGTGTGGAGATGATTAAATCCAGCGATGGGAGCGCAAATCTAAGGATCAGGGGCAAGAAGGGCAAGAGTATATTCCTGTATGATATGAATGATCCTCTTGAAGAAAGCAGGAAGATATTCGAAAAGACCGATTTTACCTCCGACAGGGTTACATTCATGCTGAGCCTGGGCCTGGGATATAATGCCAAGGCTATTCTCGAAAAGATTGAACCCGGCCACAAGGTGGTTGTTCTGGAGAAGAATGCCACCATTCTTAGGATGGGACTTTCTATGTGCGACCTTTCCAGGCCCATAATGGATAACGCAATCGTGTTCTCCCTTACGGACAGGAAGAGCATCAAGACCTGTGCCGCTCGATATGCGGCCAGGAAAGTCCAGGAGGATATAATCTACGCAACCAATCACAAACTCAAGGAGATAGATCCGGATTACAAAGAGATAGAGGAAAACCTGGTGGAATCCATAAACTCGGTGCTTGTTGGGGCATTGACAGGCCTGAGGAACGCACAAAAATTTGTGGACAACGACCTTAGAAATTTTCCCAAGTTTCTTTTTTCTTCCGGGGTTAATAAACTGAACAAAAGATTTGAAAAAATGCCCGCAATTATCGTTTCAGCGGGTCCTTCGCTGGAAAAGAACATCCATCTGTTGAAGGAGGCCAAGGGAAGGGCGGTGCTTTTCGCCACCGGCCCTGTGGTGAGAATTATGCTGGCGCATGATATCATGCCGGACTTTGTGGTGTCTATTGATTTTCTGGAACAGAATTACCGGCATTTTGAGGGCGTATGCCACCTAAATGTTCCGCTTATTCGGCCTTGCAGCCTTTATCATGGGATAGTCAGGGACTACCAGGGCCACGGATTTGTATACCAGGATGGCTCCGGCATTACAGGTTGGCTGAAGGGCTACTGGCCCTTCAGGGGGTTGAGCAATGCAGGAGGCAGCGTGGCATTGCACGCATTTGTTACCGCTATTGTCTCGGGATGCGATCCAATCATATTTATCGGTCAGGACCTGTCTTTTTCCAACAAGACACATACAGAAGGTGCGGCCCTGGCCAAAAAAGTGGATACCAGCGAGAAGAACCAGACTCTTATCTGGGTGGACGGTATAGACGGCGGCAAGGTTCCAAGCAATTCCGCATTTGTATCCTATTTGAGGAGGTTCGAGGAGATTATCGGCTCCATAGACAATAAGTGCATAAATTCCACGGAAGGAGGAGCTGCTATAAGGGGGGCAGAGGTTATGCCCTTGAATGAGTCAATAGATAAGTACTGTACCAACGAGTTGCCCGTTGGACCCATAATCAGGGAAAGTTGTGTGCTCGACACCATTGATTACACCGGAATGATCCGGGAAATGGAGGGCAAGATCAAGCAGATGGGCAGGATCCAAAGCCTTATTTCAAGAGGGCTCAAGACCAACAAAGAGATCTCCAGGAGGGTGCGCAAAGGAAGGATAAATGATCCCAAAACCGAGGAGATAATAGAAAAAAATTACAGGACCTCCACAGAGGTGCAGAAATTTTGCGAGAAATTTTCCATTACCGCATCTTTTCTCAAAAAAGAGGTTCACGAGATAAACCGGAGCCAATACAGGTATGAATCAGTTGAATCCGACAGGAAGGGGGAACTTCAAATTGGTCTTAAGAGAAACCGGTTTATACTGAAGGCTGCCTGCAATGTAGTAACAGATATAAAATCCAGGTTAAAGAAGATCGTCAAGGTTATAAAGGGCATAGAAGAATTTAATGCTCTTGTGGAAAGTAACGAAAATGGTTTCCATGTGTGCAGGAACCGGGGAAGACTTTTTGCGGACCTGGGCCTGCACCGGCTGGCTGTACGGGAGTATATTAAATCCCTGGATCTCAAGGGAACCCCGGATTCATACCTGGGCCTGGCGGAAAGCCGTCTTGCCCTGGAGGATATAAAGGCTGCCAGAAAGAGCCTTAGAAAGTACTTAAAGCTGGGCGGCAACCCGGAGAAAGAGGAAAAGTTGAAGGGAGAAATCAATAAGAAACTGCGGGGGTGGCGGGATCTGGCCCGCGATTACTACCAAAAAGGACGCTGGATCAATGCCCTGCTGTATGCCAGAAAGCTTGAGAGTGCGGGTTCCCATAAAGGCACCTGCGAGGAAATCATCTCCGGATGCCTTGAGATGAGAAATCAGAAGATAAGGGAAGCCGAGGAGAAAAAGGATGTATTTATCAAGAAAAAAGAAGAGGAAAAGGCATTTAAGGATTTGATCTCAAAGGGCAAAAAATCAATGGGCCGACGCGACATGGAAGAGGCCATAAAACTGTTTCAAAAGGCCGTAAATGAATGCCCGGAAGGCCAAGATACAATAGAGGCAAAGAGCCTGCTTGCATGCTGTTTCTCCGAAAAAAATCAAATAGAAAAAGCAGAGGAGATATTCAAGGGGCTTATGGAAAAATATCCTGAAGTCGGGGTTTTCAACCTGAACCTGGGCAGGGCATATCTAAGAAACGGTATGCCCGAGCAGGCCCTGAGTGAATACGAGGAGGCCCTGTTAAAGGAAAGGAGATACTATTTTCTATGTTTCGAGATAGGAACCTTGCACATGAAAAAGGGCAGGCATGATAAGGCGATCGAATATTTCGAGAAATACCTCCAATACAGCCCGGACAGCTATGAGCTAATCGCAAAGACAGGGACATGTTATTTGGCACAGGGAATGCCGGACAAGGCAAGGGAAAGGTATCAGGAGGCGCTTGAAATGCAGCCGGAATATGAGGCCGCGAAAATAGGGCTGGACAAGATCGAGGAGATGGAACAAAGGCATGCCTTTATGAATAACGCGGCCGGAAAATAACGTAAGAAAGCCAAAAATTAGCCAATATCTCATTAAAAAAAGTGTTCAAAGTTCAGGGTTCAGTGTTCAGGGAAAATAAAGAAAACAGTAAACATTTATCAGCAACCATAAGAAAGTGGATATTTTCCAGGGTAAAATCCAGCAGACATTAATGCACCCCGCAAAACCGGGCAAAGACCTGCCTGTTTTAGAAAGGCAATATCTCATTAAAAAAAGTGTTCAAAGTTCAGTGTTCAGTGTTCAGGGAAAAGAAAGAAAGCAGTAAACATTTATCAGCAACCATAAGAAAGTGG
>CAZZPR010000026.1:0-33324 GCA_964655655.1 uncultured Desulfobacteraceae bacterium | reverse complement strand
TCAAAATTGCTCCAAATTCGCGTTTCGCCTGGGTTTTTCAACCCTCGCTACGATGCCTGCTGCACAATCTGGGTTAAAGGCAGGGCCGTTGACTTTTGGGAGGCCCGATGTTATTGTTAAACCCAGCAATCGGGCCTCTTCGGCCTGGTTAGCTCCGGGGGCAGGGCGACAAAAACAAGGGCTTGAAGTCCTGTCCCCAATCATCCGAAAAGCCTGAGCTGCCTGCCGGTAAGCCTAAGTTCGTTGTTTTTCACTGGCTCCGCCGTAATGCAGATAATCCGGTGCATTCCCTTTACCAAAAGGCTCCACCAGGCATACATTAAATCAAAATTATCATCCATGGAGTGTACAATCTCCATTCCGTCAACTGGAAGGCCCAAACAACTTTCCGCTGCTTCAATGCCTATTGTCTTTTTTAAAGACCCCGGTCCAAGCACATAGATGATTACGCCGGTCTTCATTTTATCACCTCCCTTCATTTTCAGAATAACAACAATTCTAAAACGGGGCCGCATCCGGGTTTACTTGGCCCGCAGGGGGGCTCCAAAATAAAAAAGCCGATTTCCCTGACCCTTCGGGAAACCGGCACCATTTTGTTTTTTTGAATGGATTTGCCAGAATTTCCAGACCGGGAAATAACGCGGCATGCCCCGAGGGTCTTCTGGCTTTCCCGGCCCTTTGACTCGCCTTCCCATTCCCCTGTCAGGGAACAGTGGCTTTAACCCTTTACCTAAAGGGTGTATCAAAGGGGTTGATTCTGCAATTTCCCGGCCAAAAATTCTTTGGCCGGGACGGGATTACAGCAGCAAGTCTTCTGCAGCGGCCTCTCACCGCTTTCCCCTTTACCGAAGCATTATTTTGGAATTTTAGTAGCAGCAGGGCCTGAAATTGTCAAGCCTTAAAATTTTTCTTGACAAATTAGAGAGAGTAAATTAGAAAAGGTTTTGAACTGAAAGGAAAAATTATGTTTGACAAGGCTATTAACAACCCAAAGGCTTATAACTTTTATTTTTGGAGTGGTATGCCCGTGGGTTGTTAGCTGAAGAATCAGCCAAACAAAGCCGTGGGCAGCATAAGCCCACGGCTTTTTTTGTTGGAAAAAAAGCACAAATAAGGAGGGACCCTTGACAGCAAACAGTTGCATATTTTGGAACGGCTTTTATTTTTATCGGGCTACAGGACCGCCCGGGCCGTAAGGTATTATCCGAAAAAAACAGGCCGCGGGCGGGTCCCGCGGCCTGTTTTGTGTTTAAAGATCTTAAAAAAGTAACCGGGCCGAGGGCCAAATCAATTATTCAAAATATTATAATTTAAGGGAGGAAAAAAATGATCGGGAAAGATATAAGGCTTGAAAGGATAATAAATCGCAACACGGGTAAAACGGTAATAGTGCCCATGGATCATGGCGTAAGCTCAGGGCCTATACTGGGAATCAGCAATATGAAGGCGGCCATGGCCCAGATGGCCGAGGGCGGGGCGAGCGCCGTGGTGGTACACAAGGGAAATGTGGCCCGCGGGCACCGCAAAAGCGGTCCGGATATGGGCTTGATAATCCATCTTTCGGCAAGTACTTCTCTGTCACCCGAGCCGAATGCAAAAACATTGGTCTGTTCGGTGGAAGAGGCCATAAAATTAGGTGCGGACGGTGTTTCCGTGCATGTAAACATAGGCAACGGATATGAAAGACAGATGCTGAAGGACCTGGGCGACGTAGCCTACAGTGCATCCGAATGGGGCATACCCCTCCTTGCAATGATTTACCCAAGGGGGGAAAAGGTTAAAAACGAATATGAACCAGGCGTGATCAAACATGCCGCAAGACTCGGTGCGGAACTGGGGGCGGATGTGGTAAAGGTTTCCTATACCGGAGACAGGGATTCATTCGCTGAAGTTGTTGAGGGGTGCCACATTCCGGTAGTGATTGCAGGCGGTCCGAGGATGGATTCCGACGGTTCCATTCTGGAAATGGTTAAAGGGGCAATGGATGCCGGGGCCTCTGGTGTATCCATCGGGCGGAACGTGTTTCAGCATCAAAATCCCGCCAGGATTGTAGGCGCCTTATCCATGATGGTGCATAAGGGCGCGCCGGTCGAGGAGGCATTAAATTTCTTGGACAAAAATGGAGAGTAAAAGTGAAAGACAACAAGAACAAGGAGGGTGACTGGCTAACCCTGGAGAAGTACAGGATGGAGATTGACCGAATAGACGAGAAGATTCTTTCCCTGCTTACCAAGAGACAGGAATTTGCTGCAGCCATCGGCGGACTTAAAAAATCCCTGGGCGTGGATGTAATAAGCCTTTCGAGGGAAAAACAGATATTGAGGCGAGTTTCGGCAGGCAGCAGCAAAAATTTTTCCCCCGGGGCAATAAGGAATATTTTTTCGGAGATCATATCCGCGGCTCGAGCAGTTCAGCACCCGGTTACCGTGGCCTATCTGGGTCCTGAGGCCACGTTTTCGCATCAGGCTGCAGTATCCCTGTTCGGTGGTTCCACTTCGTTTCGGGGATCGGAGACGATTGAAAAGGTCTTTGACATGGTGGAGAGGGGAATTTGCAACCAGGGAGTAGTTCCCATAGAGAATTCCTACGAGGGTTCAGTAGGCAAAACCCTGGATCTTTTATGCGAGTATGATCTGAATATTAATGCGGAGCTTTACCTCAGGATAAGACACCATCTACTCAGCTCGGGCGGTATGGAAAATTTGAAATACCTTTATTCCCATCCCATGGCCATCGCCCAATGCAGGTCATGGATAAAGGCAAACCTGCCGGAGGTGAAAGTGAAGGAGACGGAAAGTACCTCCGCAGCCGCAAGGATGGCCGCTGAAAAACCAAATGCAGCTGCGGTGGGCAGCAGGCTTGCCGCTATTATATACGGCCTGAATCTTCTGGAGGAAGATATAGAGGATAATCCGCAAAATGTTACCCGTTTTCTTTCCCTGGGAAAAGACCTCACCGGGGCCACGGGCAGAGACAAGACTTCTCTGTTGTTTTCCCTGAACCACAGGCCGGGGGCGCTGTATCGTGCCCTGGAGCCTCTTTCCCAAAGGAAGATCAATATGACGCGCATAGAATCCAGGCCTATTAAAAGCAGGAACTGGGAATATATGTTCTTTGTGGATATTGAAGGCCATGAACAGGAAAATAATGTATGTGATGCAATAGGGGAGTTAGAGGAAAGATGCGCGTTTATCAAGAGACTGGGTTCCTATCCTCTCGGAGGTGAACAATGAGATTTGAAAACCCCACGGTTGGTATTGTCGGCGGTACGGGAAAAATGGGCGACTGGTTTGCGGATCTTTTCAGGCTGCATGGATTGGCTGTGTTTTGTTCCGGCCGCAGGACCGAATTCAGGGCAAGGGACCTGGCAAGGCGGTGCGATGTAGTGATTGTATCCGTACCGGTTGCGGATACTGTAAAAATTATTGAAGAGATAGGTCCACTGGTAAGGCAAAGTTCACTCCTTATGGACCTAACCTCCGTAAAGGAAGCTCCACTGAGTGCCATGCTGAAGTATTCTTCCTCCGAGGTGGTTGGAGGGCACCCACTTTTCGGGCCCGAGGATAGTGATTCAGATGGAAAAAGGATGGTGTTCTGCCCCGGCAGGGGAGAATACGGCATGAAATGGGCTACAGGGTTGCTGGAGAAATCCGGGATAGAAATTGTCTTTATGAACCCGGTAGAGCATGACAGGATAATGGGGCTTGTGCAAGGGGTAAACCATTTTTCCACCCTGGCCATGGCCCTTTGTATCTGCGGGTCCGGGTTTGAACTGGAGGATATTTTAAAATGCTCAACCATGACCTTCAGGCGCAGGCTCGCCAGAATCCGTTCAATGTTGGGCCAATCTCCGTCGCTTTTTGAGTCGATTATAGTAGATAATCCAAGGGCCGATAAGTCGATAGAACAATTCAAGGACTCTGTGGAGCGGCTTTTTCAGATTGTCAAAGGCAAGGATACAGGGAGATTGGACGAATTGTTCGATTCCCTCAAAATGAAGCTGAAGATAAATGATCTTGGCGATCTTTAGAAATTCGTAATTTAGCCCGGATTGTGCAGTAGTTGGCTACTGCACAATCCGGGCTAAAACAAATATCCGCAAAGGAGGTATAAAAGATGAAGGAGATATGGGTGAAATCCGATCCATGGAAAAAGGAGCTGGTTACCACTGCCTTGGAGTCCGGGGCCGATGCGGTGGTGGTTTCCAAAGGGAGGACCAAAAATGTTAAGGAGCTGGGCCTTATTAAGACCGTGTCCGAGGATGGGGACCTGAAATGGAATGAGGATGTGGTTTATGTGGATGTTAAATCCTCGGAGGACGAAGAAAAGATAGTCCGGCTCAGCCGGGATAAAAAAGTGGTGGTAAGGACCACGGACTGGAGCATCATTCCCCTGGAGAACCTGGTGGCCCAAACAGGCAATATATTCGTGGAGGTTTCCGATTTAGAAGACGCAAGGACCGCTGCCGGCATCCTGGAAAAAGGCGTGGACGGAATTATAGTCACCAATAAAAATCCGGCCCAGGTACAGGAAATTATAAAGGAGCTAAGATCCTTTGTTTCCAAAACGGAGTTAGTTAAGGTCAAGATCAAAAACGTCCGGCCCCTTGGCATGGGAGACCGGGTATGCGTTGATACCTGCACAACCATGAAGCAGGGGGAAGGCATGCTTGTAGGCAACAGCAGTCAGGCGCTATTTCTTATCCATGCCGAAAGCATTGAAAATCCCTATGTCGCACCCAGGCCGTTCAGGGTTAACGCGGGCCCTGTTCATGCCTATGTACTTGTTCCGGGCGGAAAGACCCGCTATCTTTCGGAGTTGAAATCCGGTGACGAGGTACTTAAGGCGGATTTTCAAGGGCAGACCGTGCCCCTGATTGTAGGCAGGTTAAAAATTGAAAAAAGGCCCCTGGTTCTTGTGGAGGCGGAAGGACCTTCGGGAACCGTAAGCACGATCCTGCAAAATGCGGAGACTATCAGATTAGTAAAACCAAAGGGGGACCCCCTGTCCGTGGTAAAGCTGCAGCCTGGAGACGAAGTGCTCGCATACCTGGAAGAGGCCGGGAGGCATTTCGGCCATAAGGTAAAGGAAACCATAACGGAGAAGTGAGCAATAGATGATTTGCATACCGATCATATCCCGGAATACCCCGGAGGCGGTTGAAAAGATCCGGAAGGCGGAACACCTGGCCGACATAATCGAGATAAGGCTCGATATCATGGATTCATTCTACCTCAAGGAAATCCTCCGCTCCGCGTCCAAACCCGTGATAGTTACCTATCGTTCCATCGAGGAAGGGGGAAATGGATGCGAACCCTATAATAAAAGGGCGGATTACCTGTCAGAGGCCATTGACCTGGGTGCGGATTTTGTGGACGTGGAATTCAGCATGCCCCCGGAATTGAGGCAAAGGATTATCCGGAAACGAGGAAAATCAAGGATCATTGTTTCCCGGCATGTTACCGGAAACACCCCTTCCGGGGAAGAGCTGGGGAACCTGCTCAGGGACATGACGGATACAGGCACCGGGATAATAAAGATCGTTACAATGGCGGTCACCATGGAGGATAATCTGCGGGTTATGAAGCTTATACCAACGGCCGGGGCATCGGGCGTGGATATAATAGCCTTCTGTATGGGGCGTGCGGGCAGGATAAGCAGGGTATTTTCGCTGCTGATGGGAGGGTTTTTGACCTTTGCTTCCCTTGAAAGGGGCCAGGAATCCGCAGAGGGACAAATTACTGTAGATGAGATAAGAAAGGTGCTGGAGATTCTGGGAAATGCATATTGATCAGCATACTGAACTTTACGGTGTAACCGGCTTTCCCCTGAAACACACCCTTGGGCCTGTAATGCATAATGCCGCATTTTTTGAGGCCGGACTGAATGCCGTGTACCTGGCCTTCGAGACTATGCATATAGCAGGATGCATCACGGGAATCAGGTCCCTGGGGATAAGGGGCATGAGCGTGACTATACCCCATAAGTCCTCCGTAATCCCGTTGATCGACAGAGTGGATTCCCTGGCAAAGGATATAGGGGCCGTAAATACCATAGTAAACCGCAACAACAGGCTTACGGGTTACAATACTGATGCCACGGGCGCAATAAAGGCATTGGAAAAAAAGGTGGAACTGCCAGGAAAGACATGTCTTGTGATAGGTGCTGGGGGTGCGGCCAGGGCCGTCGCTTTTATGCTAAAAAAACGGGGGGTGAAAATAACGATTGTAAACCGGTCCGCCGAACGGGGAGAGACCCTTGCAGGGTCCCTTTCATGCCCTTTTTTGCCCCTCAAGGAGTTGAAAACGGCGGGGGCTGATATAATTGTACAGGCAACATCGGTGGGGATGTTTCCCCGTGAGGATGAATGCCCTGTCCCGGAGCAGGCCCTTAAAGGGGGTATGGTTGTCATGGATATCATATATAACCCCCTTGAGACCAAATTGTTGAAGGCGGCCAAATCCAGGGGATGTTTTACTGTAAACGGGCTGGATATGTTTGTAGGCCAGGGGGCAGAACAATTCAGGCTTTGGACCGGGCTGGAGCCCCCGGTTGATTCCATGGCCCGGGCGGTAAAAGGGATTCTTGAAAAAAACCGGGGAATTCAAAATGAGAGAGATTAAGACCAGATCGGAAATCAATGGCACAATCCGGTTGCCGGGATCAAAAAGCATTACTCACAGGGCCATAATTGTTGCAGGCCTCGCAGGGGGAGAGAGCCTGCTTCATGATTACCTTTCCTGTGAGGATACCAACTATACGGCCCGTGTGATTCAGTCCCTTGGAAGTTCCATATCATATGAGGGTAAGGACATGAGAATTACCGGTACGGGTGGAGACTTCAACCACTCCCAGGTGAGACAGAGTTTTTATCTCGGTAATTCAGGCACCTCAATGCGCCTTCTTTTGTCCGTGCTCGCACTTTCCAGGGGCCAATTCCTGGTAGACGGGAGTTCCCGCATGAGAAAGAGACCCTTAGGGGGCCTGGTTAACGCCCTGAAACAATGGGGTGCGGACATCCGGTATTTGGAGGAGGAAAAATTTCCCCCGCTGCTTTTGACCGCCAGGGGCATCAAGGGAGGCCCGGTGGAATTAGAGTTGAAGGAGAGCAGCCAGCCTCTTTCCTCCCTGCTTCTGGCTTCCCCTTATGCAAAAGGAGATGCAGGGATAAAGGTCTCCGGCGATCTGGTATCCAGGCCTTATGTAGACATAACCCTTTCCATGATGAGGGAATTCGGAGTATCGGTTTCCAGTGGGGATTACAAGCTATTTCATGTCCCTTCAGGACAGTCATATAAAGCAAGGGAGTATTCCATAGAGGGAGATGTATCGAGTGCATCATATTTCTGGGCCGCGGCCGCAGTAACCGGCGGAACCGTTATTACGGAAAACATTTACCCGGGAACAACAAGGCAGGGGGATATACGGTTTCTGGAAATCTTCGAGGAAATGGGCTGTACCGTGGAGAGGTTGCAGGACCGTGTAATAGTCCAGGGAGGATCTCTGAAGGCCGTTGACGTGGATATGAGCGCCATGCCGGATATGGTGCCAACCCTTGCGGCCCTTGCCCTGTTTGCCAGGGGGAAAACCGTTATAAGGAATGTTTCTCATCTGCGCTATAAGGAAAGCGACCGGTTGAAGGCCATAGCCCTTAACTGGTCTCAAATAGGAGCCAGGGCGGAGGAATCTGATGATGGCCTGATAATACACGGGGGAAGCAGGCTTTCAGGCAATATAGTAGATCCCTATAATGATCATCGCCTGGCAATGAGTATGGCCGTAATCGGATTGAGAGTGCCGGGTTTAAAAATAAAAAATTGGCAGTGCGTTGGCAAATCATTCCCCGGATTTTGGGATTTATGGTCCGGGATTTGATTCATTTCCTGCATATCAGAATAACCTTTACTCTCTGGTAGTGGAGATATTGTATTTCTTGATCTTTTTATAAAGCAGTGAGCGGTGAATACCCAGAACCTTTGCTGCACTTACCTTGTTGTAGTCGGTAGATTCAAGTGCATGCAGGATCGTCTCCCTCTCCGCCACCCCCTGGACGCTTTTCAGAGAGTTGGAGCTGGTGTTTGTGTAGTCATTTCTGCATTCAAACAGGTGGAGGGGGAGATCCGATGGATAGATGGTGTTGCGGTCAGTGGAATAAACTATTCTTTCCAGAAGATTATACAGTTCCCTCACGTTTCCCGGCCAGTCATAGTCTGTCAGAATCCGTTCCGCCTTGGGGTCTATTTCTATACCGGAACTATCATGGGTGATTTCCCTCAGGACGTGCCGGGCCAGAATAATAATGTCCTCCTTTCGTTCCCTGAGGGGAGGGATATGAAGGGGAATGACATTCAGCCGGTAAAAAAGGTCATCACGAAAACGGTTTTCCTTTAGCATTTTCTCCAGATTTTGATTGGTGGCTGCGAGAAGACGAAAATCAGCTTTTTTGACCGATGTCCCTCCAACCCTTTCAAATTCCTTTTCCTCCAGTACCCGTAGCAGTTTTGGCTGAGTTTCCAGGGGCAAATCACCTATCTCGTCCAGGAACAATGACCCATACTGGGCGACCTCAAGCTTGCCCTGTTTGCCGCTGGAGCTGGCCCCTGTAAAGGCCCCCTTGTCGTAACCGAAGAGCTCCGACTCAAACAGATCCTTGGGTATGGCGGAACAGTTTATTCTTACAAAGGGATACAATCTCCTCTCGCTTTCATGGTGTATCGCCTGTGCAAAAAGCTCTTTTCCCGTACCCGATTCACCGGTAATTACAACCGGCAGGTTGGTGGCGGCAGCCTTTATTGCCTGCTCTTTCAGGGCCTTTATGCCCCTGCTTTCCCCCCTTATGCTTTCCATTGTGTACCGGGTGGAGCGGAGGGAGTAAAGCTCGTTCTTGTAATGGGCCAGCTTGGATTCCAGGCAGGCCACCTTCTGGCCAAGCTTGCTTGCGGTGGTCGCGCTGTCGAATAACACAAGCCCCAGTACGGCGATTATTTTACCATTCTCCCGTATGGGCACCCGGTGAACCAGAAAGGCAATGTCTTTGAATTGATGTGGATAGTTGATTTCCATTTCCCCTGTCTTTGCCACAACATGAAGCCGGGAGTTTACGCCGAGCTCCTGTGCATGCTTTCCAATATGTTTTTTTTGTTCCATCCCAACAAATTTTGCCCAGGTCTCATTCACATAAATAATATATCCGTTGTGATCTGAAACGATAACACCTACCCGCATGTTGTCCACGAGTTTTTTAAAAAAGTCGGGAATACTTGTCAGGGAAACTGGATTTTTATCTGATTTGCCTTGGCCTTCCATGATTTTTATGTCTCAATAAATAGACATGTCTATATTTATAGACAATTTATTTTATATATACCCCATTCATTTATTGGTAGCAACAGGGATTTTGCAAAGTAAAAAATTTTTTCCATTCCTGCAAATACCCGGGGGTTAACATCGCAACATATTCCTTTCCTTTTTTGTTTACGCCACCCTGGTGACCAGTGGCATAAAATCGGCAATAAGGTAGACACACCAAATGATTTTACCCTGAAAAAACTGAAAGGAGCGAATAATGAACATCGGGATCCCTTTTTCCAGGCATGCACTTTACCGGCCCGACCATCTGGCCTTGGTTTTTCAGGAAAAGAGGCTGACCCATCTCGAACTCAACAGGGAGATAAACAGTCTGGCCAATGCACTTTTGGCGATGGGAATCTGCAAGGGAGACCGGGTGGCAACGATTTTACCCAATTGTCTTGAGTTATTGGAGATATATTGGGCAGTTGCAAAAATAGGTGCGGTAGTTGTTCCTCTCAGCCCGATGTTGCGGGAGAGGGCCATGGTAAATCTGTTGCACGACTCCGGCACTGTGGTGGTTTTCACTGATTCCAGTTTTGCGGAAACAGTGGACTCCATAAAGCCGGAACTGCCGGGAGTGACCCATGACAGGTATATCCTGACCGACAGAGCAAACGTAAAGGGCTACAGGGATTATTACACCCTGAAGGCGGCCGCCGGGAGTCACGAGCCGAAGGGCATAGAAATATCGGATGATGACCCCTTTGACATTCTGTACAGCAGTGGAACCACCGGGATGCCCAAGGGTATCGTGCACACCCATTTGGTCAGGGCCATGTACGGCCTGTACTTTGCTTCCGCATTCCGGATTACGCCGGAGAGCATTACCATGCATGCGGGCTCCGTTGTATTTAACGGGGCATTTGTTGACATGATGCCCACACTGGTCGTGGGCGGTACCTATATTCTCCTTCCCGCGTTCGAGCCGGAACCCTATATAGAGACCATACAAAGGGAAAAGGTGACCCATGTCATGATGGTGCCGGCCCAGATTATAGCAATGCTGAACGCACCAAACTTTTCTCCCACGGCACTTGAATCGCTGGAGATGATACTTTCCCTGGGAGCACCCCTTCACAGGAAATACAAGGATGAGCTGCACACTAAACTTCCCGGAAGGTTTTATGAGCTCTACGGGCTTACCGAGGGTTTTGTGACGGTTCTGGACAAGATGGATTTCGAGGACAAGCCGGACTCAGTGGGTGTACCCCTTCCCTTCTCGGAGATGAAGATACTAGACGGGGACGGAGCGGAGGTGCCTGCCGGAGAGGTAGGAGAGATATGCGGAAGAGGCCCCATAATAATGAAGGAGTATTACAAAAGGCCGGACCTTACAAACAAGGCTATAGTGGACGGGTGGCTCCATTCCGGGGACCTTGGATATGTGGATGAAGACGGTTTCCTTTACCTCGTAGACCGGCAGAAGGACATGATAATCTCAGGGGGCGTAAATGTCTATCCCCGGGATATAGAGGAAATAATCATAAAACATCCTGCGGTTAGAGAGACAGCGGTATTCGGGATTCCCCATGAAAAATGGGGCGAGACCCCTATAGCTGCTGTAATCCTGAATAAAGTTTCTTCTGTAAACCCGGATGAGCTCAAGGATTGGATAAATAATCGGGTGGAGGCCAAGTTTCAAAGGGTTTCCGAAGTAGTTATCAAGGATGAATTTCCCAGAAACGTGGCCGGAAAGACATTAAAGCGGGTAATGCGCGGGCCCTACTGGAAGGGGCATGATGCATAAATCCTTAAACGAAAGGGGGTGATTGAGGGTTTTAAAGTCCAGGTTTTGAGAGCCTTTACCAAAAATAAAAAGAGGAGGAAATAAATGAAAGTTTTAAAGACAGGTCTAATTTTTGTTTTTGCCTTTGTATTGATTTTCGGGGCAGCAACCGGCAAGGCCCTTGCTGAAAAGAAGATGATCATAAAACTTCAGTCAGCCTATGCGGAAGTTTTGCCGGCATTAGGAGAGGCCTTGCCCTTCTTTAAGAAATTAGTGGAAGAGGCGAGCGAGGGTACCCTTATGATAAAGATCTACGCGCCGGGCAAACTCGTTCCGACCTTTGAGATCCATGAGGCTGTTTCCACCGGTAAGATCGATGCAGGATATACGGCCCCGGTTTATCTCGCCGGAAAAGTGCCTGCCACCGAGCTTTTCACCTATATTCCCTTCGGATGCGACGCCCCTGCCTACATCGGGTGGTTTTATTCCGGAAACGGGATGAAACTCTACCAGGAAATGTATGACCAGGCGGGCTTAAACATCAAGCCCTTTTTATTTACTTTGCTTGCACCGGAGACCGGTGGATGGTTCAACAAGGCGATTGAAACCCCGAAAGATATAAAGGGTGTAAGAATAAGATGGCCGGGCCTTGGCGGAAAAGTTTGGCAGGAACTGGGCGCATCCGTGAGCCTGATACCGGGCGGTGAAATTTTCCCTTCCCTGGAAAAAGGCGCTATTGACGGCACCGAGTTTTCATGCCCTGCCATCGACGCCGTGCTCGGTTTTCACAAGGTGGCGAAGTATAATTATTTCCCAGGCTGGCATCAGCCCGCAACCAACCTTGAACTTGTTTTGAACAAGGATACATGGAATGCCATGAGCCCCCGGCAGAAGGCGGTAATGGAGCTGGCGGTACGCGCGGTTACCACCTATACCCTGGGAAGATCTACTGCGGTGCAAGGTAAGGCGGTTGTGGATAATGCAAAAAAGGGCGTGGAAAACAGGGTGTATTCCCCAAAATTACTGGATTTGATGCAGAATACTTGGCTTGAAGTTATTGAAGAGGCTGGAGAAAAGGATGCCATGTTAAAGAAGGTATGGGAGGATTATCAGTCCTATATGGATGAGTACAAGCCCTACGGCTGCATGGCCTATTTGCCCAGGCCGGAGTGCAAGTAAGCGGGGAAGGTGAGCATGGAACAGGAGATGGAAAGAAGAGGAGGAGTATCCGGGGCGATAGACGGGTTTATCCTGCACGTCGGACACTTTCTGAGCTGGGCGAATGCAATACTCATAGCGGTGACCGTGCTCCAGGTGATACTGCGGTATGGTTTCAAGCACGGGCTGGTAATCCTGGAGGAGCTGGAATGGCACCTGTATTCTTTGGCCTTCATGTTCGGGCTCTCATACGCGGTGGTTACCAATGCCCACGTTCGGGTGGACCTTTTACACAATCGCTTTCCCAGGAAGGTTCAGGAATGTGTAGAGATTTTCGGCATCCTGTTTCTTATGATGCCCTTTATAATAGCCGTCCTTATTTACGGATGGGAATTTTTTATGGCCTCCTGGATACACAGCGAGAGGTCCCTGGCACCCATGGGCCTGCCCTGCAGATGGATTATAAAGGGGGTAATACCCGCCAGTTTCCTGCTGTTCGCCGCGGCCCTGGTTTCTCGATTGATAAAAGCAATAAACACGCTCAGGGGTAAATAGAATGGAACTGACTGATTACCTTGTTGTAAGTATGTTCGCCACCTTTATCATCTTTCTTCTTTCGGGTTATCCGGTGGCCTTTTGTCTTGCGGGCACCTCTATACTGTTTGTCGGTGTAGGGTATTTTTCGGATATGTACCTGGGTACATTGACCGGGATGGACCTGAATTATTTCGGTATAGTGGTAACCCGCATCTATAAATATATGTCCAACTGGGTTCTGGTCTCCCTTCCCATGTTTATATATATGGGTCTGATGCTGGACCGCTCAGGTATTGCGGAAGGCCTCATGAAATCTTCCCAGGAATTGTTCGGCAAGGTCAGGGGCGGTCTCGCAATTACCGTGACTTTGATAGGCGTCCTCCTGGCCGCATCCACGGGAATTATAGGTGCATCGGTTGTTCTTTTGGGGCTGCTGAGTATCCCCGCCATGCTGCACCAGGGGTACTCCAAGACCCTTGCACTCGGTACGGTTGCGGGCGCCGGAACACTGGGCATTCTCATACCCCCCAGCATTATGCTGGTGGTCATGGCTGACCAGCTGGGGCTTTCAGTAGGAGACCTCTTTCTGGGTGCGGTTTTCCCCGGGCTCATACTGGCTTCCATGTACGTGGCCTACCTCCTTATTTTTTGTTACATGAAGCCGGATGCTGCTCCTCTTCCAAGGGATCTCAGGCCTATCTCCTGGAAGATTGTGCTGGAGGTATTTAAAAATATAATACCTCCGGCACTTCTCATCCTGGCGGTGCTTGGAACGATTTTTATGGGCATAGCCACCGTAACCGAGGCAAGCGGGGTGGGAGCATTGGGGGCAACCATCCTGGCGTGGGCGAACAAAAAGCTGAGCTTCAAGGTTCTAAAGGAGGTAATATACAGTACATTCAACACAAACGCCTATATTTTCGGCATCCTGATAGGCGCCACCTGCTTTGCCCTGATTTTGAGGGGTCTCGGTGGAGATGAATTCATAGAGCGCACTCTTACCGGCCTTCCTTTCGGCCCATACGGGATACTTGCCTTTATACTGTTTTGCGTGTTTATGCTCGGCTTTTTTTTGGACTGGGTGGAGATAACCCTCATAGTGTTGCCTCTTATAGCACCTGTTGTGGGGAAGATTGGAATAACCATAAACGGTTACGGGGTGGTTGACAATCCGGAGATGGTTTGGTTCGTGCTTATGGTTGCAGTGACACTCCAGACCTCATTTCTCACCCCTCCTGTGGGATTCGCCCTGTTTTACCTGAAGGGTGTTGCGCCGCCGGAGGTTGAACTGGCCCATATCTATAAAGGCGTTGTACCTTTTGTTGCATTACAGCTCATAGGTATTCTCGCGGTCGGGTTATGGCCGAAACTGGTAACCTGGCTTCCGGCGGTGGTATATGGATGATGTTTATCGAACCTTTCGGCTTTTTCGATTTCAGATGCCTAATGGCAGTTTGACAGCAGAGAGTTGCCTTCCCTTTCAATGCAACGGAGGTTGCAATGATCGTTGAGACACAATACAAGAAACTGTCCAGATCCTTTCAAACAGAAAAAGGGGACCTCATCAAGGATCCTGTGGTTGCCTACGAGGAATACGGCAACGGCCAAGGACCGGCTATATTTATTACCCACGGCGGAATAAGCAGCCACCATGCGGCGGGCAAGTATTCAGAGGACGATCCCCTGCCCGGTTTCTGGGACTCGGTAATAGGCCCCGGCAAGCCCATCAACACCGACCGTTTCCGGGTAATTTCCGCAAATTCCCTGGGAAGCATGCACGGCACATCAAGCCCGTTGACTATTAATCCTGATACCGGCAGACACTACGGTCCGGATTTTCCGGATATCACCCTTATAGATATGGTGCGTTTTTTCAAAGCATTCCTGGATGAGATGGGAGTGGAAAAATTATTCATGATTGCCGGGCCTTCCATGGGCTCACTCCAGTCCCTTCAGATGGCGGCCCTTTATCAGGATTTCGTGCAGTCCGTGGTAGGAGCGGCGGTAGCGGGAAGAATGACTCCCTACGGAATGTGCATGCATCATTTCATGAAAAATGCCCTGGAGATGGATCCCCTGTTCAATAACGGATGGTACGATATCGGAGAACCGAAGCTTGCAATGCGCCTTATTCATCAAATGGTACCTGTTTTTTATACCAATGAGCGAATTGTAAGGCAGCTATGCTGGGATACCGTGCCCCAGGGGAAAGATGCTCAGGATAAAAGAAGCCGGGCTGTAATGAACTATATAACCGCCAACCTGGAGGATACCATAATAGGCAGGGACCCGAACTGCTACATCAAGGTCCTAGATGCCATAAACACCTATGACCTAGGCAGGGATTCGGAGAGTTACGAAAAAGGCGTTCAAAGGATTAAATGCCCGGTTCTTTTGATGAATGTATCCACGGATTCGGAGTTTCCGCCTTACTGGGCACAGGAGGTGGCGGATATCCTTAACAGCCGTACTCCGGGACAGGTTAGGGTAAAGATAATCGAGTCCCCCTGGGGTCATCTGGGTTGCGTGCAGGAGGGAGAAGCCCTGAAAAAGAATATAGGAGAATTCATGGAGGAATTGGAGTCGGGGAGATGAGATACATTAAACCCATAGAGTGCAGCAGCAAGAGTTCCGGGGGCTTGAATATAGTCCCGCGGAAAAGACAGGCCCTTATTTTTATGGGCGTTTTTATGCTCGTCTTTTTTGTAACCGGAATAGCCCTGGCCCAGTCACCTGAGGGCCAGTCCGGCTCCTTGGTGTTGACCCGGCTTACCGGGATGATCCAGACAACGCTTATATACGGAGTGTTTTATTCGCTTCTGGCCCTGGGCTTTGCCCTTATTTTCGGTGCGGCAAGGGTGGTAAACCTGTATCACGGTACCTTTTATATGCTGGGTGCCTATTTTTTCGCCACCTTTTCCAATCCTGAAAAGTTCCGGTTCCCCGCAGGATGGTTCTGGTTTTTGCAGATAATCGTGGCCGTTACCTTTTTTTATTATTTAATTAAGCTTTTCCCGGCCAGGCAAGGGCCCGAGCAGGGCCTTCCGAAAAGGATATCTTCTCTTGTGTTGATTTTTTTTATCGGAGAGTGTCCCTTGTTGCTGCTGTTTTTTAAGGCTGAATTGCCGGCTGTATGGAATCTTAATCTCTTTATAGGCCTGGTTTTGGCCATGGGCCTGATCTCGGTTATGTCCATATACCTTAACAGGTTTATCATTGAACCGGTAAGAGACAGTAATGTGGCTGTACTTATCATCACTATTGCCCTGGCCTTTTTAACCGAAAAATCCCTTGAAGCTGTTTATGGAAGCGGCGCAATTCGTGTGCCCAGCTTTGTTCAAACAAAGACCATAAATTTGCTGTTTGGAAATACCATGGATTCCAAAAGGCTGTTGATGTTCTTTGTGGGCGTCATCCTGATAGCGGTGGTATGGATTCTAATGACCAAGACCAGGATAGGCAAAGGTGTGCTGGCAGTGGCACAGGATAAAGAGGCCGCTACCGTTATGGGGGTTAAGTCCGGTTTCGTTTTCTCCTTTTCCATATCCGTTTCCGCGGTGCTTGCCGGAATCGCCGGTGTTTTTACCACTCCTTTTTTGGGTGATGCCCACCCGGGGATATGGCTCGGACCTTTGATAAAATCATTTGCCATCGTTGTTATAGGGGGAATGGGCAGTATTTTCGGAAGTGTTGTGGGAGCATTCTTGCTCGCATTTTTCGAAAAGCTTACCAAATACTACATCTCGTCCAGCCTTGAGCAAATGGTCTTTCTTGTCGTGGTTATTGTTATTTTGCTTATAAGGCCGCAGGGCCTGTTCGGAAAGAAAGGCAAGATATAGATTATGAAAGAGATTATCAAATCCGCTGCATCGGCATACTTTTACCCCGGAACCAGAAGGTTAAGGCCGTCAAAGTGGGTTGCCATCGCCTTTATACTTTTTCTCTCCATTGTTCCCCTGCATTATTTTATTACGGATAACACCTGGATTGTAAAGCTGTTTATCTCCGCAAATATCTTTGCCTTATTTGCGATAAGCTGGGATTTCTTATCCGGATATACCGGACAGGAGAACTTTGGGCATCATTTTTTCGTAGGTGTAGGGGGTTTTATGGTGGGCCTTTTTACAGTGGCCCTTGTAAAGGGGGCTACAATAGAGGGTGTAGAGTATGCTCCGTTAATCGGGTTTCAGCTCCCGGCATTGGTTATTATTCTGGCGGGAGGCGTGCTTTCCGCCTTCTTCGGTCTTCTCATAGGCATCCCCTGCTTAAGGCTATCCGGGCTTTTTCTTGCCCTTGCCACCCTTGCCATGGGATTAATCTTCGTGGAATTTACAGATAACATTCTGCCTATTTTGCACCCTGTCCTTACCACCTATTGCACGGAAGGGGTTTATAACATACCTCACCTGACAGGGGGGAACATCACATTATTTTACTATATCACCCTTTCGGTGATGGTTGTGAGCCTGCTCATTATTTACACCTACACCCGGTCCCATTACGGGCTTCTGCTTAAGGCCATAAAAGAGGACGAAACCGCAACCAAGGCGGTGGGGATCAATACCACCTATTACAAGGTTGCAATCTTCGCGGTCAGCGCCTTTTTCGCCGGGGTAGGCGGAACGTTTTACGCTTACTCTATCGGGGCAATCACCGGGATGTATATCGACACCCATTTGCTCCTGAAGATCGTATCCATTTGTATTGTCGGGGGCATGGGAACCATAACCGGGTCATTCGGCGGTGCATATTTCTTGATGTTCGTGCTGATGGGAATGGACGAAATTGCAAGATTTATCTCGGACGTTACCGATATGACGGGAATCAGGGCCGCATACAGCATCTTTGAGGATATCTTCTATTACGGGGTTATCGTGATTGTAATGCTGTTCATGCCCGACGGGGTAATCACTACCTTTATCAGAAAGTGCACGGACATCTATACAAGGATGAAGGGTTATAATGCAGACGAAAATCAATAACCAGGATACAAAGAGCAGGGATAAGATGCTTGAGGTAAAGGGCCTGACGAAGAAATTCGGCGGGGTGATGGCCACAAACGATGTTACATTCCATGTAAACCATGGAGAAAAGCTCGGCATACTCGGGCCGAACGGGGCCGGAAAGACCACCCTGTTTAATCAGATATCCGGATTTATAACTCCGGATAAAGGAGAAGTTTTTTATAAAGGCACGGATATAAAGAAGCTCAAGCCCCACCAAAGAAGCGATATCGGAATGGTAAGGACCTTTCAGCTGGTAAGGCCCTACAAGGATATGACTGTAAGGGAAAATTTAATTATTCCCTTTCTTTCTCCCCGGGCCAAGAGGCTTATGAATGACAGCGTTAATTCATTGGAGGAAACCATTGACCTTATATTGTCCAGAGTGGATTTGCTGAAAAAGAAAAATGCACCGGTCAGCCAACTGCCGCACGGGGAACTAAAAAAGCTGGAGGTGGCGAAGGTAGCAGTGGTTAAACCTGAAATTATCTTGCTGGATGAGCCCTTCGGGGGATTGTCCACCGGTGAGATTGACGTGCTTTCAGAGTATATCAATGTCCTGAACAGGGAAGAGGGAATAACCTTTGTAATTATTGAACATCGTCTGCGGGAGTTTATGAAGATAGTGGAAAGGGTGGTTGTGTTGAATTACGGCGTACTTATTGCGGAGGGTGTTCCCGGTGACATAGTGAAAAACCCGCTTGTTATTGAGGCATATCTCGGTAAAGGGGGAGCTAAAATTGCATCTGCTTGAAATAAATGACCTAAAGGTAAGCTATGGCGGGGCCAAGATCCTTCACGGGATTGATCTCCACGTAGATGAAAAGGAATGCGTGGCTGTGCTGGGCCCGAACGGGGCCGGAAAGACCACCCTGTTGAGGGCCGTTTCGAATCTTGCCCCGGCCGAGGGAGACATTGCATTCAGGGGTAAAGACATTATTAATGTGGAGCCCCATAAAATGCCAGTCCTGGGCATAGTTCACTGTCTCGAGAACAGGCGCCTGTTTCCGGATTTTTCTGTACGGGAAAATATCCTGATGGGCGCATACGTTCGAAAAGACAAAGAGGAGACAGTCAAGGATCTGGAATTGTGCTACCGGATTTTTCCGGTGCTGGAGGAAAGGGAGAAGCAGTTGGCCCAGACTATGTCCGGGGGTGAGCAGCAAATGATTTCCATAGCCAGGGCCATCATGGGAAGGCCGAGCCTCCTGATGCTGGACGAACCCTCCCTGGGGCTTGCACAGCTTGTAAAGGAGAACATATTTGAGGGTATTGAGGAGATAAAAAACCTCGGAATAACGATACTTATTGTGGAGCAGGATTCGGTTATGGCAATGGGTGTGGCGGACCGCATATACCTAATTGAGGGGGGGGAGCTGACAAAGACCGGGACCACGGATGAGATGAAGAAGGACCCCTACGTTAAAAGGGCCTATCTCGGGATCAGTTGATGTGTTTAAATCACTTTTGGAAATTTCAACTTAAAACCGAGGACGTTTTAAAGGGGGTGATAGCCGGCCAAAGAGAATAAAATATTCCGTTTTTTTAAAAGATCCGGATCGCAAGATCTAAGGTATTCAAAAGGCAATAAAAATTTTAATTCAAAGGAGGTTTGAAATGAGGGCTTACAAAAAATTGGCTGTAATTCTGTTTTTTGCGGTTGCGGTATCCCTTTGCTTCGGCTTGCAGGCACAGGCCGCAAAAAGATTGAAGATTGCCGTTATAGTTCCCTTGGGTGAAGCTGGCGAGGCTTTGAGGAACGGTACGGAAATGGCGGTCAAGGAGATAAACAACGTGGGTGGCATACTGGGCAAAAAGATTAAAACCTACTATGTTACCGAGGGAAGGGACGCCAATAAGTACCAGGCGGACCTTACCGAGGCGATAGAGAGAGACGGGTGCAAGATTCTGGTAGGAGGGTTTACCTCCGGGAACACCCTTGCTGCACAGAAAACCGTTTTGAAGCCCAAAAATGTACTGTGGTTCGGCACAGGCGGGGCCCATCCCCAGGTGGTCAAGAACGTAGCGGAGGATCCTGGAATGAAGGGCTATTTCCGGGTCGGATATCTGGACTCCGCACAGCAGGGGAACTTTCTTGCGGACACCGCAGTGGGCGTCCTGGGACCGAATAACCTGAACAGGGTCGCGTTTATCCGGTTGAATCTTCCTTACTCGCTTGAAATCATAAAACCCGCCAGGGAGAGACTTCGTGCAGAAGGATACGATATAGTAATCGAAGATGAAGCGGTGAAAATCAATAATGATGACTTTTCTTCGTTTCTTGATGAATGCAAGGCCAAAAACGTACAGGCTATTGTGGGTTCCTTTCTTCTCGGTGAAACAGTTAATTTCATCAAGCAGTTCGGCGCAAAGGGCCTTAACAAGGAGATTCTGTTCCTCGGCGCCCTGGGCCTTATGCTCAAGGACGAATTTCCCGAGCAGGTCGGCGGGGCGGACATAACGGCATGGACAGGCACTATCTCACCCCAGGTCGGTCCCGTGGACATGACCGGTACCGGGGCCGCGGTTAAATTTTCCGCCAACTACAAGGAAAGGTTCGGCAAGTCGCCATTCTTTATAGCATACCCTGCGTATGACGCATTTTGGATCCTCAGGTCAGCAGCCCAGAAGGCGGGTAACACGGATGTTGGCGACCTTATCAAGGTAGTGGAATCGGACGACTTTGAATTCGTGGGTACCATTCGGTACAAGTGGAAAAAGGAAAACCACGACCTGTATGTGGGCGAGCATCAGGGGAAAAGATACGCGGAAGCCCCTTATTTTCAATGGTATCCGAATGGAGAAAGATATTGCGTATTCCCTAAACATCTTCAGCAAAAACCCTTCCTGCTGCCCGGGGAGATGCCGTAATTCGGCCGGCTGGTGGAAGTAAGTCATATAACAGTTTTCCTTAGCATGGGCCTTTTTTCAACACAGGGCATACCAGGTAAGGTCAAAAGGATTTTAATCGAAGAAGGTTTAACAGACAGGAGGATGTTATGGCAAAAAAATTATTTCTTGTGCTTGTTGCGGTTTTTTTGGTTTTCGGTTCCGCCTATGCCGCGGATTTCAAGGAAGGGGTGTCGGATGATACCATAAAAATCGGGTCCTTCCAGGCAAAGACCGGCCCGGTGGCGGCAATCGGGCTCAACGTGGAGAAGGGCCTGGTATCCTACATAAACTATGTCAACAAAAACGGGGGCGTATTCGGCAGGAAGATCGATCTTATCGTGGCCGACGATCAGTTCAATCCGGCAAAGACCACAGTGGAGGTAAAGAGGCTCGTGGAAGAGGACGGGGTATTCGCCATTGTGGGCGGTCTCGGATCACCGGGATGCCTTGCGGTCATGGATTATCTCAACAAGAAAAAGGTGCCATTTGTATATCAGGGCAGCGGATCCAGCAAGCTGGCAATTCCTCCCAAGAAATACGTATTTCCGGTTCAGCCGAATTTTACGGTCCAGGCGAATATCTATGCCCACTACCTTGTGGAAACAAAAAAGGCCAAAAGAATAGCCTTCATATACAGGAATGACGACGTGGGAAAGGAATCCAGGACATCGCTGACCAAAAAGCTCAAGGACTACAATTTGGAACTGGTGGCGGATATCGGTGTCAAGCCCTCCGACCAGGATTTTTCCACTCAGATAACCAGGATTATGGCCTCAAAGCCGGATGCGGTTATCTTTGAGCTGTTTATACCCCAGTCCGTAAATTTCATAAAGCAGGCCAAGGAGTACGGGCTAAAGGACGTGGTATTTCTGACCAACTATGCAAACCCGGATATTACATACATCAAGCTCGCAAAGGAGGCCGCGGAAGGTGTGGAGGCAATGGCATGGGTTATAGCCCCTATAGACGACCCGGGTTTCGAAGGGGTTAAGGTGTTTCAACAGACCTACGAGGGGGAGATGCCCACAGCATATGCTGCAGGCGGTTTTATCGCGGGCGAGGTTTTCACTCAGGGCTTGAGGATGACCGGAGAGGATTTAACCAGGGCCAAATACACCGAGGCCCTGGAGACCATGAAGGGCTGGACCGGGATCATGGCCCAGGGAATCACCTACAAGGAGTATGATCTGAATGACAATACCTGCAGGCTGGGAAAGATGTCCATGTATCCCTTAAAGGTAAGGAACGGTGCATGGGTAATACCGGAAGATGTGGACCAGGATGACCCGTGGATACAATACGAGCCCTGATGAACGTGGTTGGTTGAATAGGTCTCCCCCTGAAGGAAACATCTTAAGGGCGATTCCATCTCTGTCAACAGAGGTAACAGGATGCTGAACATAGAGAACGTTACGGTTAAATTCGGAGGTCTTACCGCTGTAAAGGGAATGGATATGCACATAAAAAGAAACAGTATTCATTCCCTTATAGGCCCAAATGGCGCAGGAAAAACCACGCTTTTTAATGTGATAACCCGGGTGATAAAGGCTGCTGAGGGCAACGTTTCATTAGAGGGGAAACCCTTGCTCGGCCTGAGACCGGATGAGATAATCTTCAGAGGGATTGCCAGGACATTTCAAAACCTGCAATTATTCCAGTTTATGTCTGTTTACGACAATCTGTATGCAGGATATGTACACAATTATACCAAGGGGTTTTTTTCCGTGTTCCTTAAAGGGCACAGGCATTTCGATGCAAAGGAGGCAAAGGATAGGGTTCTGGAAACAGCGGAAATGCTTCATATAAAAAACAGGCTTGCCAGCTTGCCCTCTCAGTTACCCTATGGGCTGCTTAAAAGAGTTGAGATAGCCAGGGCCCTTGTCTCCGACCCCGGTGTAATATTATTCGACGAGCCCGCTGCAGGATTAACGAGCGAGGATCGGTCGGATATTATAGGGATCCTAAGGCTGCTGAATGAACGGGGTAAAACGATTTTTTTGGTAGAGCATGACATGAGTGTTGTAATGGATGTTTCGGACACGGTTACAGTAATGAATTTCGGTGAGAAAATAGCGGAAGGGCCTCCGGCTGAGGTTTCATCTAACCCGGAAGTGGTAAAGGTGTACCTGGGATCCCATGAATAAGGTAAGCGATTAATGGTTCAAAAGATGCTGAAGGTTGAAAATCTAACCGTTAAATACGGAGAGGTCGTGGCTGCGGAAGGGATCGCCTTTCATGTGGATGAAGGGGAGATGGTATCGATCCTCGGGGCGAACGGAGCGGGCAAGACCACCACGCTTTACGGGATATCCGGAATGATAGAGAGCAAGAGAAAGCTCTTTTTCAAGGACAGGGTTTCAGGCAGCATCAAGTTCAAGGGCGTGGACATTGCGGAATACTCCAGCGACAGGCGTGTAAAGATGGGCCTCGTGCTTTGTCCGGAAAACCGGAGGAATTTCCCGGAGCTGAGCGTGGAGGACAATTTGAGGATGGGTGCCTATTCAAGAGGTGATTTCAAGGAAAATATCGGCTTTGTGTATCAACTTTTCCCAGTGCTTAAGGAAAGAAGAAAGGGAATGGCCAACTTTCTTTCAGGGGGGGAACAGCAGATGCTGGCAGTGGGAAGGGCCTTGATGAGCGATCCAGCCCTTCTGATGCTGGATGAGCCTTCGCTCGGACTTGCCCCTGTGCTGGTGGATGAGATCTTTAGGGTCTTTCTTCAACTGAGGTCAAGGGGTGTCCCCGTACTTCTGGTGGAGCAAAACGCCGTAAGGGCCTTAAAGATAAGCGACAGGTCCTATATCTTGGAGACAGGAAGAGTTGTGCATTCCGGCAATTCGAAGGATTTGCTGGAGGACAAAGAGATTAAAAGGGCGTATCTCGGTATGTGAAGGGCGGGAAGAGAGCCGGAAACCTATGGAAATTAAGTATATTTGCCCGGATTGTGCAGTAGTTGGCTACTGCACAATCCGGGCTAAAGTATGAATCGGGCTCATTGAAGACCGGAGGCATGGTGAAGCCTATATTTTTTCCAGATGCAAGGAGCGAGACATGTTAATCCAGAGCATAGTGGGCGGCATTCCCCACGGAATGTTATACGGGCTGATGGGATTCGGAATAGCCCTGATCTTCAGGACCACCGGGGTGATGAATTTCGCGCACGGGCATTCCGGCATGATCGGTGTATGCATTGCCTTTTCCGTTTTTAAGATAACCAAAAACCTTTTTTTAGCCATGTTATGCGGTATGGGAGCCGGTTTCGGTTTGGGCATCCTCATAGAAATGGGGCTGATGAGGCCGATAAAACATCTGTCCCACGGGGCCATGCTTATTATCACCCTGGGCCTTCTCATGGTATTCGAGGGATTGTCCGGTCTGATATGGGGTGCCCAGTACCAGACATTTCCGGCTATTTACAAGGGCAAGCCATTGATCCTGCATCCAGGTGAAGGCGTCCTGGTAATCACCGGAAACGACATTTTGTTAACGATTCTGGCAGCTGCGGTTTCCATCATATTCGCCCTGTTTTTGGTGTATAACAAACTTGGCATTGCGATAAGGGCAAGGGCCCAGGATGAGGTGGGCGCCAAGGCCGTGGGAATAAACACAAACCGGATAGACAGTCTGGTGTGGGCGGCGGGCATCGCCCTGGCAGTTCTTGTAGGCGCATTGAACGCACCCAAATCCTATGTGCATCCGGACATGATGACTAATATGCTCATATACGGATTTACGGCCTGCGTGCTCGGGGGATTTGGAAATCCCTTCGGAGCCATAGCCGGGGGAATATTGCTGGGCATATTAAAACAGGTTGTGGGTACATATATATCTCCTGATTATCAACTTTCCATAATATTTATTGTTATTATAGTTATGCTGGTATTCAAGCCATCTGGACTATTTACCAGGCATATGAAGGCAAGGGCTTAGCAGGATAGGGGTACATATTGAATAATTTATTTAAGTCGGCTGCGGCAGGAATTATAATCGGATTGCTTTTGATAAACAAGCCTTTTATGCTGTTGATACTCTCATCAATGTGCATCTTCGGCATAGCAGCCCTTGGAGTCAATTTGGTTTCCGGGTATGCAGGGCAGATCTCCATAGGCCACGCATCTTTTATGCTTATCGGAGCCTATACCAGTTCTCTCATGAGTATTAAGCTGGGCAGCCCTTTCATTGTAAATGCAGCAGTGGGCATGGTTATTGCCGCTATTCTGGGGCTGGTGATAGGACTTCCCGCCCTTCGGTTGAAGGGATTTTACCTGGCGATTGCCACTATGGCCTTCGGTATAGCGGTGGAGCAGTTTGTCTCCGCCGTGGATTTTTTCGGCGGCCCCCTGGGCGTAAAGAATATACCCGCCTTCTTCGAGTCCGAATTCACTGTATACCTTTGGAACCTGGGATTTTTCCTCACTATAAGCTACCTGGTGAGCATTGTTATCAACTCACCCATGGGCATAAGATATAAAATGGTCAGGGACAGCGAGATGGCGGCCTCTGCCTACGGAATAAGACCGTCCAGCGTGAAATTGAACTCCTTTATGGTAAGTGCCGCCATCTGCAGCGTAGCGGGCTCCCTTTATGCCCATACCATAGGATATATAAATCCCATGGATTTCGGTCTGTTTCAGTCCGTATACCTTCTGGCTGCAGTAATAATAGGGGGTATGGCTACCATAACCGGCGGATTTCTTGGGGTGGTGATTATCTACGGAATGCCCTTCCTGTTTTCCAGGAGCCAGTTCCCCATGACCCTGATAATCGGTCCCATACTTATAATCTTCGTGCTTTTTGTCCCCCGGGGCATAGATTACGGGATAAGGAGCCTATACGGCAAGTATCTGCAAAGACCTTATATATGGATTATAAGGCTCTTTTTGAGGGCAAAAGGTCCGGAGGGCAAATTTGCAGAAGTGCAAGGAAAAAAGATTCATTACGTGGAAACCGGGGAAGGCCCGCCGGTTATCCTTATACACGGGAACCTGGCCTGTTTTAAGTGGTTTTACAGGGTCCGGGATCTGCCGGGCTTTAAGACCTATGCAGTGGATCTCGTAAATCACGGCAGATCGGAATGGACCCCGGAGGTGAGCATTGATTTATATGCGGAATACATTAAGGGGTTTATGGATTCCATGGGAATTGAAAGGGCCACAGTCGTTGGGCATTCCCTGGGCGGTACTGTTGGTATGGCCCTGGCCTTAAAGTACCCCGACAGGGTGGAAAGGCTTCTTCTGCTTGCTTCCGGACCACCCGGGGGAATAAGGGTGGCGGAGGAAATGTATCCGGTATACGAAAGGCTCAAAACGGACCGCAACCTGCTGATGCAGTTCATGGAATCCGTAGCACCCACTTTTAAAGACAAATGGGGCCTTAGCCGGCTTGCAGATTATTCATATTTACAGAATCCGCTGGTCTTTACGGAAAACCCCAGGGCGGTTGAAAGGGGTGATTTGACTCGAACACCCTCTAAATATAATGGTCCTGTCTTGTTTATCCGGGGCAAGAGGGATATAGCCATATCCAGGGAAATGGCGGTTAAGACCGTTAAATTCTTCGGGGGAAAGGCCCGATTAAAGGAATTCGATTATTTCGGTCATTCCCTTGTACTGGAGGACCCCGAATGCTTTAAAAGGGAGTTTCTGGAATTCGTTGAAAGGGGCTGAATTTAGGTGGCTGCTGCACAATCTGGGTTAAAAAACAGGAGTTTTGCGAAGCCCGGGCAAGTTCGAGGGGTGAGAAACTCGAGTTTATAAGCGCCCTAACAAATGGAGTTGTTTCAATGATACAAAAAGTTATTATGGTCGTGGTTGCCTTCGGGGCCTGCTTGTTGATCCTTGAATGTCTCATGTACCTGAAATACGGAAGGCAAAGGCCCACTAATTTTTACAGGTCTATACTTCCAAGTGCCTTTATTCTTGTCATATTCTTCTCGATCCTGGGCAGGCAGGGGCCGGATAATTTTTGGATTGTCTGGACTGTGGTTGTATCGATTGCTGCCATGTACATCAATTTTGTCTGTATTGCGGCCAAGGTATCAAAGCCCTTGAACCGGGTCTGTTACGGCATCAGCGCGGAAACCGACCAGGTTACATTGTCTGCCCGGAAGGTTACCGCAGCCACCAAGGACATGGCGGACGGGGCGTCTTCAAACGCCTCCCAGCTGGAGGAGACCTCGGCTTCACTGGAGCAGATCACCGCCCAGACCAAAAGAAATTCGGAGCAAACGGAACACGGCAGGGAAATGATGGCAGAGGCCCAAAAAATGATGGGCAGCGCAAACGAGCACGTGGCTGATATGTCCGGGGCAATAGGCGAGATATCCAGGCTGGGTGATGAAACCAAGAAAATAATCAAGACCATCGATGAGATTGCATTCCAGACCAATCTTCTGGCCTTGAACGCCGCGGTGGAGGCTGCACGGGCAGGGGAGGCAGGCTCCGGATTTGCGGTGGTGGCCGACGAGGTCAGAAACCTCGCCATGAGGGCTGCGGATGCCGCGAAAAATACGAGTTCATTGATCGAAAAAATCATTGCCTCTGTTAAGAGCGGGTATGACTTGACCATGAACACAAAGGATATCTTTGAGAAGAATGTCGAGCTTTCCGGCAAGATCAGCAGTGTGATAGATGAAATTGCAGCGGCCAGCAAGGAGCAGGCTGAAGGCATATCCCAGGTGAACAAGGCGGTGAGCGAAATGGACAAGGTCACCCAGCAGAGTGCAGCCAATGCAGAGGAACTGAGTTCATTAGCAGCGGACACGGATGCCCGTGCGGAAAAGGTGAGGGGTTTTGTTGAAAACATTGTGAAAATGTTCGGAACAGGCGACAAGGGCAGCCCGGCCGAAGCCAAGGCGATGGTGAAACGTGCTATTCGCCACTTAAAGAAACACGGGGAGGCAAAGGCCTTTGCAGAGTTCAGCAACCCGGAAGGCGATTTTATCGACCGGGACCTGTATATTTCCGGTTACCGTACGGACGGAGTGGTTTGCGCCCACGGGTGGAATGTAAAATTCGATTTTGTGGGGAAAAACATGATTCATCTGCAGGACCCGAACGGCAAATACCTGGTAAGGGGTATCATTAATGTCGCCCAGGAAAGGGGTAAGGGATGGACCACCTATGCCTATACCCATCCAATTACAAATAAGGTAGAAAACAAGCTGGTGTACCTGGAAAAAACCGGTGATGTAATCCTCGCAACCGGTGCATTCAAGGAGATGGATTAAGGCAAGTTTTATAGGTTCATATACAGAACTGCAATGATGCAGTCTTCCAGGTTTCCCGGTAAAAAAAGAGTAAGGTAACCTCGGTCCTCGGTGTTATGAGAAATATAGAAGGGCGCAGGCAGATGGGGAAGAAGTTAAGGGAACAACGCGACCATTTGGAGAAACTTATACAAGAACGGACCTCCGAGGTAGTGGAGAAAAACAGGCAACTCGAGAAAGAAATTGCCCGGCGTAACCGGCTCGAGGACTCATTGCGCCGCTCCCTATCGGAGTGCCGGTCCAGGAACGAATCCCTTAATGCCATCAACTCCATAGAGGGTGAGCTTTACCGCTCCCTCAATTTGGAGGAGGTGGTGGAAAAGGCCGTGGAGGCCCTGGTGTACTACACTAAATCGCCCATGGTCGCCTTCTATTTCCTAAACCGGGAATCAAATGAATTGGAGCTGCTCCGAAGCCGGAATTTCACAAATGAGGTCAACCAATTGGGGTCCGTGTTGCCCCTAGAAAACAGCCTCTCAGGGATAACCTCAACCAATAAAGAGGTGGTCTCCAGTGAAGACATGGCCCGGGATGACCGTCTCTACTCCGGCCTGAAAGAGGCCCTCCTGAAACAAGATGGCAGGAGTGCGGTATCCGTGCCCCTGCTTTTTCGAGATAGCGTTCTGGGAGTTGTGAATGTTATTTTCAGGGAGAAGTGCACTTTCAAAGACGCCGAACGAAAAACCCTCCTTTCCATAGGAAAAACCATCGGCCTGACCATGGCCAATGCCAGGCATGTGGAGCGGATAGAGGCGGAGGTCGTGGAGCGAAAGCGGGCGGAGGAGATGCTGGAGAGGGCAAACGAGGATCTGCAAGCAAGAGTTCAAAAGCGTACCATAGATTTGAAAAAAAGCAAAGAGCAGCTGGAGCAGGAGGCAGAGGAGGTTAAACGCATTTTAGAGTCACTGAAGGCAAGGGAAACGGAGTTGGAGTCCCAGTCCCGCCAGCTGGAAGAGATGCATTCAGCCCTGAAGGTTTTATCGAACCAGAGGGACAAGGACAAGAAGGAGATAGAAGAGAATATGATTTCAAATGTAAAGGACCTTATTAGTCCTTATATAGATAAGCTAAAGAATTCTGCAAACAACGACCAAAGGGTATTGCTGGAAATCCTGGAGGAAAATTTGAACAATATTGCCTCTCCTTTTATCAAGGTCTCCTCCAGGAACTGGAAATTGACCCCTGCGGAGATTCGAATCGTCAATTTAATAAAGAGGGGGAAGACGACCAAAGAAATTGCAGAAATGTCTTGTCTTTCGGGAAATACGATTCTGTTCCACAGGCATAATATAAGAACAAAGCTGGGCCTGAAGCAAAAGGGAGTCAACCTCGTGTCCTACCTCAGATCTTTCGAAGAATAATAGTGGGGGAGTATCACTGATTAACTACTATTTTTCAAACTTGATTAATTCGGCTTAGGGCTATACCTTGAATTATCCGCAGAGGCAGCGCTGGCATGCCCTGTGCGAGTCCCTAAATAAGAGACCTTAACGGCCCCTGCTGGTTCTCCTTTGCCCCGGTTGGTTTTATATGGTTGGGGTCAACGGAAAACTGAACCCCGCCTCAATGAGGCGTAGTTCAGTTTTTTGGGCAGGATACTATGAAAAACAAATCCGCAAAAAGAGTCCGGCATGAATAAAAAAAGACCTACCTATAAGGAACTCGAGGACTTAGTCTGGAGATTACAACGCGAGGTACGAGAGGCCAAAAAGGCCAAGAAGGACCTCAGGGAGAGGAATAGATATCTGGAGGTGATTAACCATATTGCCAACAACCTATACGGATCAATGGATTATAAAACTGTTGCGGAAAGGGCCGTAGAGTCTATGATGCAATACGGCAATACCTCTCTGGGAGTGGCACTGGTAATGGCCGAAGAAGGCGAGACCCTTAAATTGATACACGCCCAGGGCTTTCCTAAATATCTCCGCAAGCTTTCGGAAACTCTGCCGGTAAAAGGGAGCTTGACAGGGTTGGCTGCAACGAACAGAGAAGTAATGGTAAGCCATGATATTTTAAAGGATGACCGGCTTGAACCGAATGTTAGAAAATACTTACTAAAAGAATGTCTCAGGTCGGTTATATGTGTACCGGTCCTATTTCAGGCCAATGCATTGGCGGTTATAAATATATTTTTCGAAGACCACAGAACCATTACGGATTATGAGAAGTCCATCTTTTTTTCAATAGGGGAAATAGTCGGGCTTGCAATGGGAAACGCAAGATACCTGGAACAAATAGAGACGGAAATTGCGGAAAGAAAAAAAACGGAGGATGCCCTCAGGGAATCAGGGGAAAAACACCGTCTTTTTATTGAGAACGCCAATGATGCCATATTTATATATCAGGGGGGCGCAATAAAATTCGCCAATAAGAGCGCATTAAACCTGCTTGCATATACCGAGGAGGAGCTTGAAAAAATTCAACTTTGCGAAATAATACACCCGGAGGACCGTGATACCTTCATCTTTAACCAGGAAAAGTGCTTAAAGGAAAATTCCACCGAGAACTTCAAGTTCAGAGTAACCAACAAAAAGGGGGAAGAGATATGGCTGGAGGTCAATGTGATCTTGATTGAGCGGCACGGGCGACCCGCAACCCTCAATTTCGGGAGAAATGTAACAGAGCGAAAACACACGGAGGAGGAGTTCATTCAGGCCCAGAAGATGGAAGCAATTGGAACCCTGGCAGGCGGGGTGGCCCACAATTTCAACAACCTGCTGATGGCCGTACAAGGCAATATTTCAATTATGCTGATGAAAATGAAACCTGACGACCCCAACATTGCAAGGCTTAAGAGCATGGAGGAGAAGGTAAGCGCAGGCAGGGGTTTAACCGCCCAGCTCTTGGGAAATGTCCGTAGGGACAATTTTAAACTGGAGTCCGCCAATATCAATGTTGTTATCCGGGAAACCCTGGATGCCTTCAAACGAATCAACAGGGATATCCGGGTTTTCGAAAGCTACCAAAAGGATATATGGCCGGTTGAAGTTGACCGGGGGCAAATCGAACAGGTTTTACTGAATCTTTACGTAAATGCCTCCCATGCAATGCCCCTTGGAGGAAAGCTGAGCGTAAAAACAAAAAACATTGTTTTGGAGGGCAAATATACCGGTTCTTTAAAACCGGGGGAATACGTAGAGGTATCCGTGGGGGATACAGGCATCGGTATGGACGCTGAGGTCCAGAAGAGGATATTCGAACCATTTTTTACTACCAAGGAAAGGGGTAAGGGGACCGGGCTCGGTCTGGCCGCTGCATACGTCATAATAAAAAATCACGGGGGGGCAATAAATGTACATAGTAAAGAGAGCAAGGGTACAACACTCAGCATTCTTATTCCAGTGGCAAGAAAAAAGGCAAGGGACAAAGAAGATACCCCCGACACTGTAGTCAGCCTTGGTTCCGTTAAGATTCTTCTTGTCGACGACGAAGATACAGTGCTCGAGGCAACCCGGGGAATGCTTGCTGGGGTGGGGTGCCAGGTGGTTACAGCGGAGAACGGAAGGAAAGCTGTTGATTTATATAGAAATTCAAATGGCTCCATCGATTTGGTGATCTTGGACATGGTTATGCCCGAGATGGGCGGAGTTGAGACATACGATAAATTAAAGGAAATAAATCCGGAAATAAAAACAATCTTTGTCAGCGGTTTATGCAAAGAGAGGTTTGCCGCTTCCATTCTTGATAAAGGAGATGTCGAGTTTCTCCAGAAACCTTTCAAGATGGATAAATTGGTAAAGCTGATAAAAGAAACGCTTTCCTGAACGGGTGACCTGTTACGTACTGGTGCTAATTATTCGAACTTGCTTAAATTGTGGCAGGCCTTAATGGATTATAAAGGAAGCTTTGTCGCATAAGCCAGGAAGTACGTTAACATATCGGTACTATATAGAAAACCATAATTAATCCTCGGAATATTGGATATCAGAACCACAAAGAAAGGGGGTGAATCCGTTATGCAATGCATCCGGAAAACAGAATTTATTTTGGGTTAAGGAATGGGATTTTTTACAGGTTAGGTTAAGCAGGTTTAGGTGTAGATGATTATCTTAATCGAGTTTAATTTAAAAGGAGGAATGCGATATGATACGCAAGATCATCCTAACGGCGTTGGTGCTGATAGTGGGATTTTCTGGCAGCGCCTTTGCCTTAACCGAGGTAAGCAGCTTCGGGGACAACCCGGGGAACTTGACCATGTACAAGCATGTCCCCTCGAACATGCCGTCAAACGCCCCGCTGGTGGTGGTACTTCACGGATGCACCCAAAGTGCCAGTTCCTATAATCAGGACACCGGATGGGACGACCTGGCAGACCGGGAAAAGTTCTATGTAGTTTACCCCCAGCAAAGCTCCGCCAATAATATGAGCAAGTGCTTCAACTGGTTTCAGGAGAGCGACTATGAGCGGGGCAAAGGTGAGGCCAAGTCCATCATTTCCATGGTGGACAAGATGAAGAGCGACTACTCCATTGATTCCAGCAAAGTATTCGTAACCGGAGTATCTGCAGGCGGGTGTATGACCTGCAACGTGATGGCCTCGTACCCGGATGTGTTTGCCGGGGGGGCGCCCATGGCGGGCATTGCCTACGGTTGTGCCACCGGTATGATGGGCGGGTTAAGCTGCATGAACGGAACCGACAAATCGCCTGATACATGGGGTGACTATGTCAGGGATGCCTATCCCGAGTATTCGGGCCCCTACCCGGTGTGCAGCGTCTTCCACGGCGACAAAGACAGTGATGTCGCCCCCATGTGGCTGACCGAGATCATGGAGCAGTGGACCAATGTCCACGGAGCCGACCAGACACCGGAGGTAAACAAGACCTTCAGGACCTCCACCCAAAAGGTCTACGAGAAGAACGGGGTCCCGGTGGTGGAGACCTATATGATACACAATATGTCGCACGGGATCACTGTTGATCCCGGTAGCGGCGAAGACCAGGGAGGCAGTACCGGCTCTTACTCCCATGACAAGGATATCTGGTCCTCCTACTATGCGGCCAAGTTCTGGGGGATTATCGAAGACGAGGAACCGGACACCACCCCGCCGACTGTTGATATCACCAATCCCGCGGACGGCGACGAGTTCACCATCGGAACAACCGTGACGATCGCCGCCGATGCAGCAGATATTAATGGTGTGACCAAGGTGGAGTTCTACGTGGATGACTCACTTAAATCCACCGATTCGGCTGCTCCCTATGAGCACGAATGGGATACCACCGGGTTGTCGGCCGGGAACTATGACCTCATGGCCAAGGCCTATGACCCGTCCGATAACATCGGTGTTGATGACGATACCACCGTTAGCTTGGCAAGCGAGATCTCCGACACCACCCCGCCGACTGTTGATATCACCAATCCCGCGGACGGCGACGAGGTAGGCGG
>CAZZPR010000025.1:0-34289 GCA_964655655.1 uncultured Desulfobacteraceae bacterium | reverse complement strand
TATAGCAGGCTTTGAGTGGATTGTAAGTATTCCTTTGAATGCAAATTAGTATTACAACCTTCGCTACGATGTCTGCTGCACAATCTGGGTTAAAGCGGCAACCATTAATACTTGATAGTTTTTCCCCGGGGAAAAAAGAGATATCCGTAATCTTGGCTTTTATGAAACCCGAGGAAATGTAGATTCTTGTTAAGCTTGAAGCCCTTTTACTACCTTGAGGATTTCATCTACGGCAAGGTCGATTTCCTTTTTTGAGGTATATCTTCCTGTAGAAAATCGGATTGTGCCCAAGGCATAATTCAGGGGAACACCCATGGCCTTGAGTACAGCGGAAATTTCGGTGCTTTGGCTATGGCATGCAGCACCGGCGGAGGCTGCTGTCAGGTGTAACCCTGAAACAATCTCGTTTGCCTTCAGGTCCGGGAAAGAAATGCTGCTGGTATTGGGCAGACGCTTTTCAGGATGGCCGTTAATCCTGATATCCGGAAACCTGGATTTAAGTCCCTGTTCAAGTCGATCCCGCATTAGCTTCAGGTGGCTGCTGTAATCCTTGAGGTGGTTGGCAACAAGCTCGCAGGCCCTGCCCAAACCTGTTATCCCCAGGATATTTTCCGTGCCTGCCCGCAGGTTCTTCTCCTGACCCGCACCGTGGATCTGTTTTTGAATTTTTACACCTCTACGTATATACAATGCTCCAACCCCCTTTGGCGCATAAACTTTGTGGCCTGCAACCGTTATCAGATCTGCGCCCAGCTCCTCCGCATGTACCGGCATTTTCCCAATAGACTGGGCACAGTCGGAATGGAATAATATTCCCCTGGAGCGTGCGATCTGTGCAATTTGTTCGACAGGTTCAATGGTTCCGACCTCGTTGTTGGCGTGCATAATGGTAATAAGAACAGTGCGGGGCATTATCGCCTTTTCCACTGATTCGGGGTCCACCAGGCCATATCCATCCACAGGAAGATAAGTAACCCTGAAGCCTTTATGTGCCAGGAACTTGCATACCTCGATTATAGAGGGGTGCTCTATTGATGAAGCAATAATATGGCCTCCTTTATCCCCGGAGGCCTGCACCGCTCCCTTGACAGCCAGATTGTTGGATTCGGATCCCCCGCTGGTGAATATCACTTCATCCGCGTCACAGCGCAGCATATGAGCTACCTGCACCCTAGCCTTTTCCAGCGCCTTTTCGGGATATTCACCGAATGCATGTACGCTGGAGGGATTCCCGAAATACTTGTCTATAAAGGGCTGCATCGCCTTTGCCACCTCCGGATCTATGGGGGTGGTACCGTTGTAGTCAAGGTATATAGGTTCCATTGGTTGAAACTCCCCAAAGGTTTTTTATTATGATTGATCCTCTACGGAAACCTTCAAATAGAGGTCTCCCCTTTTTGTTCCGTTGGATTGCCTTCCAAGTCCCGGAAACCTAAGCCGGTTTCCATCCGATGTGTTCGGGGGAATCACGAGAACAAACGTCCTTTTCTTGAACCCCACGGGAATGTTAACCAATTTTCTTGCACCGTATTTGGCCTCCCTTGGGGTAACGGATATGTTTCCATAAAGATCGGGATCATTGCCGATGCTCCCCGCCCTTATTACCTGGAGCCTTTCAGACCCCTTTTTCTTTGTTATCCGCCTGGCCGTTTTGCTCAAAGAAGACTCCTTGAAGACAAGAAATAACTTGAGAAAAATTATACCGAATATAAATCCCCCTATATGGGCCCACCAGGCCACTCCCCCCTGTCTGGATGCAGCGTTAAGAAACTGAAATATCAGCCAGATTCCCAGAAAGAAAAATGCCGGAATCTCCACGAACTGAAGGAAAAAGAATATGGGTATCAGGGTAAGTATCCTGGATCTCGGGTATAGGATCATATACGCCCCCATTACCCCTGCTATGGCCCCGCTTGCACCTATTGTGGGCACCTTGGAATGCCAGTTGAGAATCAGGTGGGAAATCCCGGAGCTTAAACCGCAAATGAGGTAAAATACCAGGTACCTGAAAGAGCCGAGCCTGTCCTCTACATTGTCTCCAAAGATATAAAGAAACCACATATTGCCCAGAAGATGGATAAAGCCGCCGTGGATAAACATAAACGACAAAAAAGAAAAGACCTGTTGTCCCCACGTAAAATATGAAGAAATCTCCGGGTTGGAATATCTGGCAGGGACCAGACCGTAGATAAAGATAAACTTGTTCAGCTCTTTGCCCTGCCCAAGCTCTACAAAGTACATTATTGCGGTTATTGCAATGATTGCGGTGTTAACTAACGGATAATTTTTCGAGGGGACGGTATCTCTAATGGGTATCATGTGAACTCTCTGTTAATAGAAGACAACCGGCTCTTTAAGGATAAGGCCTATTGCCTGTCCAGCGGTTTTTGCAACAGAGGAGTAGACCTCGGTGAGATTGGAAATATGCCTGAGGTTATCCGCTGTCCTTGACACCAGCATGGAAAGGTCTCCTTCGCTCATTCCGGCTATATCCAATACATTTTCCCATTCGAGTCCCCTTGCCCAGGCATATATGGTGGAGGCAGCCCAAAGAGGCGCGGGTCTTAACGGAAAACCGTAAACCATCTTTTTTTCCACAGTGGGAATAAGGCCCTTTTTCATTTTCTCGTATGCCTTTAAAAGTCTCCCGGGGGCGCTGGAAGGGTTAAATTCCGTATCAATTTCCTTGTCAAATACGAATGTAGCCATAAGTGCGGCCAGCAGGGCAGGGTCTGAATCCGGAAATAACCCCAGTCTCAGGCATTCTGCAACCATAACAGGCTGATCGATTCTTAATTTGGAGGCCCACCTGCCGTCATCGGTAAGAGTATCATCATCTTTTACATACCCTGTTTCCTTAAGGAAATTGATATGCCTCAAAAAATCCGACCATAGACTTTCCCTTACTGCATTTACCGTGTCCCACACCTCTGAATAGTCATTTAGGGAAAACCTGAAGGATTTATTCTTTTTCCCATGGCATAAAGAGAAATGACTACAATTATTGCATATCAGGTTATCGAGCTCCTGTTCAAGAAAAATAATACGGTCCCTCAACGGCCTGATCCTGGATAGTTCCTCTTCCCCCAATGGGAGATTTTCCATGGGAGGGGGCAGCTCATCCAATGAAACCTTCATCACGCTGGACAGCAATTTATTCTGGTCATAAGAGGTGTCTTCAATCACCTTGTCCAGTACAGAAAATATCTTTTCCGGTGTAAAAAAACGCAACTTTGGCGGTTTTTTTCTTTTGGGCTTCAGCTTAACACGGCAGGCAAGAACCCCCGGCCTGTTTTTTCTGGTTTGTCTTTTTATAGCGCAATAAAGCCGGGATTTTTTGTCCAGAAACAGCCTTCCGGGCACGAGATTGGATGTCTTGGAGAGTTCTGAACGTATTTTTTTCTCCTCCTTGCCGAGTTCCCTTAACTCATTTAAAATATTTGCCCTTTTCCTCGTAAGGTTAAGTACAGCTTCCGGGGAGCCGCAAAGAGATTCCGGAAGGAATTCCATCAGCATTTTCCCCGTTTTCCGGAGTTTTGCAGTTGCCCCTCCACCCATGGCCCGGGTGTTTAAAAAGTTGGCAAATGACCTGTACAATATTTCCTTTATTTTCTCGGGACTGTGCGATAAAAGCAGGTTCAGGGTCATGGAAAAGTCTATTTTTATCTGGCTTTTTACATCCTCCGGCGGCGATTTCAGCAGGGTTTCGATAAGGTTTAAGTCCATGAATGTACCTGGAATCGCCACGGCAAAGCCTATGTTATCCATGCCCCTTCTGCCCGCCCTTCCGGTCATCTGGTGAAACTCGGTGGCTGTGAGGGGTGCAAACCTGGTGCCGTTAAACCTGTCTGAATTAAGCAGAACAATGCTTCTCGCCGGTACGTTTATTCCAGCAGCCACCGTGGAAGTGGCAAAAATCGCCTCCAGCGCACCCTGGGCCATCAGGTCCTCTATCATCAACTTCCACAGGGGAAGCTGACCACCGTGATGCGCTGCTACTTTTAGATTCTTCAGGTGCCAGATCTGATTATGTCTTTCAAGGTGGGGATAAAGCTCCAGCAGTTCATTTACCTTTCTAATAAATTCGGCCCTTTCAGTGGTCTTAGGGGTGTTGTTTTTTTCACAAAGATCCAAGGCCTCATTGCAGTCCGATCTGGATTTCAGGAAAAATATGGCGGGAAGCAGATTGAACCTTCTTAAAACATTAAGGATTTCCCCGAACGGGGGCAATTTTTTTCCTTTGGTTATTACCGGGGCCCGGGGATCGTTTAAATATCTTATCACTTTCTTATCAAGCCCGCTCTTGCTCATCAGGGGCACAAGCCTACCTGCTGGATGAAAGAATAGCGGGTACAAGGGCACCGGCCTCCCCCTTTCCTCTATCACGATGCATTCCTTCTGCCTCAGGGTTTGGAGCCATTCGGAAATCTGCCGGGAATTTCTAATGGTGGCGGAGAGCATTAAAAGGGGAATGCGAACCGGCAAATAAATCAAAACTTCTTCCCACACTACACCTCTTTCCGGGTCTCCCAGGAAATGGGCCTCATCCAATATGACCAAGTCGGCGCCAAGGTCTTCTCCTTTATGCATTGCATCATACAACTGGTTTCTAAGTATCTCTGTGGTGCCAACAATGATGGGGGCATTTGAATTTTCAACCCGGTCTCCGGTTAATATGCCCACGTTTTCCTTGCCGAACTGGTTTCCGAACTCCAGGTATTTGGAATTTGTAAGTGCCTTTAGCGGGGAAGCATACCAGGACCTTCCGTTGTTTTCGAATATATCCGATATGGCCTCTTTTGCGATCCAGGTTTTGCCGCTTCCCGTGGGTGCGGACACCAGGCAGTCGGTCTTTTTTATGGCGGAAAGGGCCTGTATCTGGAAGGGGTCGGGCTTGAATCTCTTTTCTCCGGGTACACCAATCCTCGAAAAAACACCCTTTAACCTGGAGTCAGCACCCGGCCTGATATTAGCCGTTTTATGGTAGGATGTCCCCTTTTTACCTGCGTAGTTTTTTCTATATTTCGATCCGGTACTTGGCAAAATTAATGTTTTTGTCTTATTATAATAAGTTCGGAGAAAAATGCCACCGGCCTAATGCCTATGCACCATGAAAGGTTGACATAATGCCTGCCTATACTGTTCAGCAAATTAAAGACCTGTATAAAGATAAAAAAGATGAAATCTCCGCAAGGCTCGGGGAATTTGAGCAAATCTGGCAAAAGGGTACAAGAGAAAATTTATTTACAGAACTTGTTTTTTGTATATTGACGCCCATGGCAAACGCACGATTTTGCTGGGGGGCGGTGGAAAATATGGTTGGAACCGGAATGTTGTGGAGTGGAGATGCAATGCGTATCGCCCTGGAGATTAAGGGAGCAAGATTCATAAACAGGAAGTCCAATTATATAGTGGAAGCAAGGGAAATGTTTATGGGAGAAGGTCGTATCCCCCTGAGATCGATAATAAAACGGGCCGGAGATGGGCAGAGGGCAAGGGAGTGGCTGGTTGCAAATGTAAAGGGCCTGGGGTACAAGGAAGGGAGTCATTTTTTGCGGAATATCGGCTTTGATACATCCCTGGCAATCCTGGACAGGCATATTCTAAAGAATATGGCTGCTCTGGGCTTAATAGGAGAGATGCCGGAATCGTTGTCAAAAAACAGGTACATGGAAATGGAAAGGGCTTTGAAGGTTTTTTCCAGGGATGTTGAAATACCCATAAGCCAGCTTGACCTGTTGTTATGGTACAAGGAGACTGGTCAGATATTCAAATAGAAAAATATACCAATGGAAGCTTAAACCTTATTGCTACGGTTTTTCAACGAATCCTCAACCAAAGACACGATTTAAAAAATTAATGTAGAAAGTAGTTCGGCTTAATCCGGCCAAGCCCGGTGCCTCAGGCCACCACCCTCATCCATTCATCAAGGTCCGTTACTCCCTGGATAACCTTTTGAAAGCCGCATTCCGGAAGGGTTGAAAAACCTTGGCTTACTGCCTTGGCCTCTAACCCGGACGATGATTTTCCCCTTAATATCGCCTCTTTTATCCCCTCCCACAGGGGCATCACCTCATGGACGGCCACTCTCCCTTTGTATCCCGTGTTGTTGCATTCCGGGCAGCCTTCACCTTTATATACCTTGTGCCTCGAGATATCCAATCCGTGATCATTGAGCAATCTTGATTGGAGTTCATTCGGCGAGGTCTCCGCCTTGCATCTCTCGCAGACCTTCCTCATCAATCTTTGGGCCACAATAATATTTATGGACGAATTGACCAGGTAAGGCTGTATACCGATATCAAGCAGCCTGGTGATGGTTTCCACCGCACTGTTGGTGTGAAGGGTGCTCAAAACCAGATGCCCGGTAAGCGCAGCCTTTACCGCAATCTCTGCGGTTTCATAATCCCTGATCTCTCCCACCATTATAATATCAGGGTCCTGCCTCAAAAATGTCCTGAGTGCCCTGGCGAAATCCATGCCTATTCTGGGGTTCATCTGGAACTGGTTGACCCCGCTCAGGTTATATTCTACGGGATCTTCCGCGGTGGAAATATTCCTCGAGCCGTCGTTGAGATCATTTAGCATGGAGTAAAGGGTAGTAGTCTTTCCGCTCCCGGTAGGCCCGGTGACCAGGATCATCCCCTTGGTCTTATACATCGCTGTCAGTACGTGTTTTAGATCATCGCCCTTCAATCCCAGTTTATTTACCCTCATAATAAGGCTGGATTGATCCAGAAGGCGAAGGACCACCTTTTCCCCGAACATCCCCGGAAAGGTGGAAACCCGAAAATCAACCTGGCTGCCGTTGTTTCTGAGCTTGAACCTTCCATCCTGGGGGAGGCGCTTCTCGGAGATATCCAGCTTTGATATGACCTTTATTCTGGAGGCCAGGACACTGGAGTATCGAACCGGCGGAGTAAGCCACGTGGTTAATGTGCCGTCTATTCGGAAACGGACCCTGAGTTGATTTTCGTAAGGTTCAATATGTATGTCGCTGGCCTTCTGGGAAATAGCCTCTTTTAATATAAGGTTTACCAGCCTGACAACCGGGGCGTCCGACTCATTTAATTTTTCTGTGGTAATTACCTGCTCCTCGGTTTCCTGCTCGAATTCGAGCTCCTTTTCCTGTTCCTGTATGTTCTCCATGAAGCTTTGAATCTCCGGTGTATCTATTTCAATGGCATAAAATTTCTTAACTGCATCCAGGAGATGGAATTCAGATGCAAGATGAGGGGCCACGGAATATCCGGTTATGAACCTGATATCGTCGAAGGCATAAAAATTATTGGGATCCATAGCTGCGGTGTGCAGGTGTCCATTGTTCAGATTGAAAGGAAGAACCAGGAAGCGTTTGATAAATTTGAGGGGTATGGCATTTAAGGCGTTGTCAGGAATGGTGTACATGTTGGAAAGGACCACGGTTTTGCAGCCCTTGTACTGCTGGGATAAAAAATAAACGAGAGCAGGTTCTTCCACAAAATTCAAGGCGCCCAGATTGTAAGGGAGGCTTTTTCCGTTTTCTTTTCGTGCCAGCAGCACCTTCTGTAATTGAGCCTTTGAGATCTTTTGGGACTCAAAAAGCCTGCTGCCTATGGTTTCGTTTGTGTAAAATTTATTGATATTGTTTCTGGAGGTGCATATGTTTCGAAAATTTTCGGCCTCCGCCAGGTAGGTATCCAAATGTACCTCTTTTTTCATGCTTTTAATCAGGGTATTCGAAATCTCTTGAAAATTTTCCTTCAGTTCATCGAATTCATCCAGTACGGATATTATATCCCCGAAGCTTTCTGCTACCTTTTTCCTTATCTTCCACGAGGTATCCTCGAACCTGTTGGATAAATCATCTATTATTTCCCGGGCCTCCTCCTTTTTTCCCTTTGACAACAGCCTGGCTAATTCGTCCTTGACCTTTCTCTTATTTTCGGGTTTTTGTTTGCTTGTGCTCTCCTTTTCGGGTTCAACAAATAACAGGTTCTCCACTGCCTTTGCATCCTCCGGCCTTCCGAGCTGCTTTAATTTTCTCTTTATATACTGGGGCAACTGGTTTCGCTGCTTTGGAGAGGGAAGCAATTCCTCTATGAATTTTAAATCGAATTTGCCGGTGTTGACGTATCCTGTAGTGCAAATGTCCGCCAGGGCATCATTCAAAAATTCATCGGAAAGGCTCTGTATTGTTTCCTCCTTAGTTCCCAGTGTAATCGACATGCGTTGCGACAGATGCTCCAGTATGTCCTGGTCATATTCGGACAATATGGAGGCCATATTTTTTTTGAAATTATCACTGTTTACGCCGAGCCCGGAGATCAAATCCACGGCCGGCCGGTTTATGGTGCCGGCCATTGCGGTGGCCTGGGAAGATAAGTTGAAGGGGTTTACAGAAAGATCCCGTGATTCCACGGACTGCATTATTAGGTCTGAGATCCTTTTGGGTTCTTTTTCCAGGATACGAAGAAAATTGCCTCCGAGTCCCCGAGACTGTTCTTTTCGCCGTTGAAATACTTGAGTATATTTTCAACCATTTCCGATTCTTCGGTTATCTTTCCGTATTTGAGGTGATTCAGCTTGATGGTTGTAATACCCTGATTTTGCAAGACACCGGCTACATCACTCATTTTGCCGGGAGTATCAGGCCCTTTTGTCATTGCATACAAAAATGTTTTAAAATCCTGGTATGATAATCCCTGGTAAAAGGTGATGCTCTCAATTCCATTCTGGCCCAAATCACTATTAAAATTGGCGAACAGGCTGTTTTTGTTATCCATGGGAATGTCATCAACCAGCAATCTATCTCCGCTGGAGGTGACTGTTAGAGTGGGCTTTTCGGAAAGGAGGTTCGCAAGGTTTTTATGGGCCTGATCTATAATGCGGCCCAATATAGGATGATTTTCCGGGTACGAGGTGGCGGTCTTTATTGCGAGCAGGATTTGTCCGAGGGCATCTGAAAAAATATCCCCTTGGTTTTTATTGGCCTTCATGTTTCCGCCTCCCTTTTTATTTTATTCGGCCGAAAGGTTCTCATTATTCTCGAGCATGGAAAAGGGGCTTTAATAGAAAAAAATAAACCCTGGGAACACCATGCTCCTTGAATTCACCTTGCAGCTTTTTTGATAAAACGGGGATGGGTCTTTCCTCCTGGCAGAGCACCCCATTCTCTGTCAGGAGTTAAGGGGGCCCATTTTGGCTTGTGGCGTATACATTTTTTTCTCGAATAAAGGTTCTGGAAGCCCGAGTCAGATTAGAATTTCTGCACGTGTGAAGGAGCTGAATTTTTCAGACATATTTATCCGACAAAAATATTTTACAGAATGGAATATTTGGAAGTCAAGTTAAACGTGATTTCCGGATGGGAATAACTTAAGCTAAGAATTTTTTAGAAAAAAATTCAAAAGTCTTATCGTGCCGCACTCAGGGGAAAACCCTTGGAGGATTATTTGACCCGGATTGTGCATTAGTTGGGGACTGCACAATCCGGATTTCAAGGGAGAATTTAAGGCCCTCCCCACCTTATTTTATCTTTGCCCCTTCCCGTTCCCGTGAAATCCACGGCCTTTTTTCCATCCTGGGCCGCTTTCATAACCTTTTCGGGGTCCGTGTTGCTTCAACTGTGCCCTTTGCTCGGGCGTGAGTAGGTTCAGGCGCTGAATCCGAAGCTCGGTTATTTTGTCCTGGACTTCCCTCCTCAGCTCTCGAATCTCCTTCTGTTTCTGCCGGATGGCCGGCTCATCTACCTCGGGCTGAGACCAGAGTTCCCCGAGTTCCCTTCTCTTTGCTGCTATATCGTTTTTAAGCGGCAAGATCTCCTTTTTGAACCGGTCCCTGAGTTCCTCGATCTTGGCCGACTGCTCAGAAGTTAAATCAGGAATACGGGCGCAGTATTCGGTTCCTGCCTTCCATCCCCTGGTCCCGGCCTTGAATCGCGGCTTACCATGCGCGAAAGCTGGCACTGCAAGGGCTGCGATCAAAAACAATGTTAAAGTCAATATGGTCATTCTTTTCATTTTTAACCTCCTTTTTGATTATTTTTTCCTTTAACCCAGATTGTGCAGTAGCCAAATACTGCACAATCTGGGTTTATATTCAGCAACAGGCATGCCAAAAAAGGAGCGGTATATTAGTATTCTAACTGGAAAAACCGTAATTATCGAATAATATACCGTTATTACTAACCTTATCTGATATATAGAACCAAATAAATGAGCTAATTTAAGGGCCTTTTACCGGTATTCCAAGCCCTTCTGATTTTGCCCTTTAATTCTAAAAGTGTATAATATGTATTCACGGGCCGGATACATGTGGATAAAAAGTATACAAGTTTAAAGCGGCCTGCTTAAAAAGGGGGCTTTGAGCCCGGTCTGCATAAGGCACCGGTTTTGCAAGGTTATAAGCAAAAAGGCATTAACTAGGTCTTTTTTCTTGCATAATTTAAATTATGGAAAGAGATAATAATAAACCCGGGAGATATCTGATAGGGGTTCCGCCGTGGGTTATTCTGGGCGCGGCTGTTGTACTGGTGCCGATTTTCGTTTTTTTGACCTTACAAAATATCAAAGAAAAAAAAGAAAATACCGTCATACTCTTGCTGGAAAAAGGAGCGGCACTGATAAGATCCTTTGAGGCGGGTACCAGAACCGGAATGGCATGGACTCAAGGAGGTACATTCAGGCTCCAGAAACTATTGGAGGAAACCGCTCAACAGCCGGATATAATGCATCTCATAGTAACCGATATGAGGGGAAGAATATTGGCCCATAACGATCGGTCCAGAATAGGCGATAGGTACGGGCTGAATTTGAATATAGGGCAAATTTCCAGATCCGGGGATATCATGTGGAGGCAGGTGCAGGATAAAAACGGAAAAGAAGCATTTGAGGTGTTCAGGCGTTTTTCACCTTCACGGAGGACATTCCCGGATAAATTTATTGGCAGGGCCTTATTAAAAAGGGGCCACAGGCCTTTTGTCCACTCCCTGAAAAAAACCTACGAACCTGGAAGGGTGGTGTTTGTGGGGCTCGACATGGGTCCGGTTGAGAAGGCAAGGAAAGAAGAGGCCCTGAACACAGTATTCACCGCGGTTGTACTTTTGCTGATAGGGATTTCCGGGGTTTTCTCCCTGTTTTTGGCACAAACCTATCGAATCACCAAAACATCTTTGAACCGGATAAAGGCGTTCTCCGACACCATGGTGGAGAATATGCCCGTGGGCTTGCTTACCCTTGACCGGGAAAGGAGGATAACCTCCTTTAACCGTACCGCTGAGGAGGTGCTCCAAATAAGTTCCAGCGAGGCAATGGGAAAAAATGCCGGGGATTTGTTGCCCGTGCAAATGTGGTCCTCTATGTCGGAAACAGGTATGAAAAAACGGATAATCGAGAGGGAGGTAGATTGCAAGTCCGGGGATGGAAGCAACCTTCATTTGGGAATTAGTGTTTCGCCACTCAAGATAGAGGGCGATGAGGTTCAGGGGTGGGTGATTCTCTTCAGGGACTTAACATCGGTTAAAGAACTTGAAAGGGAAATTGAAAGAAACCAGCGCCTGGCCTCCCTGGGGAGGCTTGCCGCAGGGGTCGCCCATGAAATACGCAATCCGCTCAGCTCCATAAAGGGCTTCGCAACCTATTTCAAGGAAAGATACAAAGATTCGCCCGAGGAAAGAAATACGGCTGAAATAATGGTTCAGGAGGTGGACAGGCTGAACAGGGTAGTTGGGCAGCTCCTGGAGTTTTCCAGGCCCCTGAACCTGAACAGAAAGAACATCTCTCTCAGAAAACTTATCATTTATACCCTGAAAATGGTACAGGAGCAGGCACGCGAGAAGGGTATTGAAATAGTCACCGATCTTGTGTCCCCGGTGAACATTCCGGTTGATCAAGACCGGATCAGCCAGGTGCTGCTTAATTTATTTTTGAATTCCCTGGAGGCGATGGAAAAAGGAGGGAGGCTGTCGGTTGGACTTTACGATGACGAGGAGTCTGCCGGGGTCAAGGTAGTGGTATCAGACGAGGGTACGGGAATAAGCAAGGATGACCTCGCCCATGTATTCGACCCCTATTTTACCACCAAGCAATCCGGAACCGGGCTCGGGCTTGCCATAGTGCACAGGATTGTCGAGACCCATGGAGGGGAGATAGGTATCGAAAGCGAGCCAGGGAATGGAACAAGGGTGACGGTAACACTTTACCCTCTCTCGGATGGTAACGGCTAACACATTAGCCAAAGCAAGGATATGTTTTTCCAACTATATAAAAAATGAATACAAAAAACAGCATATTGGTGGTTGACGACGACCCCGCCCATCGCACCATGTTACGAACCCTTGTAACCGGATGGGGATATGAGGTAAGCGAGGCGGAGGACGGCACGGTTGCCATAGAAAAAGTCCGGGCCAGGCCCTTTGACCTGATTTTAATGGATATTCGAATGATAAAGGTTTCAGGGTTGGAGGCCTTGTCTGAGATGAAGGCATATAATCCGTCCATACCGGTTATAATAATGACTGCCTATTCTTCTGTTGAAACAGCTGTGGAGGCCTTAAAAAAAGGGGCCTATGATTATCTCACCAAACCCCTTGATTTCGACGAATTGCGGTTCATCATGGAGCGGGCAATGGAGCACACTAAATTAAGGGAGGAAAATGTGGTTCTGCGGCAGGCCCTGGGAAACCGGTTTGACAGCAGAAATATCATAGGACGCAGCCCGCCTGTTGTCAAACTCCTGGAAATGGTGTCTCAAATAGCACCATCAGAGGCCACTGTATTGTTAACCGGGGAATCTGGTACCGGCAAGGAGATGATCGCCGGTACCATTCATTTTAACAGCCCTCGAAAAAATGGCCCGTTCATTAAGATGAACTGTGCGGCCATCACCGAGACATTGCTGGAGTCCGAGCTGTTCGGCCATGAAAAAGGGGCATTTACCGGGGCTTACAAGAGGAAAGAGGGACGGTTCCTCCAGGCTCATGGAGGAACCCTTTTTCTTGATGAGATCAGTGAGATGTCTCTGGCCATGCAGGTGAGGCTGCTAAGAGTACTGCAGGAAAGGGATATCACAAGGGTGGGAGGAGAAACAGCCGTTAAGGTTGATGTCAGGATCCTGGCCGCAACCAATAAGGATCTCGGAATGGAGATCCAGGCCGGGCGATTCAGGGATGATCTTTACTACCGGTTGAATGTCATAAACCTTACCGTGCCCCCATTGAGGGATAGAAGAGAAGATATCCCCCTTTTGGCCCATTATTTTTTGGAGCATTTCTCCGGAAAAAACCGAAAGGATATTAAGGGCTTTACTCCTCAGGCCATGGACCGGATGATAAAACACGAATGGCCGGGAAACATAAGGGAGCTCATGAATGCGATTGAAAGGGCGGTGGTACTGGCAACAGGGAACTATTTGGAGACGGAGGATTTTTCCTTGATTCCTGAAAACAGTACTTTAGAGGAAAAAAGTGTTTCAGGCCCTGAGGCCCTTCAGGGTCTCCCCCTGGATAAGGTGGAACAAAATACTATATTAAAAACTCTGGAGATGACCCAGGGAAATAAGAGCGAAGCAGCACGCCGTCTCGGCATAACTCGAAGGACCCTTCATAAAAAGTTGAAGTCCTATGGGGTGATGCCTCGGAATTCATAATATTTGACCAAAGGCATTATTTTATCCTTTCCCTGAATGCAATCCTCGCTACGATGTCTGCTGCATAATCTGGGATGAAAACGTCGGCCCCTGCAGCAACCATGCAGAACAACAGATGCGAAAACCCGTGCTGCCCAGGAAGGTCTCCCAAGTAATTAAATAATTGCTGCTGGTTGCTGATTTCTGAATTATGGACTATGTATGCTTAACCCATCTTTCCGCTTAAATTAAACATCATTGTTCGGATATCAACTGGTTAGCCAATATTGCCCTTAATTTATGGGCACTACATTTGTTACGTTAAAAAAGGGACTTAGAGCGGAAAGATGGGTTAACTTGATACTGTAAAAAATGTGTTTTTAAGTTATCTTATTTGCCTGTATATAAATTATAAACAAGGTATGCAGAGAATTTTGGTCATAAGAGCGGGTGCAATGGGAGACACCCTTATGCTGGCCCCTGCACTGCATCGGGCATCCGGCAGGTACGGGATCACATTGCTCGGGAGGGAGCCCGGGATCTTTTTTTTAAAGCCCTTGGTCAGGGAATGCATAGACTATGATACAGGGGGCTGGCATAACCTTTTCTTGAAAAATCGGAGACGTATTTCCCTGCCCGAGGCAGACTTGGTTGTATCCTTCCAGAGCGACCCAGACGGGAATATGAAAGATTTTTTATCCTCCTGTTTTGATGTGCCCTGGTTCCTGTTTCCGCCCTTTCCCGGTGAAGAAAAGATACATGTAGCCCTTTACTTGGCAAGGTGCCTGCGGGAATCGGGGCTGGCCATTCATATGGAGAAATTGCTGGAAGAGGCAAGAATGAAGCCCCTGCTCGAGGGACCGGAAAGTCCCGAAACAGCCGGAAGGGCCGTTTTTCTGCACCCTGGGTCTGGGGGCAGGAAGAAAAATTATCCGCCTGGATTTTGGCTGGAGGTTTTAAAGGCCGGGTACATGGACCTTTTTTCCAAAAAGGTTCTGATTCTGGGACCGGCGGAAGAGGAGCTGGTTCGATATTTTGAAAGGAAAATAGGAAAAAATGAGGCTGACATTGTTTTTTCTCCACAAAAAAGAAAGTTAATATCCTTGCTCAGAGAGGCAGGCACCTATATAGGACATGACAGCGGCCTAACTCATCTCTCGGCAATGCTCGGCACACCTACAATAGCACTATTTAAAGAAACCGACCCTGTTCTTTGGTCCCCCTTGGGCCCGGCAGTAGAAGTTATCAGCGGCATCAGGTCCTTTAAGGAGGCCCATGAAAGGATCAGGAAGGCAATCAGCAATATTTGCCGCCCGGAATGATCTGCATTTTTTGCATTGACTGATTCAGGGTGCTTGGTTATCCTTTTTTCAAAATTGTATTTAACCGTCCGGAGAAGGATTGACATATGCTGGACCGAATTCTGGGGAAAAATATCGCCAAATATGTAAGGGCCCATAAGGCCCTTATAATTCTGGCAATAGTACTGACCGCCTTGTCGGCATTGCTGGTAGTGATACCGGCTTACCTTCTTCAGCCTTTTATCGATCAGGGAATGAAGGCCGGCACTGAACCCGTACAATGGAAGATCCCATGGATTACTTTGAAACAGGGATGGTCCTTTGAAAAAACCGAGATTGTATTGGTCAAGGGGATTTCTCCCAATCATCTCCTTGCTCTTCTAAGTATAATAGCCCTGGTTTCCGTGATCTTGAAATCAGCTACTCTCTATTTCAGTCAGCTCACTGCGGTTGCCTTTTCCAACAGGGCCATCAAGACCCTGAGGATAGATCTGGCGGAGAAATTTATTACCCTTCCCCTTACCTTTTATCATAAGCGCAAGAGCGGGGAACTGCTTGCAAGGGCTACCGCTGACCTGACCGTTATGCAGGCCCATATAAGCATTATCATTATAGGTATTGTGCAGCATCCTTTAACTGCTGCGGTATTCCTTTTGTATCTGGTAGTCATGAACTACAAGCTTACCGCCTTAGTCTTAGTGGTTACCCCCATGGTTGTGGGGCTGGTAAGGCTCTTCGGCCGCAAGGTAAAGAAACACTCCGCAAGGGTGCAGGATGCGGTGGCCGAGGTTACCTCCAGTTACCAGGAAATACTCCTGCTTCTGAAGGTGATAAAAGGGTTCTGCAGGGAGAACTACGAAATACAAAGATTCAGGGAAAAAGCCGGGCATCTTTACAAAAAGGTCATGCACTGGAACAGATGGCAACTCGGTATAGGCCCCATGATGGATTCGAGCGTGTTCATTATAATGCCCCTGGTGTTGATAACCGGCAAGGTATACTTCGAGCATACCCTGGGAGAGCTTTTCTCCATGATGTACGCCTTTTCCAGGGCATATTCCCCTGTTAAAAATATTGCCAGGATAAATAACCAGTTAAACACCCTTCAGGGTGCCACCCAGAGGGTGTTTGACATAATGCATACCGTGCCGGATATAAAGGAGAAACCGGGTGCTGTTGAGATTCCCAAGATGAAGGATTTAATGGAATTCTCACACGTTGATTTTTGCTACAAACCCGGGGAACCGATACTGCACGACATCTCTTTCAGAGTCGGCGCCGGGGAGCTGGTGGCTTTTGTAGGGGCCACCGGGGCGGGGAAAAGCACACTCCTGGACCTGATTCCCCGATTTTATGATGTAACCGGCGGATCCATATCCATAGACGGGGTGGACATAAGGGAGGCGACATTTGATTCACTCAGGGGACAGATAGCAGTGGTTAGCCAGGAAAGCCTTCTTTTCCATGACACCATTGCCAACAACATCAACTATAACGGGGGATTTCATAAAACGGAGGATATTATAAATGCCGCCAGGATAGCCCATGCCCATGATTTTATCATGTCCTTTCCCGAGGGGTACGATACACTTGTCGGGGACAGGGGGATGCTTCTGTCCGGGGGGCAAAGGCAGAGGATAGCAATAGCCAGGGCCATTTTCAAAGACCCTGCCATACTGATACTTGATGAGCCCGCTTCAGCCCTTGACCCGGAAAGCGAATATCATATCCAGAGAGCCATAGAAAACCTGCTTGGGCAGAGGACGATTTTTATTGTGTCCCACAGATTGAATACTATTAAGAGGGCGAATCGGATTTATGTGCTGGAAAACGGCAGGATTGTGGAATCAGGCACACACGAGCAATTGATTTCGGTAAGCGGAAGGTACAAGAGCCTCTATGAAATTCAGTTTAAGGCTTGAAGCCGAACCCTGATAATAATTGGATAAATTGCAAACATGGAAAAAAGAATTGAAATTATTGAAAGTTTTCCCATAACCAGGATAACAGATAAGGGAAAAACCCGGGCAGAGGATGTTGTTGCAGTTGAAACCCATTTAACCCTGTTTTTAAACGGCCAACTCCTTGTTACCCTGTCTTGTTCTCCCTGTGACTTGGAAGACCTGGCCGTGGGATTTCTTTTTTCTGCAGGTTTATTAAAAGAGAAGAAAGATATAAAAAACCTTGAGCTCGATAAAGAGAGGTTTACAGTAAGACTTGAAACACGAAAAAGCGTATCCCCTTCACAGTTATTTGGTATCTCGGGCATATCTGAAATCAGGAACCCAAGGCCGATCGAATCCCGAATAATAGTGGAACCGGAAAACATCTTCGCCTGCACAGAGGAATTTCAAAAACGCTCAAACACCTATGTATCCACGGGCGGAGTTCACGCGGCAGCTATCTATGGAAGCGGAAATATGCTTGCCTTCAAGGAGGATATAGGCAGGCAAAATACAGTAGACAAGCTATTTGGAGAATGCATACAGCATGATATATCATTGGAAAACAAGATGGTATTAACAAGCTGCAGGATATCCTCCGAGATATTGTTCAAGCTGTTCAAGGGCAAAATACCGGTTGTAGTCTCGAGCTCCGCTCCCACCAATTTGACGGTAAAATTGGCATCCCAGTTCGGGATAACACTGATTGGTTTTGTTAGGGATAAAAGGATGAATGTTTATGCAAATGAATGGAGGCTAAAGGTTTAGCCCGTGGCAGCAGGAAAAATAACCAGGAGGATCTTTTGCAGGTTAACAGGCTACATATTGGTTTTCTGGTTTATCCTTGCTCCCAGGAGAGTATTGACCGCGTTGGAAGCAGCATCCTTTAAATTCAAAGGAGGGAAAAACATGGATTTACCCGAACCGGTTTTACAAGGCGGCCTGTCCGTGGAAAGGGCAATAAGTGAAAGGAGGACCGTGCGTTCCTTTGGCAGCGCCTTTCTCAACATGAGCCAGGTTTCCCGGTTGATGTGGTCCGCCCAGGGAATTACGGAGAAGGGCGGGTTCAAAAGGGCCGCTCCTTCTGCAGGGGCACTTTATCCAATGGATATCTATGGAGCGGTTGGACAGGATTGTGTGGAAGGATTGAAGGCAGGCGTCTACCACTATGCTGTAAAGGGGCATTCTCTTTTTTTGATCAAGGAGGGAGATTTCAGAAAGGACATTTCCAGGGCTTCCCTGGAGCAGACGTGGATGGCGCGCGCACCGTTGATTCTTGTCATAACCGCTGAATACGACAGGGTTACCGTAAAATACGGCAAGAGGGGGTTAAGATACGCCATTATGGAGGCAGGGCATATCGGCGAAAATATTTTTCTCCAATGCCAGTCCTCCGGTCTGGCAGCCGGCATTGTGGGGGCCTTTGATGATCAAATGATAAACCAAGTATTGGGTGCCAAAAAGACACACGAACCTCTACTGATAATGCCGGTGGGCTACGAGAGTTAAATCCGGCAAGGCACTCGGCTTCGCATAAGATAAGTTCACTTTGAACCCGGATTGTGCAGCAGTTGTCTGCTGCACAATCCGGGTTAAATCTTCTGCTTTTTCAGGAATTCAACAAGGGGCTTAACTATGCACAGAAAAATTACCTTTCTGGCCCTTATATCCTTTTTTATTTTGCTGTACCCGGGATATGAATCCGGTTTTTCCGAAACGAAAGGAGGTAAAGACATGGGGATAAGTATCATGAGTACTGCCTTCAGCCAGGGAGGCATGATTCCTAAACAGCATACCTGCGACGGCGCAGACATTTCGCCGCCTTTATCGTGGTCGGGTGTTCCGGAAGGCACTAAAAGCCTGGCACTTATTTGTGATGATCCGGATGCACCTGTGGGGACATGGGTACATTGGGTGCTCTTTAACATACCGCCGGGGACAAAGGACTTACCCGAAAAGATTCCGCCTGCAAAGAAAATTGAAAACGGTGCCGTGCACGGAATAAATGATTTCCGGAAGCTGGGTTACGGCGGGCCCTGCCCTCCAGGCGGAACCCACAGATATTTCTTTAAGCTCTATGCACTGGGTACGCAATTAGAACTTGAAAGCGGCGTCACAAAACAAGACCTGTTGAATGCAATGGAAGGGCATATACTGGAGCACGGAGAATTGATGGGAAAATACAAGAGGTAAGGGGACCGGTCAAACTTTATCTTATTCAGGGATTGGCCTCAGTAACGGCCGTAGATTAAAAAGATGGGCAAGTGCTGTAAAAGCCAGGGAATGCCGAAAACTTCCTTTGGAAATCTCTTGCTGAATCTCCTGCAAACTCATCTCGCCCACCAATAAATTTTCTCCCTTATCGAGGTTGAGCGGCGAAGCCTGCTTCACGTTTTTTGCTACCCAATGATGACACTTATTATTCAGAAACGCTGGATTGGGCTCCACATATCCAAGGTATTCCCAATTTTCGCTCGCATATCCCGTTTCCTCCCTTAACTCTCGAATGGCCGCTTCTTTTGAAGATTCTCCAGGTTCCACAATCCCGGCGGGGATTTCTATTGTAGTCTCCCGGGTTCCGAAACGGTATTGATGAACGACCACGACCTTTTCTTCCGGAGTGAGAGGCACTATATTTACCCAATCAGGGGCCTCGAGAATAGTAGCCTTCATTCTATGAGAATTTCGGGGGTTTTCCACCCAATCGAACCTGACTCGAAACAGCTTTAGCTCAGGGCCAGGGCTGGTTTGAATGCATTTCCAGGCGAGTTTATCGTTTTCCTTCATAAGTTTCTCCAAATTTACCCGATCACCATATCTTCAGGTGGTCTTTCTAAAACAACCTTCTATTATGTCCACCAACTTGGCCTCTGCAACCCCGATACAGGTATCCGCGGCACCGTAATACATTTTCAGGGCCCCATCTTCTTCTAAGATAAGCCCGCAAGGGAATACCACATTGGGCACATCCCCGGTTCGCTCGTAGTGTTCCTTGGGCCCGAAAATAAAGTGGGGGGTGTATCCAAGGACTAATTCGGGATCCTTCAGGTCCAGAAGTAAGGCACCAATACGATACAATCTTCCGGCTGCTGTATCTCGCACCCCATGGTAAAGAGAGAGCCACCCCCATTTAGTCTTTATTGGAGGGGTTGAAACCCCTAGTTTGGAACTCCCCCATCCTGGTTGAGGTTCCAAAATGACACGGGCCTTTCCCCAATATACGAGATCAGGGGAATAGTTGATCCAGATTGACCCTTCCCTCTGACCCATCCCGGCAGGGCGATCTATCATTACGTAGTAACCATTAATTTTCTCGGAGAGGATTACGGCATCTTTATTATCCACTTCAGTGGCCAGGGAGATCCTCTCGAAATGTACAAAGTCTTTTGTACGGCCTATCCCGACCCTTGGACCAAAGGGCCCGAATGCGGTATAAACAATATAATAATCTTCGCCGATCCTGGTAACCCTGGGATCTTCTATACCGTATCTCTCGTAGATTTCGTAATAGGGGTCGGATGAAGGCACTATCCAGGGCGAGGATTCTACGGAAAAATTAAATCCGTCATCTGAATAAGCCAAGGTTAGGTGACTGTGACCTGCCCTATCTTCAACTCGCAGGATGAGTATGTAACGATCCTGAAATTTACAGGCCCCCGCGTTAAAGACCGTATTACAGGGATAGGGTATATCCTCCCTAATCAATATGGGGTTCGAACGATACCGTTTGAACGGATAAAAGTGATCAAGCATGTACCCAAAATCCTTTCTAATCGACGTTAATTACCTGGGAGCGAATCTGGGTGACATCCGCAACTTTCTTATAAACATCCACATGTTGGTCCGCTACCCTCGACCAGGAGATTGCATCCTTTACAAAATTGGTGGCGTTTTGGGAAAATTTCTTCGCCCTCTCATTACCAGACAGGATGGCGGCAATATTTTTGATGAATTGAGGGCGATCATCACATGTGACGCCGGCACCCGATTTTCTGAGTATACCTTTCATCGCCTCTGTACTGCTTGTAACTATGGGTTTTCCAAAGGCCATGCAGTGGGCAAGAATGCCGCTTTGGGAGGATATCTTGTACGGGAGGACCACTACATTCGCAGCTGAAAGGATGGTGTCAAACACGTTTTGAGGTAACTGGCCCCGGACGAGATAAATACGATCTCTCCTTGGCGAATCGGCTATTTTATGAAGAAGCATATCTCTATAATCCATGTGTTCTTTGCCTCTAACCTTTCCAGCCACAACCAGCATTGCATCCGGGTAGAGAGCCAATATCTCCGGAAGTATGTCTATAACCAGTTCGAAATTTTTTGAAGGCCTGAAATAACCTATAATTAGGATAATTTTTTTGTCTGCCGGCAGGCCGAGGGATTCCTTTGCATTGGGGATCGACTCGACCTCCCGTGCGCCATGGGGAATGATGCAAATTTTTTTCAGGTGATCACTGACTATCGCCCCCCGCAAAGAGTTTTCCTGGTAAGGATCGTGAACAATGACTCGCTCGGAGTTCGCAAAAACGGATTCCAGAATTATTCGATGATTTTCCGGCATATCCGCATAAACCGTGTGAAGAGTTGTTACAACCGGTATACCCAGCAGGCGAAACTGCATGATGAGTGGAATGACAGATACACCCATGTGTTTTCCGAACAAACCGAACTCATGTTGAATATGCACTATATCAGGTGTGAAACGCACCATCGTTGAGAAAGCCTTTTCGGCGAGATCCCCGTCCTCATAATCAAAGCAGGGAAACACTTGTGGGCCAGAGCCCCCGAGATGTGAAACCACATACACGTCTATGTGTTTTTCCCTCAGGGCATCGGTAAGATATTTCGTATATGCGGCAATGCCGCATTCGATCGGGGGATAGGTAGATATAAAACCGACACGCATTTTTTTATCCTCCTAAAGCAGAAAAATATACATAAGCTTGCCTGGGATTCATTGAAAAGATTTGAAACATTTAAATATTATATTTTTTTAGTCCTATAAAAAAACTTCGCAATAATGATAGCCGGTATAATTCCGGTTATCAATGCCACTATTTGCTGCTTTCAGGCAAGATGATTTATGTTTGCCCGATTCGCCATAAGTCTTTATTATGAGAAGCCCGGCACAGAAACCTGGCTTTATGTTTATCTATTTTCCACGTCCTTGAGTTCCTTGCTCCGGTCTTTTGACAGATCGGTTGCAGCAAACCCTTCGGTGCTCGCCGGAAGAACCAAAAAATATTTGTCCAGGACGTCGATTTCGCATTGGGCCTCTGCGATTTCGAAACTTAGAACGTGCCCCCCTTGAGTTCTATCATCGCTGATGAAATGCAGGTGGTACCCCGGTACGTTGATGCCCTTTACATAGGCAGGGCACCTGAAGCCCACTATCGTTCCGGAGATTTTCTTCATATTGAACTCGGGCTGGTGCTTGGTAACCTCTTTGAGCGGCGGATAGGGCTTGTGCTGGGCAGGCACGCTTCGGGTTTTGATGGCTTTGAAAAGCCCTGTAATCTTGATTGCATAGAACATGTTTTTATTGGGTGCGTATTTGTTGACCAATTTCTCTACGGCCCCATAGTCCGACCCCGGCCTTACAGGGACCACCATGTCGGGTGCAAATTTACACACCGTGGCAAAGGGAGTACTGATAGACAAATCTGGCTGATATACCTTTCCGTCAGCCTTTATTTGGTATACCTTTCCGTTGAATATGGCCATTTCCCCGTCCAGATGATCGAAGGTGCCCAGGCCGAAATCGCCGTGTTTTAACAAACCGCTGCATGACATATCGCCGTCATATACCCCTGCCAGGAGGGCGTCTATGGTTGAGGTTTGAAAAACAGTATCCCTGTGCGGTGTTGCGCAGCTAAAGGCCAGCAGACATAAAATAAAGACAACAGAAAACAGCTTTTTCATGATTTAACTCCTTTTTTTGTTATTGTCCGGGGGGTTTCCTTTGCCGGCCCCATTGGATGATGAAGAGGTGAACCCATGCCCAGGAAAATCGGATTTAAACGCGTTATCGATTCCCGGTTCTATGAATCCGTATTTAACACCACTGATGAAAATTTCACAACCCTTTTTAATCGTTGCCCGGCTTGGGGAAGAAGTCCCGGTGAATGGCTGCCAGTGGTATAGCGAAACCGGCTACTGCCCCAAGATTGAAAAGGGCCTCTGTATGAATGCCGAAGTACAGTGAAAATCCTGTATCTAAAGGGGCCCAAATCAAAATACTGAGGATGAAGCAGTAGTAGGCCCAGCGCTCGCGCCGCTTGATTGGATACAGCGCCAGGTAGAGATAACAGACGCTCCAGCCCGCGATAGAGGAGCCCAGTACAGCGAAGATCCACGGGTGATAGGAGGAAACCGCTTCATGGAGATGGGTCTGGCCCCAAAAGGCCTCCGCAATGGAACGATTGTAGCTTTGAAAAATTGCACTGGTTGAGCCAAAAGTCATCGCCAGCCCTAAAATTATGCTTATTGCACTAAAAACCACCATCCATTTTTGCCAAAAGCCAAACCTTGTTCTCTGGATTTGAGTGTCTTCCATATTTTGTCCCCGTTTTAAATTTTTATTTGTTCCAAGGGTTTGTGAAAACTAATCAAAAGATGCCCAGGGACATCCTCTCAAGCACAATAGGAACCCCGCCGCCAACGTATCTGCCTGAAGCCAGGCGCCGGTAAACCTCCTTCAACATATTATCAGACATCCGGCTGTCCGCGTCGATGGTGACAATGGTATCACCCTTGCTGGCCCTGACGCCCGCATTCCTGATGCGCGCGAGGTTCTTTGCGTCTTCTGTAACCACGTAAGCGCCGTACCGCTCGGCAATGAGTTCCGTGTTGTCAGAGCAACGGTTGAGCACAACCACGATCGCCACAGGCATGTCGATTCGTTTTGCTGCAGACCGCACGGCCTCGAGGCATCGGCCGATATAGCCTTCCTCGTTGTGGGCCGGGATTATCACGGAGATTGCTTTGGTTGCCATTAGACCCTTAACAAAAAGATAAAATCTTTATAGATTCTGATTATGCCGCAGGGAACTATAGATAACTTATGATAGCTAATTGCCGGTTACTGTTACAAACTCACGTATGCGTGTATGCATGCCTCTTTAAAACCTCGTAAGCAGCTCGAAAACCTTCATACTTGATAAATGCGGGTCCTTCCGGAAGCAACAAGAACTCCGAACCCAGGTCTGAGATTGTCACATCAACCATTTCCTCCAGCCGGGCTGCCAATTCGGCGACAGTTAGTTCAAAGGGAGGATCCGTAAATACACCGTCTAAGGTAGCAGGCGGCAGTCTCTTGTCGGAGGCGTCTGAACAAGATAATTTGAGGCCTCGAGGCACGGAGCCGTTTTTATCACCGATCCACTCTTTTTGCATTGGGATCGTTTGCTTTCTTTTGCCCCTGTGCAGTAACTCGTAGGGCTTATCACAGTAACTTTTCGCCTTGGTAAACTTGTCAATAATATTCGACCACCCTCCACTTCCGATACTCACCCCTTTTCGGGAACTGTCTATTCCGAGAAGATTGGATTCACACTGAATGAGTCCTACCGGATAACCGTGCACGGAAAATATGTCCAAGGACTTGAGGGCCATTTTGTCATAACGGCATAGCATGTTCTGATACCTCAGAAGGTCCGAGAGATTTGTGGCTAACGCAGCGCGGATCCGTTCGTCAGTTTCCTGCTGAATAATTTTGCAACTAAGCTCCAATCCAAGCAGTTGCCGGCTGTTAAACATATCTTTGTACTGCCTGTAACCCCATCTAAGAAGCCTGTTGGTCTCATCGCCCTCCGGGATAAAATCGTCCGGCACAAATTTCAGCATGATCTGATTCAAACGGGATTCAGCTTTGCGATAGAGCTCAATCTCTCTGGAATCAGGCTTTTTAAAGAAACGACCCCGATGGCTCGGTCTGCAACGGGGGCAATGGTATTCTATGGCAAACAGGCGGTGTTTAGGTGCCCCTGTTTCATAGTCCGGGTAAGTGTTTGCTGCGCCACAGTGAGGACAGATACACCGGTTTCTTTTTGCTGGGCCAGATATAAGCAAAGGGCTTCCGCATGTTCCACAATTTCCGGGATTTTCACGGTCATCTGTCTCTGTCAGGTTACCGCATTTTGAACAGATAAACACATTTTTTGGATGCCTCTTGTTTTGCGCTAAAAGATATCCAGGGAAAAGTGAAATTTCTTTCCCACATTTGGTGCAAGCCTTGGTCTTGACCCATAGAAAATATTTTACCTGAGCGTACTCATTGCCGCATTCTGTACGTTTTGTGCGATAGAGGTGCCCGATGTCTTTTTCAAGCAAGCTCCTCAGTCTTTGGGCTGTTTCACGATATCTTTCGAGATCTATATGCTTGATTTCTTGTTCAACTACCCAATATGACATAGGATTGATATCATATCTGATTACGTTACAACCCAAACGATTGGCCTCAATAAGTGGAATTCCGCCACCCATAAAGGGGTCGGCTATTCTAAGGGATTTGAAGATATGGGACTTATAAAACGCTTCTCGCAGGGGAAGTTGCGCGAATTCGGAAAGCAAAAGGGCTCGAAAGAGGGTCCCGGGCCGGCGAGCGAACCATTTATGTACTGCGATGACCTGCCGATAATTTTGCTGGATCTGTTTTTCCCGCAGCGCGAGATCAGCGATAAATGGTATGTCGAAATTCCTTTCAATCATTTTTTAGCAAGGACTGATTAGTGCATACAAAAAAATATAAAACAGTACTTTTTGTGTGTCAAGGCAAACTTGACCACAATATATTGGGTTTCCTGGTAACAAATATATCATTGAAATGATTCACATTTAACCCAGATTTTCCAATAATTGCCTGCTGCATAATCTGGTTTAAATAGTTTTAATGCTTGATAATCATATCAACGTCATGTTCTCGGCTTCTTTGATAAGATCGTCCCGGAAATCCGGATGGGCAAGTTCGATGATAGAAAGGGCCCTTTCTCGGAGTGATTTACCTTTCAGGTCTGTGATGCCGTGTTCGGTTACGAGATAATTGGTGTCCATCCGCGGGGTGGTAACCACTGTGCCGCTGTGAAGCTTTGGCACTATTCTGGACACCTGCCCGTCATGGGTTGTTGAGTAAAAGGCGATGAAAGACTTGCCCCCGGGCGATTTATATGCCCCCCGGACAAAATCAAGTTGCCCGCCTGTGCCGCTGAATTGCTTATCTCCGAGAAATTCCGAGTTGCACTGACCAAAGAGATCGACCTGGATAGTTGAATTTATGGAGATCATGTTTTCATTCAGGCTTATAATGTCTGGATCATTTACGTAGGAGACCGGGTAGCTTTCCATGGACGGGTTGTCGTGAAGGAAGTCATATAGTTCTTTGTCCCCGAGGGCATTTGCGAAAACGTGCTTGCGGGGATGTAAATTCTTTTTTCTGCCGTTAATAACACCTTTTTTAATAAGTTCCATCATACCGTTGCAGAAAAGCTCGGTGTGAATGCCAAGGTCCTGGTGATCCGATAAAAAATCAGTAACCGCATTAGGGATAGCACCTATTCCGAGCTGGAGGGTGGCACCGTCCGGTATTAATTCCGAGATATATTTACCTATTGTCTTTGCCTCGGGTTTGGCCTTTGCAACCTCGAATTCCATCAGCGGAGCTTCGTATTCGACCAGGGCATCCACTTCGGATATATGCAGCAAAGAATCGCCGAAAACACGAGGCATATTCGGGTTTACCTCTACAATCAACGTCTTTGCGTGGCGTGCGGAGATACTAATATAGTCGTTGATAGCACCGAATGTAAAATATCCGGCCTTGTCCATGGGGGAGACGGTTGTGATTACCACATCCAGATCCAGGTAGTCCTCGATGAGTTTCGGCACTTCGTGAAAATGATTGGGAATAAACTGGTTAAGCCCTGCTTGAACCAGGCTCCTGTCTGAACCGCTCACGAACCAGGTATAGGGAAAAACCTTGCCTTCAAAATCCGGTTTCAGGATTGTATTTTGCATGTGTTCCATGGGCAAAAGGGAATAAACGTGGAGGTTATCCAGTTCATCTGAACCGAGCCTGTCCGCTATCGCTTCGAGCAGGGCAGGGGGTTCTCCGGCCGCCATTCCGTGTATAACAGTATCGCCGTTTTTTATTATTTTTACCGCTTTTTCGGGCGTTGTGAGCCTTTTGTGGTATTCATCCCTGTGCATGCCTTGTCCTTTCCTTATGTGGTTATTTTGATGACAGGTAAAACACGGGATATTTAACAGTAGTTTTTGTTAAAAAGCAACATTAACCGCACAATGAATGCTTGCAAACCAATTTTGCTTCTTTTGTTTTTCAATCCTCGCTACGATTTCTACTGCACAACCTGGGTTGAAATACTTGCTTAAAAATTATGGGTAGGATATGTTTATAAGTCAAAAAAGGGAGGAGTGTTATGAGACGGATAGCTTACCTCGGGGCATGTATGTTGATGTTTTCTCTCTTGATGCCGGCGGCATGCTCCACCATACCCAAGATGAAGATAACCTGCGGATTGGGCCCTGAATTGGATGCGTTAAAGGGAAAAGAGATATATTTCAGGTTTATTGACGACAGGCCCGAAAAGGATATTATCGGAAAAGGGGCCGAGGATATCTACAAGGGTTTTTCCGGCAATATGAATCTCTTCCTGTCCAGGGGAGAGGAGAAATACCTTGAGGGCGTATATTATGTAGACGGCTTGTTTGCAAAGGTATTTACCGCCTATTTCAAGAATAAGGGATTGAGTTTGGTGGAAGAGCCCGGCCCCGGGATCCCCGAATTGAATATAAGGCTGAAGGAATTCGTACTGGGTCTTAAAGACCGGACTTGGACCTTCAAGGTGGAATATGAGGCGAGATTTACCCACAAGGGAGATAAATTGATCAAGAGATTTGAGCAGCAGGGGGAGAAGACCAGGATTACCGGAACCGGCCAGGCGGACCAGTTGATAAGCGAGACCTTGACGGATGTGGTCAACAGGCTTGATATTAAAGAGACGCTGAGCAATGCGGCCAAGGAATAAGGGCGCTGCTAATGTCTGTGTTAGTCCGGGTTAAATCGGCTTATGAAGGGAAAAATCCATGGAGCTGGACCAGTTGAGGATATTCTGCGCGGTAGTTGAAAGCAGGAGCTTCACAAAGGCCGGGGAACTGGTTTATCTCAGCCAGCCCACTGTCAGTTTCCAGGTAAACTCCCTGGAGAGGGAGCTGGGAGTTAAGTTGCTGGACCGCAGGGCAAGAGAGGTTACTGTGACCAGAAGCGGCGAGGTCTTTTACCGACATGCACGGGGCATACTCAAACGGGTCCATGACGCGGGGCAGGCAATGGAAAACCTCAAGGGCCTGGTTAAGGGAGAGCTTACAATCGGCGCAAGCAATATTCCGGGAGAATATATACTCCCCTCGGCACTGGCAAAATTCAAGGCTAAGTATCCCGGCATCGACCTGGACCTTATCATTGATGATACAAGGGGGATCATAACCAGGGTAAGGGAAAACCAGATAGAGCTCGGGGTGGTGGGGAGAGAGGAAAAGGACAACAAGTTGGCCTTTTACAGTTTTGCCGCAGACCGGATTGTGCTTGTCGGGACTGCAAATTTTACCCCTTACGATGGCAAGGGGATTGCCCCGGAAAAATTAGAGGATCTACCATTTATATTCAGGGAGCCGGGTTCCGGTACCAGGGCCACGGTAAGGCAGGGGCTTGAGAATGCGGGAATAAGGGAGGGAAATCTGAACGCGGTAATGGTCCTTGGAAGCACCGCTGCGGTAAAAAAGGCGGTGGAAAGCAGTGCCGGGGTCTCATTTATATCGGGAAAGGCAATAGAAAACGAGGTGAGATGGGGAACGATAAAAGTGATCCCTGTCAGGGGCCTGGAGATTACCAGGGAATTTTTTATGGTATACAAGCGTCATGCTTCCCTTTCCCCGGCTGCGGAGGCTTTGCTCCGTTTCCTGAAGGAGAAAAAGGAATAACCCTTTATTATTACGTGACTGGCTGTGAACCCTGAATCATACCTTTGTTTTTTCATGGTTTGAATACACTGTGAATTTATAGCCCCAAAAATTAAACTCCCGCAACCTTCCGAAAGCGTCCCGCTGTTCAATAACGTGAGCGTATTTAGGATTGTAATAAATAACCAATATGGGTCTGTGCTTTACCTGAAGAGAAGCCGCAATTCTGCAAAGCACTTTTGCCATAATCGTCTCATCAAAGGGATTAAACATAAAAAATACATTCTCATCCGTGTTGATATCGTAGTCAGTGACGTCACACTCTATAATTCGATATTCGGTAATAAATCCTTTTCTGGCCTTGTAAACAGCACAGTTTTTCTCGGCTATTTCGCATAACTCGTGTGCGAATTCAACACCCCTGACTTCCTTGAAACCGAATTCCGATGCAGCCAGCAGGACTTTTCCCTTGCCGCACCCAAAGTCAACAAGTACACTGTCAGGGGGAATTATTGAATTGATGACATTGAACAATTTTCTTAGCGGCACCAGCCTGGTTGGTTGATACGGGTAGCCTTTTTCTCTATTGACACTATTGTGGATCGTTAAATCAGATAATTCCGCCCATTTACAAGTATCTATGCCGTACCAGATATCAAACAGATGGTCTGCAATTATCGAGTACGATTTTAGAACTGTTTCCGTTAATCCCTGGCTTCGGAGTGAAGTTCTTGTCCTTTTTAATGAACTTTTAATACCTGATTTCATTTTATTGCTCATGCGGGCTTTGATGCGGCCCATATTAGAGTAAAGCCCGGCCCCGCCCCTGTCCCAAAGATAGATTGTGCCAATTTATTTAACAATTTAAGCCCGCCCCTTAACCCAGATTGTGCAGCAGCCAACTACTGCACAATCTGGGTTAAATTTTACTTATCCCTTTTTGTCTCCTTGATAGGTTTGTTAAAGACGCTGAAAAAACAAGCTAATTTTGGTAGCAACATGGGCACCTGTTTACGGTATGCCTTGAATTCTTCTCCAAATTTTTCTGTCAATTCCTTTTCTTCCACCAGAAAAAGGAACACAATAACCCATACCCACTGGGTAACGGTGATAATAAGAAATGAAAACCAATGACCAATAAGAAGGCCGAGTGAAGTCATAAAGATACCAACACCCAGGTGATGGGGATGCCGGACACACCTGTAAATATCCGTGGTGATCAGTCGATTTGTGCAGCCCCATTCTTTTTGTTCTCCTAAAACTTTAAGCAACTTTCCTGTTCTCTTGAGCGGGAAGTGAGCCGCTATCATGCCTATAACACCCACTAAGCGTATAAGGAGAGGGAAGGCTCCTGTTTTCCAAGCTATATCTAAAATTATTCCTGCCACAACAGATATTGTTGTTAGCAAAAGCCAATATATAAGACGTTTAAGGCATATAGACATTTTTTATACAATGCTCTTTATAAGGCTATCACGCTGGACAAAACAATCCGCAAGCACCAAATAACTTCATGTCAGGCTGATAAGAACCTTTCCTCATTTGCATAAAATCTTTCTCTAGCTATGAATGGTACTTCATTCTCCTGGCGGCTAATGCCCTGGCTGGACAGCGGCCTAAAACATAAGAAGTTCCTATGGAGTCTAGTAAACTACCCCCGCCTATAGGGCTTGGGCTTTGTCAATTGTCGATTTGAAATCGACTTATGCCTATGTATACCCCCGTCTTCAGACGGTGGTATTTGACACATTAACAAATGTCTAAACCCTTCGGCTTCAGCCGGAGGATATTCCATATTTACCTTGTCGCCGGGCGACTACGGGGGATGTGCTTCGCCTGAAGGCGAGGGGTTTCCACCATCCCCGGAGGAGACACTAAAGAGCCGCGGTTTTCTCGCCGTCTGCTCCAGGCGGATGCTGGCCTGCTACTTCTTGTAGACCGGTTTCAGACCTTTTAACATAGGATAGTACTTAATGTTGAGGGTCTTTAAATCCGCATTCTCGGCATCAGCTGTGGCAGCCAGGATTGCGTCTGCGAGTCCGACGCCGTGAGATTTGCCGTAATCGCGTCCGTAGAGTCCTCCACCTTTCGCGATCTCGAAACTTACAGGGACAACACGAAAAATAGAGATAAAGTTTTCAAGAGCAGTTTGTTCTGCATCGCCTTTCACCCCAGCGTATAACTCCGCAACCACGATTGAAGACAATATGATTTGAGTGGAGTTTGCTTTGATAAAGGCCACCGCTTGGTTGTAACCCCGAAAAAAATCAACAAGAACATCTGTATCAACAAGGATTGGCCTGGCCACGATCAACACCTATCGCATTCGGATCGCATCCTCTTGAAGTCAGGAAGATCCGTTCGGTCTTTCCAGATACCGGCAGCCTCGCGCAATACCGCCGCCCGCCGCCTGTGGCCTGATTGATCAATGAGACGCTCAACGGCCTCTCGAATGAGCTCACTCTGTTTTTTCCCCAAGACCTTTGCCATAGCAGCCAATTCATCACGTTGGCGCTTTGTCAGGTATATCTGCGTTCGTTCCATGCCCTCCCTCCAATAATGTATACACCAGTATTATACATCACACTTATTTTCTGTCAATGAAAAGGGGTAAGCCCTTGATTTTTGACATTTTGTTAAGTAAGGCTTTCAAATCCTTTTCAAATTCTAAAAAACGTTCCTCTACTGTGCGGATATTTTGAGGTTGTTCCACTAGTTCCGAGCTCTGTTCCTCAGCTCGGAACTAATCCTTTTTTTGTTATAACGCCCGTGCAATATGACCATTTGTTTTGACCCGGAGGAGAGAGCCGATTGCCGCTCTTGTTTCCTTGAAGGAACTTAAACTTCTGCAGGAAATAGAGGACCAGATTGACATTGAGGATGCGTGGAAGGCAAAAAAAGAGCCTGGAGAGCCAACACCCTGGGATGAGTTGAAAAAGGAACTCGAGCTTTGAATTATCGTATTGAGGTCGAGAGGTCGGCGGCAAAAGCGCTGAAGAAAATACCAAAAGCTGATCAAAAGCGCATAGCCGATAAAATCGGCAGCCTGGCGGAAGACCTGCCAAAGCCTGATACAACCAAAATGAAAGTCAATAATCCTCTTCACAGAATCCGTGCTGGAGACTATCGAACAACTTATGAAATCCAATAAGATGTCCTCTTGATTCTGTCGGCTGAACTGGTTTTCATGCTGCCATACCATTCGGAAACCTGATTCCGTTGCTTGCGAAGAGATCTAAGGTTCTCACGAGCTTCCTTGCGCGCGGACTCGTTCATTTTGTACCAATTTTTATCAATTTTTGCCTCCAGCGTGTCGATACGTTTATCTAGTTTATTCAGCTCCTCTTTTGCTTTTTGAACTGCTCATCTTTTTTATCGGCAGTATATAAGCCGATGGGTTGGAGCAAATTTTGTGTTTCTTTCTTAACCTCTTCTATTGAAGTCTTGGCATTTTCCGGTTGGGCGTAGCAAAGTGGAGTAACACCAAGTATGCCGATCAACATCAATGCTCATATGTGTGATTTCATATGTAACCCCCTTAATTGTTGGATACGATCAAGCATAATGGTTACTTAAATCTTGAAGCAGCTGACTTCAATGCATTACCAAGAGAGTTCCACGCACTATCAATACCGGCTTTAAGGTCCTCCCATGCATCGTCGCCAGCGTTCTTGAGCTTGGAAAGTTTATTGTTGGCCGATTCCTGCATAGATCGAAGTTCCTCAATTTGTTTGTAGTATTTAAGTTGTGCATCCGCCTCTGCGCTGTCGGCTTTTGCCTTGAGCTTGTCGATCTCCGCACTCCACTCGTCCAATTGTGCCTGCAGTTTCTGTTCGTATGCTTCTTTCATGCTCATGATTATTCTCCTGTTGGATAAGGTTATTACTAAAAATTTTACACCACCAATGTTTCTGATTTTATGCCTTGCACCTCCTTTAAAGTTAGTTATTTACAAATGGCCGTCCCGCAATCCCAATGCGTCGCCGGTGAATTCACCGCCCTGCATCTTTGGATTGGACTTTCTTCAGACCCCAACCTCGCGGTGACGCCCCTGTCCTTCTCCTATCCTTCGGCTCTGCGAATACCTGGTGTGAGGACTTCCCTTGCCCTGAGAAGGGTAGAAGGGGCACCTCACTAGTTACGTGCCATGCCTGGTACACACGCAAGCCCGAGCAGCGCCGCCACTGAATGTCAAATTACCGAGATCTTCTCGAAAAGCCGCAATTTTCTCGGCGTCTGCTCAAGGCTTTTGTTATGTGGCGTTTTCCTTTTGTAAATACCACTTATAAATTCCACAAAGTCCATATTGATATGACAGTTCACAACTTTTACGCTACTTTAAAAAACATATTGACAGGGCAACATTGCCTGAGGCAATTATTTTTTACGCACTAAAATGAAATCGCCACCTTCATGACCAGCAAATCGAATATCCGAATATTGAGGTGTCTGAGGAGCATTCAACATCACAGGCCTTCTTATTTTAGAAAAAAGCTCCGTACCATCGATTATATCAGTATTCTCATTCAAAGCATTAAGAAAGGCTTTGCAGAAAACAGAATGGTCTCCTCCTCCACTGTCTGAAATAGGTTCCATGCCACCAGATGTTAAGACGATTCTTGCCTTTTTTTTGGAAATTTTTTCGAAATAATCCGAACTTTTCAGTTTAATAGTTATTCCACGAGTCAAGGTACCGGAATAACAGCTATCGGCAACGATAAGGATATGTTTGGCATTGATCGCCTTCAGTTTATCGGTGATATCTGCATTCGAAACCCAGTTGGCAGTTTTATCATCCTTCGCATCAATAGGTAACCAATAACCTTGTTCAGCTTCCTTGTCATAATAACCGTGCCCAGCATAATAAATCAAAAGGTTGTCATTTGATGTGAGTTCACTGCGCAGACTGTCAAAGGAGCTTATAATACTATTACGATCAGGATCAAGGAGAAGCTGAACATTAAATCCATAGAGGTTTTTTAGTGTACTTTTAACAGCTTTTGCGTCGTTGATTGCTGTTTTTAATTTAGGTAAAAACTCATAATTATTGATACCTATTACAAGGGCATTGTATGTGCCAAAGTCTACGCTGAGATTTCTTTTTTCAATCGTGGCTGCTGACTTTTTAACCTCAACGGATTCTTGCACCACAGCAGTTTTTGATTTTGCCCCATTTTCGTTATTGATATATCCCTTAAAATTGGCAACAAAGGCTTCATTCGATTTTCTGTATTCATAAAAATCATGAATTGGGCCGGGAAACTTAAACATATCGTCTCCTTCAATAGGATCTAAAGCAACGTAGAGCGTTATATATTGATTTTCTTCTGGGCGGTAGATATAAAATTCTGTTTTATCTGGTTTCTTTGAATACATTACAAGTTCAATACCATTCTTATGGTCTGTAACTGTATATTCCACACCAAACCGGTGAGCGATTCCATACCAAAGCGGATAAGGATTC
>CAZZPR010000024.1:0-34974 GCA_964655655.1 uncultured Desulfobacteraceae bacterium | reverse complement strand
CCAAGCGATTTTCACACCGAGATCGAGCAGGCGGCATTCGAGCCGAACAACCTTGTTCCGGGGATTGGTCCCAGCCCGGACAAGATGCTGCTCGCCCGCCTGGTTTCTTACGCCGACGCCCACCGGGCCCGCCTGGGTGCCAACTACAAGCAGATCCCGGTCAACCGGCCGAAGAGCCCGGTGCACAGCTACAGCAAGGGCGCTGCTATGCGGATTGAGAACGTCTCCGATCCGGTCTATGTGCCCAACTCAAAGGGGGGCTTCAAGGCCGACCCCGAGCGTTATCCCGAGGTGGCCATCTGGAGTGCCAGCGGCGAGTTCATCCGCGCCGCCTACACCCTGCGAAAGGACGACGACGACTTCGGCCAGCCCGGCACCCTGGTCCGCAAGGTCATGGACGACGCCAAGCGCGACCTGCTGGTGTCCAACGTGGTGGGGCACCTGAAAAACGGCGTGTCAGAACCCGTGCTGCAGCGTGTGTTTGAATACTGGCGCAACATCGACAAAGAGACCGGCGATCGCATCGCCAAGGGCGTGGAAGGCGGCTGATCGCTCAAAAGTCCGCCCTGGCCCGCCATTCGATGTCCCAGCGGGCCAGGGCGCGAACCCCGCTTTTAGCTGTTAGCTATTTAACTAGCATGCACGGAGTCAACACCCAACCACTTCCATCTTTTGCTCCGAACAGATCCTGTCCCCATCTCTGATGTGGGTATATCAACTCCTTCCATCAGTGTTTCTGGTGAGCGGGTTCGGATGATTGCGGAGAAAAACGTAAGTTAATAAGTTAACAGCATCCCTTTTTTTCTCTGACTAAGGTCGGCTACCCTTTATCCATTACCTCCTTTATCTTCCTGGGGAGATCAATTTTCATATTGAACGGTTTCTGTATTAAACCTTGACATCCCTGTGCCAGCATATCCCGGATCTGGCTATCGGATGTATGCCCGGTTGAAACCAGCACCTTTACTCCGGGATCCAACTGCTTTAAGCGTTGAAATGTCTCCATGCCGCCCATCCCGGGCATTACCAGATCCAGTATAACAATATCTATTTCGCCCATATTTTTTCGGTAAATTTCCAGGGCCTCACTTCCCTCTCTTGCAGTGAAAACCCGGTAGCCTATTCTTGAAAGCAGGATTTTTCCCAGGCCTGTTATTGACTCCTCGTCGTCAACCAACAAAATGGTTCCCGCGGGGCTTAACTCCTCAACCTTGTTTTCATCTTCCTGCTTTGCATCCCCTTCAAAGGCCGGAAAATATAAATTAAATGTAGACCCCTTCCCTTCCTCGCTGGAGACCTCTACGAACCCTCCATGGTTACGTATTATCCCGTAGACCGAGGCCAGGCCCAATCCGGTGCCCTCTTCCTTTGTTGTGAAAAAGGGATCGAATATCCTTTTAAGAATATCCTCATTCATTCCGGTTCCGGTATCGGAGACGGATACCATGACATATCTACCGGATTCCGCATTAAATGCCGATGCATGATCCTCATCCAGAACAATGTTTTTGGTCTTTAAGTATATGTTTCCGCCTCCCGGCATTGCCTGCCAGGCATTGACATACAGGTTTAATATCACCTGCTGTACCTGGGATTTATCCACCTTTACAGTCCAAGGCCTCTTTTCGTATTCACCCCGGAGCGTGACCTCCTTTCTGGTCATTCCGAAGATCCGGTTCTGCTCCTTTATTATCTTGTTAATGTATTGGGGTTCTGTCCGGCGTTTTCCGCCCCTGCCGATCCCCAGAAGCTGCCCCGTGAGTTCGGAACTCTCCAGCACACGCTTCTCCATGTTTTTCAATCGTTCGTATTCCGGGTGGTCCGGGTCTTTGTCCAACAGCATCAGGGTTATGTTGTTCAGTATTGCAGTAAGCAGGTTGTTGAAGTTATGGGCAATGCCCCCTGCCAGGGTTCCCACGGCCTCCATCCGCTGGGCATGAAACACCTGGGCCTCCAGGTGCCTTCTCTCTGTTATGTCCTCGTATATTAACAGCCGGTCCCCGCTTTTTAGGGTAACGGGCCTGAAATTTATAATCTTTTCCGAGCCTTGTTTGCATAAAACCCTAAATGTCCTGGCCCGGGATTCCCCAGTCTCAAAGTTTTTTTCATCGTTTATCCAGGTTGAGATAGCCTTATGCCTGTAATTCCTTTCCGGGTATGCCTTTCTGAACCACTCCTTTCCATTGGGAATATCTTCCAGGGTATATCCGAATATCTCCGTGAAACGCGGATTAAGGTATTTGTAAACTCCCTTCTTGGATATAAGGGAAACACCAAGAGGTGATTCCTCCACAAGGCTTCTGAACCTCTCCTCGCTCTCCCGAAGGCTTTCCTTAAACCTTTTTCGTTCGTCATCTAATTCTATGGTGTAAAGCGCATGGGCTATATCCACGGCCACCTCGGAAAAAAGCTCTTTTTCCTCCGGCTCCCGGATAAATTCCGCAGGTATAGAGGCGGAGAAAACTCCGTAGTCCTTTTCCCCGTGTTTTAGCCTAACCGTCATAGTGCCTTTGCAAGAGCCTTCGATAGCAAGTGGACAATCTCCGCAAAGGGACTTCGGGTCTTCGGTTAAGACTGTATCCGTGGTTCTCAAGGCCTTTCTTATACAGGGGCTCATTTCCCCCTTTTTTGCCTGGGCGGCCATACTTGAAAACAATCTGCCTTTAGTTCCGGCTGCCGATGCTTCAAACAGCCTTCCGGATTCGTCAAACAGTAAAATCCATGCGTTATAGTAGCCCCTGGTATCCACAAGGCGATCGCATACACCCTTGATTAAAGCGCCCCGGTCCGTTTCCCTGGCGATAAACTGGTCCACCCTGCGGGTGGCCTCCAAGACTCCCCTGAGATGGCTCATCTTTTTTTCCATCCTGCTCTTGTAAAGGGCCATCTCTATAGTGGAATAAAGCTCCCTTTCTTCAAAGGGCTTGAGGATATAGCCGAAAGGCTCCGTTACCTTGGCCCTCTCCAGCTTTCCCTGATCCGCATAGGCGGTAAGATAAACAACCGGTATGCCCAGATCCTCCCTTATCCTTCTGGCCGCCTCTATACCGTCCATCCTGCCCCTGAGAACAATATCAATCAGCACCAGGTCCGGTTTTTGATCACGTGCGTTTTTTACCGCCTCTCTTCCGGTCTCAGCCACGGATGCCACTTCGTACCCGTAATCCTGAAGGTACATCTTAATGTCCTCGGAAACGATTCTTTCGTCCTCCGCGATTATAATCCTTTTCATTTCGCCCTCCTCCTGAACCTCACGGTAACCCTGGTCCCACCCGATCTATCCACCTCTATCTCCCCCCGAAGCTGGTCTCTGGCCAGCATGTTCACCAGGTGAAACCCCGGGGATTCAGAATCCTCAGGGTTTATGTTACCGGGTATTCCAACGCCGTTATCCCCTAAGCTCATCTTGATCCAACCCCTGCCCAGGGACCGGAATTCAACCTTAACTTCTCCCCCCGTGTTGCCGGGAAAGGCGTGTTTGAGGGCATTGGAAATCAGCTCATTTGCTATCAGCCCGCAGGGAATTGCATAATCCACGCCTATCTTTATGGGTCTTGCATCTATTTTCAAATTTATTTTTCCACGGGACTCATAGGCATTCAGCAGGTGATTTGAAAGCACCCTGAGGTAATCTCCGAAATCTATCCTGGAAAGGTCCTTTGACCGGTAAAGTTTTTCGTGTACCAGGGACATGGTTCTTATCCGGTTTTGGCTTTCCTTTAATATACCTTCCAGTCTTTTGTGCTTTACGAGCCTTCCCTGAATCCTCAAAAGGCTGCTCATAACCTGGAGGTTGTTCTTGACCCGGTGATGAACCTCCTTCAGGAGTATTTCCTTTTCCCTGACCGAGTCCCTGAGTCTCTCCTCCGCGCGTTTTATGGAGGTTATCTCAAGGGTTACCCCCACCGCACCTGATACCTCTCCGTGTTTATCAAATACCGGGCTCCCCCTTACCAACCATATCTTTCCATCCGGGGTAGCCACCTCTGCTGACTGAGAAAACCCCGTTTCAATGGCCTTTAATACGGGGCAACCTTCACAGGGTTCGCCCCTGTATCCCCATATCTCGTAGCAATGCCTGCCCACAAGGTCCCCTGCATTCACATCCGCAGATTCAGCAACGGCCCTGTTTGCATATTTTATCCTCAATTCCGTGTCATAATATGCCACCAACTCCGACATGCCGTCCAGTGTAGCGTCTTTTATCAGCTCGCTCTCCTTCAATCTTTCCCTGGCATCCATCAATTCTGTAATGTCCAGTGCAAATCCAACAACACCCTGTATGTTGACGCTCTCATCCAGATACGGAATCTTGCTTGTGGAGGCCCACCGCCTGCCATTGGGAGTATCGTATGTCTCGATTATACCCCTCTTTGCCTTTCCGGAGGAGATTACCTCCGTGTCATTCCTAAACATTTCCTCCGCCTGGTCCGGAAAGAGCTCTGCGGTTGTTTTTCCCACTATCTCCTCCTTGGATTTGCCCAGGGCATCAGCGAGGGTCTGGTTGGCGAAGAGATTCCGGCCCTCCTTGTCTTTGAAAAATATCATCGCCGGAACCGAGTCGAGGATTCTAATAAAATGCTCTATCTGGTTCTCCAGTTCTTTTACCCTCTTTCTCTGGTATTCACCGGATTTTTTACCGCCCACTAAGGTGGACGGGTTTGTCAAGACCATTTTTCCCTCTTTTTTAGATGCAGTCTCCAGGGAGGAGTACTTGCTTGAGGGGTAACGGAAGGAGCCCGTAGGGCGACTGGAGTTACCCCTCCAAGGGCCCAAAAGTACCAGGCCTTCCTCTTTCCCGTTAGGCTGCTCAAAACATATCTGTAGCACATAGTTTAATTCCTTTCATGGAGCCTATAATGTACTTCATGAGGGGTCTTGTATGCTAAGGCCTGATGGTAACGGCGGTCGTTGTAAAAGGGGAAATATTTGCCCAATCCCGCCTGTGCATCGGACGGAATCTGATATCCCTTTATGTAGACCTCCTCATATTTAACCGTTCTCCAAAGTCTCTCAGTGAAGATATTGTCGAAGACTCGCCCCCTGCCATCCATGCTGATGGCGACCCCTTTTCCTCGCAGAATCCCTGTGAAATCATCACTGGTAAACTGCGAACCCTGGCCGCTGTTGAATATATCCGGACACCCCTTTTCCAGCGCCTCTGTACAAAACGAGGCGTCAAGTGCGTTGCTCAACCGCCAGGACAACACGTACCGACTGAACCGGTCCAGAGAGAAATCCCCGGTGAAGGCGAATGTAGGTGATATCAGTGCTCCAGGCTTGATTCGGACGGATAATGCTGACATTATTCAGTAAATATGGATAGTTAGAATGAGCAGCATCCTTCTTGCTTGGGTTGGGTTTCGGATAAATAGCACTCAATCCCATCTTCCTCATCAGAGACTGAACCCTCTGTCTGCCTATGACCCAGCCCTCACGGCTCAGGGCTTCTCGTATTCTCCGGCTGCCGTAGAAGGGGCATTCAGTAAAGATCTCATCGATCCGGTTCATGGTCCGTAGGGTCTCCTCTGATACCATCACAGGCTTGTAGTATATGTTTGACCTGTGTACGTTTAAAAGCGCGCACTGCCTGCGAACGCTTACCTCCTGGTGGGAGGGCTCTATCAGGTTCTTCTTCTCGTCAACGCTCAAACAGTGCAGCCTTTTTTTTAGCCATTCGTTTTCAACCTTTAACTGGCCAATTTGACGATAGAGCTCGTCAACAAGCTTTTCATTGTCCTTGAGGGGTTTATCCCGCTTGGTACTGAAAATCCCTCTCAGCCCCTCAAGGGCTCGTTTCCGCCAATTGTTTATTGGGTATTGTGGACCTCGTATTTTGATGATAACTCGGCTGTGGTCATATCACCCCTGATCGCTGCCAGGGCAACCTTTGCCATAAAATCTGGACTGAAACTCTTCCGCATTTTCGGACCTCCTTTTTCCTCCAATAGCACAAAAAATGACTCTTAACTACTGGTCCGAAAAACCCAGTCCACTATAACCTATCCGGGCTGGCCAAAAAAATACCTCAACCAGTGGTTTTGGTGGGCCACACACTCCAGGCTGGAGCCTGTGCGGAATTTCGCCTGGATGATCAGGCGTCACCAGGAGGACATCCTCAAATTCTTTTGAGGAGCCAAAAAAAGTAAACCCTCGATTCCTTCATCAGGATACTAATTGCCAGGTTGAAGATACCTGCAAGAAGTAAAAATATTATGATAAAAGGTTACGCCTGATTTCTCTCGCTGAAATAAGCTAAAGTGGTATAAAAAAGTGAAAAAAATATACACCAGGTTTTAATCCGGTGAGGATACAGGGTGAAAGGCGATGTGAAATTTTTAAGGTAACTTTTTGAAGTCCGGATTCCAAAAACAGCAGGTGAAGGAATTCATTCAAGGCCAAAACCGTTATAAATTCATCGACCTTTCACATGACAGGCAAATATTTTATACCGGTTTGGCTTCCATATCAAGGAGTTTTTAATAAACAAATAAATGGCACGCACAGGAATACACAAAGCTTCTATGCCTATATCAAAACCCAAGCACCCCAATCAATGGCAGCCTGTTTCAGAGAAGCAATATATCATTAAGAGAAGTGTTCAGGAATTCAGTTTTTTGGTGACAGATAATATCATGTTTTGCAAACCAGGTCTCTTAGGTGTCCCCGACAGTAAAAAATCGGTGAGCCTTAAGAGGTTCTAACCTTCTCGTCCCATACCTGGATCAGGTAGTACTTGTAGTCTTCGAATACCTGGGCCTGCTCTTCAACCACTTCCTCCGCCTCGCTCGAGCTCATGTCCTTGGTTCGATTTATGAAAGATGCCACCCGCCCCAGATACAGAGGAGTTATGAGATTTACCAGCTGGGTACGGTTGTAGGACCAGCTGTGGAAGGTTGCAGCTGTTTCGTATAGAATCTGCACCCATGTTTTTAAAGGCACTGAGAACTTGGTCGTGGACATCCTTGCGCACATTCTGAGCTGCTCGAAGCACTCGGGGCAGAGAATATTCTGGTACAGGCCCTTGAATTGCCTGAACCCGGTTTTAAACTCGGTAACCAGCCTGCCCGGGTCTACCTTGATAGGTTCCGGCTCCAGGAATTCCTCCAGCCCGAACATGGGCACGGTGCGGCTGCCCTTAACAGCCTTCCACTCCGCCTCGTTTTGTTCCATGAGTACAAGAAGGGTGTGCACCACCTGGCGGAACATGGGCCCCAAGGATTCTGCCGGATCCTTGGCATCATGGACCTTCACTCCCAGGTTGGACTGGCAGATTTTAAAGTTGTTGGTTATTGCGTTGGTGGTCATCCACACGTCTATGCCGTAGCGTGCCACGTCGGTTTCCCACACCTCCTGGTTTATATAATAAGAGGCCAGGTGGCCGTCAAAGGCGAAATCTCCGCCTATGGGCTGGCGTATGCGAAGACCGTAAAGGGCTCTGGTTATGTTGTATACGATATTGTTGGTGATTGTGCCGTCGTATTTGTACCTGGAATACACAGGAGAAACGTACTGGTATCCTTTTTCTATAACCGGCTCAAGTAGATATTTGATCCAGTCGCTTGTAATGGATCGAAGATCCGAGTCTACCACCATACAGGCCCCGACCATGAGCCGTTTTGCCGCCTCAAACACGGAGCGGAAAGCCGAGCCTTTGCCTGCCGGGCCTCTGTAGATAGAGATAACCTTTTCCTGCCAGGGCTTGATCTCGAATTCCCTGGCCACCTCCCTGGTATCATCAGTGGAGCCGCCGTCCGCAAGGAAAATAACGCTCCTTTTTCCCTTGTAATGCTTGGTCAACCCGTGGGTGACCATCTGGATTACATGTTGTATGGTTTTTTCGTTGTTGTAGCAGGGAATTCCAACCAGTATATCTGCGGTGCCTATCTCCTCGATGCGTTTTGAGGTGTAAGGCCTCAAAGCGGTATCATATGCCATTATCCTTTCTCCATCTGGGTTAAAATATAAATACCGTTGCTATGCCCAAAAAACCCCGGTGCCCTCTCTTTCCATGCATGAAAAGATGCCAATTTATAATCTTTTATTGTACCATTAATTGGGGATAAATTCTGTATTTTTAATTATGATGGCTCCGTAAAAAGTCCAACTTCTGCGTTGCGCTGCATCCTTCGCCTGCCTGCTGCAGGCAGGTCACTGCAGCGTACTATAAGTACGCCTCATTCCTCAGGATTTGCGCGCCTTGAATTCGTTGCTCATAGGATGCCGCTTGCGGCATAAATCAGCTTTTTACGAGTCCGTCAATTATGCTTGTTTGATAAAAACAAAAGTTCCCAAAAAATAATCTCAGCATTAAAAAAACTTTTTTTAAGGTTTGATTTTTGAGAATAAAAGGGTTACACTTACAAAATCATGAGTTCTCGTTTTTTTGTGCGAGTTTGTTTCGTTCTAAGGGGATATCCATTTGTCATAAGTGGCGTAACCTGAAGTTTGAAACCATGAGTAACTTTTGAAAGGAGGAGGTCACTATGGCCAATGGAATCGTGAAGTGGTTCAATGATCGTAAAGGCTACGGTTTTATTGAGCAAGAAGACGGCCCGGACGTATTCGTACACCATACCGGAATCGATGCCACCGGGTTCAAGTCTCTCAGTGAAGGCCAACGCGTTACCTTTGACATAGAGCAGGGGAAAAAAGGCCCTGCTGCGGTGAATGTCAAGGTCGCTTAGCTTCTATGCCGGCTGAACAGAGGCAAAGGGCAACCCATCTTTTAACAGTGGGCTGCCCTTTTTTAATGAATTTTATTAGATAAAACGAGAGGAATCTGCAAATGAATATTTATGTAAGGCAATCTTTCCTACAGCATTAGCGAAGATGATCTGCGGACCATGTTTAAGGAATTCGGTAAACTGGAAGATGTTAAGATAATAAAGGACCGATTTTCCGGACAATCAAAGGGCTATGGATTCGTGGAAATGCCAAGCAATTCCGAGGCAGACCAGGCCATAAAATCTTTAAACGGAAAGTTTATTCAAGGTATGACCATCAAAGTAAACCCCGCTGATCCCGGAAGCAAGCGGGCCAAGAGGGCAAAACGCAAAAAACGGCGGTATTAAGATTCTGCTAAATTTAACAACTGTTCTTTTTGAATTTGTGATTACTTTTTTCTTCGGCACAACATATTATCCATACACCCTTTCTCCGGCAGCGGTAAAGGACGAATGAGGGGTGACTATCGATGATTCGCATCTTTTTCAAGCCAGGGAAAAGCAAACGTTTGTGGATAAGCCTGGTCCTGACTGTTATCCTGATTGCCGGATTTGCAACCGGATCATCAGAGTCTTCGTCACAAACCTTGCCGGTCGTTGTCCTGGCGGACATCCATTTCAATCCATTTTACGATCCGGGCCTTTTCCCCGATCTGGTAAAATCTCCTGTGGACCTTTGGGACGAGATTTTTGAAAGTTCCGATATTATTCAACCCAAATCCTGGGGAAATGAAACAAATTACCCTCTCCTGTTGAAAATACTTGGTGAGGTCCGCAAGCAGGCTTCTTCGAGTCCGGTTGTTCTTTTCCAAGGCGATATACTGGCACACAAATTCCGTGATACCTTTTTCAACCTTTACGGTAATAAAGATGAAACCATACTTCGGTCCTTTGTGCACAAGACAGTGGAATTTTTTGTCTATAAATTGCGCAGGGCTCTCCACAATGACGCCCCGGTGGTTTTCGTGCTGGGAAACAACGATTCCTACGCGGGGGATTACCGCCTGGTCCCAAAAGGCAGGTTCCTGGCTGAAACTGCAGGGCTTTTTTATGAAATGTTTCTTTTGAGGGAGCCGGATAAATCTTCCTTTATCGAAACCTACAGTGCAGGGGGTTATTATAAGGCCGAGTTTTGCTCATCAAATGCAGTTTTCATATGCCTCAATACAATTATGTTTTCCAAGCACTGGTTCCGGAACAGGACCGGGCAAGCAGGTGAGGCTCCTGAAAGGCAGCTCGACTGGTTTGAGCAGTCCCTGGCCGAGGCCTGTGCCGTGGATAAGAAGGTATGGCTTCTCATGCATATACCTCCAGGGGTGGATGTCCACGGCACTGTCAGAAAATATATGGATAAAAGGGGGCATATCTCGGATGCACTTATGATGTGGAAGCCGGAATACCAGGAGCGGTTTATAGAGATTACCCGTAAATATTCAGAAACTATCCAGGTATGCCTTGCCGGTCACACCCACATGGATGAATATCGTATATTTTTCCACGGGGAGGATCCGGAGGCCATCCTGATAACCCCGGCCCTGAGCCCTCAATTCGGAAACAACCCCGCATTCAAGGTATTCAGGGCGTTCAGCCAAAACTGGGAACTGCTTGATTATAATTCGTTTTCCTATTCTTTCGGGTCCCTGGACAAGGAGTTTGCGCCCTTGTATGCCTTTTCAAGAGACTACGACTTGGAAGCAGCTTTAATTCCCTCTCTCAACCTTCTTTTACAAAGATTGAAAACGGATGAAACCCTTAGAGAAAGTTACATCCGTTTTTACTATTCCGGTAACGATAAATTGAACAGGATCAATGAAGTGAACTGGCCTGCCTACTGGTGTGCCATAGGCAACATTGACAAGGGTGCATACGTAGGATGTGTCAATCATTACAGATAGATTGGTTGAGGTGTCATGGCAAAAGGTAATTTGACCCATAAGCTTAAGATCAGGAACCTCGCGCACTCGGATTATGAGGATGTCAGAGATATAATGGAGGAGGTTTACGTAAGAATGGGGGGAGCGTGGGAGAAGCGGGAATTTTCCACGCTGCTGTCTCTTTTTCCCGAGGGACAGATTTGCATCGAGGACAGGGGAAAGGTGGTTGCAGCTGCATTAACGCTAAAAATTGATTATTCCAGCCTCGAACACGATCATTCTTACGAGGATATCGTATCTGATGGCAGATTCGAAAGCCACGATGATGAGGGAGATTATCTTTACGGTATAGACCTTTTTGTCCACCGTGACTACCGAAGCATGCGTCTGGGAAGGCGTCTTTACGATGCAAGGAAAGAGTTGTGCGAAAAGCTTAACTTGAAGGGTATTATAGTGGGAGGGCGCATACCGGGATATGCCGGCTATCACAATGAAATGAGTCCCGGTGAATATATCCAAAAGGTAAAAAACAGGGAAATTGTCGATAAGGTATTGACCTTTCAGCTGGCCAATGACTTTCATCCCAAACGCGCAATCAGAAACTATATCCCGGAAGATAAAGCATCCAGGAGCCATGCGGTTTTCCTGGTGTGGGACAATATTTTCTATCAATCAACAAAGAGGTATATTTGGGGCCGGAAATCGAATGTCCGTCTGGGCACTGCCCAGTGGCAGATGCGGCCGTTTAAATCCCTGGAAGAACTCCTCCGGCAAGTGGAATTCTTTGTGGATACCGTATCCGGCTATAACGCCGATTTAATCTTGTTTCCGGAACTTTTTAACGCCCCTCTTTTGTCCAGATATGATCAGGAAGACCCTCCCCTGGCTATGCGGCATCTGGCGGAATACACGGATCGGTTGAGAAATGAAATGCTGCAAATGGCAGTAAGCTATAATATCAATATCGTCGCTGGAAGCCTGCCTATAAGTGTTGACCAAAAGCTTTATAATGTTTCGTACCTGTGCCGGCGTGACGGTACATGGGATTCGCAATACAAACTCCACATTACCCAGGATGAAGCCGAATACTGGGGGGTTAGCGGGGGACAGGAGCTTAAGGTAATTGATACTGATATCGGAAAAATCGGAATACTGATTTGCTATGATGTAGAATTCCCTGAATTATGCAGGATGCTGGCGGACAAGGGGATGAAAATTTTACTCGTTCCCTTTTGGGCGGATACTAAAAACGGCTATCTTCGAATTCGAAGATGCGCACAGGCACGGGCTATCGAAAATGAGTGTTACGTAGCTATATCCGGTAGTGTCGGCAACTTGCCAAAGGTAGAAAATATGGATATTCAGTACTCCCAGTCCGCTATATTTACCCCCTCGGATTTCGCATTTCCCCATGATGCCATCGCCGCGGAAACCACCCCAAACACCGAGATGACCCTTATAGCAGACGTTGATCTGGATCTACTAAAGGAGCTTCGAAAACACGGCAGCGTTCGAAATCTGGATAGCAGGCGCAAGGATCTTTACAGAATTGAGTGGATTTATCCCGGTTTATCCTAAGAGGAACAGCCGCCAACCAGCAATTCAAGGCCGGGTATATTAAGGTTTGAACCCAATGGAGGTAATTATGTTCAATAGAAAGGATGTAAGACCGGAGTTAACAGCACTCGGGTTTCATAACGTGGCGGAAATCTACTGGAATGCGTCTACGCCTCATCTTTACGAGGAGGTGGTTAGAAGGAGGGAAGGAAATATAGCCCACCTGGGTCCGCTGGTGGTGAGAACAGGCCATCACGTGGGCAGGTCGCCCGGGGACAAATTTATAGTGCGTGAGCAGTCCAGCGAGGATAAAATCTGGTGGGGACAGGAAAATAAACCTATGGAAGAGGAGAAATTCATGAACCTCTTCTACAGGCTCCAGGCATATTTTCAAAACAAGGAGGTTTTTGTTCAGGACTGCTATGCAGGGGCTGACCCGGATTACAGGATACCCATCAGGGTTGTTACGGAGAGCGCATGGCACAGCCTTTTTGCGCGGAACATGTTTATACAAATGAAGAGCATTAAGGAGGCGGAAACGCACAGTCCGGAGTTTACAGTTATAAACGTGCCGAGATTCCATGCGGTACCGGAGCTTGACAATACCGTATCCGAGGCCTTTATTCTTATCCATCTGGGGAAAAAGCTGGTTCTGGTTGGCGGCACCAGCTACGCCGGTGAGATAAAAAAATCAGTGTTTACCATGCTGAATTATGTGTATCCCCAGGACTCCGTACTTTCCATGCACTGCTCTGCCAATATAGGGCAGGGTGATGACCCGGCGATATTCTTCGGGCTTTCCGGTACAGGCAAAACTACCCTTTCAGCGGAGTCCGGCCGCAGGTTGATAGGAGACGACGAACACGGTTGGAGCGACAACGGTATTTTCAATTTCGAGGGGGGCTGTTACGCCAAGGCGATAAGACTTTCGAGGGAGGAGGAACCGGAGATATATGAATGCACCAGGAAATTCGGCACTGTTCTGGAAAATGTCAGCATGGATTATAATTCCAGGCGGCTGGACCTTAACGATGCCTCCCTTACAGAGAACACCAGGGCCGCTTACCCCATATCTCACATTCCTTCAGCGGTACGGGAGGGTATGTGCGGTCACCCGAAAAGCGTAATCATGCTCACATATGATGCATTCGGTGTTATGCCGCCGGCTGCAATGCTGACCCCGGAACAGGCCGTATATCATTTCCTGAGCGGTTATACAGCCAAGGTGGCCGGAACCGAGGTTGGCGTGAGAGAGCCGCAAGCCACGTTTAGCGCATGTTTCGGGGCCCCTTTTATGGCACTGCCGCCTGCATTTTATGCAGAGCTTTTGATGAAGAGGATAAGGCGACGCGGAGTGGGATGCTGGCTGGTAAATACCGGTATGTCCGGGTTGCCCTACGGAGAAGGTGAGAGGATAAAGATTTCCTATTCAAGGGCACTTATAAGAGGTATACTGAACGGGGAATTGGCACAGGGTGAATTTGACCGGGATTCCACATTCGGCTTCCTTGTACCCAGATCTTGCCGGGGCGTACCTTCAGATATCCTTAACCCAGGAAAACGCTCTCCGGATAAGGCAAGGTACGATAAGATGGCAAAGAGATTGGCAGCGGACTTCAGAGAGAATTTCAAACAATTCGAAAAACAGGTGCCCGAGGAGGTTTACAGGGCCATGCCCGTCAGTTAATAGTTACGGGCCGGTTCGATGTGCTGTCCTTCTTTCTGTTCGTCTACCATTTTTTAACCCAGATTGTGCAGTAGTTGGCTACTGCACAATCTGGGCTTAAATGCGGGCCCTTTAGTGAGACTTTCACAAAACATGCCATGTTTTGTCATCCAAAAAAAGATGGTGGTGCTTTTCTGAAGTGACTTGCGGGGAGGGTGCCGTTCTTTTCGCGACCTTTAGCACAGCGGGGGGAATGGGGAGGGGGCAGGTTTCTTTCATGGGTAAGTCACAGAAAAGGCCAGCCCGGGAGACATGGAGCTGAGGAAAAGTGCCACATCTTTAAGAAATACGAGTTATGCAAAGCAGGCCTTTCAGTAAAGAAGCGGCCTCATGGGCATTAATTGTTTAGAGTTGACAAACTAATTGGTTTTACTTTATATTCCCCCATTCCATTAACCTAAATTTTCAAGAAGAAGGAGGTAATTATGCTGGATATTAAGGACTCAGTGGCTGTCATTACAGGGGGAAGCGGGGGTATAGGTCTGGCCCTTGCGAGGTACTGGGTAAACAACGGGGGCAAGGTGGTCCTGGCGGATGTTATGCAGGATGCCCTGGACAAGGCGGAACAAGAGATAAAGTCCTTAAAGGGGGAGGTATCTGCCGTATTCTGTGACGTTACTAAAGAAGAAGGCTGTTCCAAGCTGGCAGATACAGCCATAGAAAAGTTCGGACAAATAAACCTGGTTGCGCCGTTTGCAGGGATTATAAAGGACTCCATGCTGGTTTCCACGGACAAAAAAACCGGGAAGGTCAAAAAAAAGATGAGCCTGGAGAGCTTCCAGAAGGTAGTGGATATAAACCTCACCGGTGTATTTTTGACCGTAAGGGAGTGCACCGAGCGCATGATAAACAATAACTGCCGCGGGCTCATATGCCTGGTGTCGTCAACCGGTTCGCTGGGCACCGCTGGCCAGATAAACTATTCCTCTACCAAGGCGGCCATGTCTGTTATGCCCAAGGTTATTACCGCAGAGCTTTTCAGAAGGGGGCTTTCCCAAAATATACGCTGCGTGGCGGTTGCGCCGGGTTATGTAGGTACCCCCATGGTGAAAGGTATGAATCAGGACGCCCTGGACAAGATACTCTCCGATGTACCTATAAGCAGACTCGTAGAGCCGGAGGAAGTAGCCTCCCTCGTGGGAGAACTTTACAGAAACGAGGCCATTGCGGGCGACGTATTCTACATCCATGGTGGGCTTCGCCTCGGATCCAAGGGCTGATAAATTCGGTATTTTAACAATTTAAAGGCCCGACAGGTTTTCGCCTTTAAGTAATGTTTCAACTATCGAGTGAGCCACTGGAAAAGCTGCATTTATTGACACTAAATGGAATTTATCCTATACTCCGGTTATAGAAATTTTCGGGAGCTTTTTGCTGGATTCATCCCAGGATATTGTATGCGCACCACTCTGGACCAATATTAATTAAAGGGGCCTAAGATTCTGCCTTTTCTCCTGAAATAGTTGTTTTACCGGGCCTAATCCTAAAAGGAGCATGAATTATGCTTACAGATTTGTTGATAATAATAGGGTTGGTTGTTGTAGGGGCAATAATTATTAATTTAGTTTTCAGAATATTATACGGAAAGAACAAGCCCACCAACCTATTTAAGAGAATATTCCCGGGTATTGTGGTCGTGGCCCTTGCGTTTTTCCTGATAGGTAAATTAGAGCTCCATAACTATTCCTTGGTCAGCTTGATTTATGGATTGTCCATATTGGCAATTCTGGTAAATTTTATTTGGATAAACCGGTCATTGACCAGGCCCTTGAACAGGATAGTTTATGGCATAGGAGAAGGGGGCAATCAGGTTACGGCAACATCCAAGGAATTTTCATCCGCCAGTCAGTCCCTTGCGGAAGGTGCCTCCGAACAGGCAGCCGGATTGGAAGAGACAACCTCATCTCTGGATGAAATGGCATCCATGACAAAGAAAAATGCGGAAAACGCCCAGCAGGGGAAATCCATGATGGAGGAGGAGGCCAGGATTGTAGAGGATGTAAAATCGCAAATGGAGAACATGACCGAGGCCATAGGAGAAATAAACAAGTCCAGCGAGGAAACCAACAAGATAATCAAGACCATAGACGAAATTGCCTTTCAGACAAACCTCCTCGCATTAAACGCGGCCGTGGAGGCGGCAAGGGCCGGTGAAGCAGGGTCCGGATTCGCGGTTGTGGCGGACGAAGTGAGAAACCTGGCCATGAGGGCGGCCGAGGCGGCCGGAAACACCAATAACCTGATAGAAGATATCATAAAATCGGTAAAAAGGGGCAGCGACCTCACAACGGAGACCAAGAAGGCCTTTGAAAAGAATGTAGAAACAGCAGGGAAGATAGGTACCCTGATTGAGGAAATAGCGGCTGCAAACCAAGAACAGGCGGATGGTATAGGCCAGGTTAACAAGGCCATGTCGGAGATGGACAGGGTGACCCAGCAGAGCGCCGAGCACGCGGAGAAACTGGCTACATCCGCGGAAAACACCTATACCCAGGCCGAGAACATGAGGGAATTTGTTCAAAAGTTGTCCAAGCTTTTCGGCCTGGGGGCAAAAGGTACCCCGGCGGAGGCCAAGGCCCTGGTGAAAAGGGGGATATCCCACCTTAAATCACACGGCAGGGAAAGTGCCCTTGCAGAGTTCAGCAACCCCGAGGGAGAATTCAGGGACCTGGATCTTTACATCTCCGTTTATAATATTAATGGAAAGGTAGAGGCCCATGGGTGGGACCCGAATATCGTAGGAAAGAATGTTATGGGTCTCAAGGACCCGGACGGAAAGCAGTTTGTAAAGGAAATAATAGATACCGCCACTGCGAGGGGAAAGGGCTGGGTTGAATACAAGTACATGAACCCTGTGTCAAAAAAGGTGGAGACAAAGGCGGCCTATTTCAGGAAGGCGGGAGATCTGGTAGTCGCCACCGGTGCCTATAAGTGAGGTTTAACCCTGAAACCTTTTAGTGCATGAAAAAAAGGGTCCCGGAAGACTTGAAGCAGGTCACTAAGCTGGCTCCTTCGCCCATGGGATGCACTCTTTTTTTGATCCTGGCATGTTTTATCATCCCCTCGGCAAGCCTCGGCAAAGAATATAAAAAGCAAATAACATCCCATTTTGTATTTTATTATACCCCGCAGGACCGGGCAATAATAAAGGACCTGATTGACCGATCCGAACAGATAAGGGCTGAGGTATTTTCCGATCTGGGCACTGGTTTCAAGGGAAAAACCAGCGTATATATGCCGGCCACAGCCAAGGACCTGCATAGTTTTCAACCCGGCAGAAATCTGCCCGTCTGGTGTGCCGGGGCGGCATACCCTGCTTTAAACCTTATTATCATAAAATCCCCCCGGATGCTGGAGAAGGGCAGCCTTGACCTTTTAAAGGTATTTAAACATGAATTCACTCACATAGCACTGGGAAAGGCCTTTCAGGGAAGGGAGCACGCCCCCCGTTGGCTGGACGAAGGTCTGGCAATGTATGAATCCGGGGAATGGCGTCTCTCAAGGGCATCATCAATGACATGGGCCGTGCTTACCCGTTCCCTGATTCCACTTTCAGAAATTACCCGGTCCTTTCCCCTGGATGGGAAAAAGGCGGAACTTGCATATACCCAAAGTTTTTACCTTGTATCATACCTTATAAGCCAGTATGGCAGAGAAAATTTCCATAGCTTCATTGCGCAGTACAGTGGTGGTAGAGGACTGGAAGAATCCTTGATTTCCGTTTACAACATTGGAGAGAGGGAGCTGGAAGAAAGATGGCTAAAGCACCTTAGGTCCAGGTTCAGCTGGGTTCCCATCGTTACAAGCGCAACTGCCCTGTGGTTTCTTGTAACATTTGTCTTTTTAATAGCCTATTTGAAAAAAAGAAGGCAAACCAGGTTGAAATTCGAGGAATGGGAAAGAGAAGAGCAACAGCATTCCGGCACATTTTAGTTTGAATAAACATGATGGTGATTATGATGGATTACATGAATGAAATAAAGCCCTACAATATTCGCAGGGCCCTGCCGGAACCCGAAAATGCTGCCCTTTTGGTGGTGGACATGCAGGTATATTTCAGTGCAATTGCAGAGCCGATTTTGGAAAATGCACTTTCTCTTATTGATGCATCCCGGAGAAAGGGTATGGAGATAATCTTTACCCGGCATGGACATATTGACCCGGAAAGAGACGGCGGCATGCTTGGAACGTGGTGGAGGGATTTGATACATTACGGGACTCCGGAGTGGCAGTTGATACCTAAAATCCGGGAGAATGCAAGCAGGGATATTTTGGACAAAAAACGCTACAGCGCATTTTTTGAAACTGGACTGGATGAGAGGCTTAAACGCAATAAAATAAAGGATTTAATTATATGCGGGGTACTGACTAATTGTTGTTGTGAGACAACTGCACGCGACGCCTTTGTGCGGGATTACAGGGTATTTTTCGTGGCTGACGCTACAGGTGCGGCAAATAAAGAACTTCATGTCTCGTCCTTGAGGAATCTCGCCTATGGTTTTGCATACATTGTTACCAAGGATCAATTAATAAATTGTATCGAGAACCAAGGATAGCATCTTTTACTACTGGAAATATTTGATTAAGATAACATTGAAAATTACAGCTATAATTTGAGGAGGTAGATCCATGGGACAAAGTAAAAAGAGGAAAATAGCCATACTCACAGGCGGAGGAGATGTGCCGGGCCTGAACCCCTGCATAAAGACCCTCGTTTACCGTGGGCACAGCGAGGGAATTCAGGTTATGGGCATAAAAAGGGGATGGGCCGGACTTTTGGATTACAACCGGGATGACCCCGATTCATGGTCCAAATGCATCCAGGAGCTAACTCCCCCTGAAGTAAGGACCATTGATAGATCAGGCGGCACATATCTTCATACATCAAGAACCAACCCCAGTGCTGTAAAAAAAGACAAGGCCCCTGAGTTTCTAAAAAAACAGTTCAAAGGGCAGGACAAGGTAAAGGATTTTACCTCGCACGTACTGAGAAACCTTGAAAGCTTGAATATAGACACCGTTGTTCCCATTGGTGGTGATGACACGCTGAGTTTTGCGGAAAGGCTGCACAAAGAAGGTTTTCCAGTAATCGCCATACCCAAGACCATGGACAACGATGTATTCGGCACTGATTATTGCATAGGTTTTTCCACCGCAGTCACAAGAAGTGTTGGGTTCATTCATGCACTGAGGACTTCCACCGGCTCTCACGAACGTATAGCTATAATAGAGCTTTTCGGCAGGTACTGTGGAGAGACCTCCCTGGTATCCGCCTACCTGGCGGGAGTGGATCGTGCAATAATCTCGGAGGTGCCCTTTGATCCCAAGAGGCTTGCAAATTTAATAATGAAGGATAAGAAGAATAATCCCAAAAATTATGCCATGATTACCATCTCTGAGGGTGCAAGGATTGCCGGGGGAGAAATGTTTTCCTTCGGACCCTCGGATTCTTACGGCCATCGAAGACTTGGGGGCATAGGAGAGGAGCTGGGAGCTATCTTAAAGGAGCTTACAGGTGAGGATGTGCTTAATCAGAGGCTTTCCTATCTAATGAGAAGCGGGACACCCGATTCCCTTGATCTGATGGTAGCGGTAAACTATGCCAATATGGCTATCGATCTTTATTTAAAGGGGGTTTTCGGGCAATTGGTGGCCCTGAATAGGGGTATTTATACGGATATACCGCTAAGCACTATTGGTACCGGACAGAAAAGGGTGGATGCAGGAGAGCTTTATGACATGGAGGAATACCGCCCCAAGGTCAGGCATGTTGGGGGAAAACCCATGTTTTTGTATTGATAATCTTATGGGTATATTTTTTGTTGAAAATAATAGACACCAGCACTCTTTCTAGGTTTGAATCTAAGCCATAGGTTTTAAGGAAGTAACCAGAAACCAGATTTTACCCCGCAAAACCTGGCAAAGGCCTGCCTGTTTCCGAGAGGCAATATCTCAAAAAAATACCACAGGGTCTGCCCGTGCCCGAAATATTCGGGCTTTACTATGGGGATTAGTTAATCTTTTGATAAAACACCCTAAAGCCCGAATATGAGGGCACATGCTTCAGGCGTGGTAGATATTGCCTTAAAGAGGGCTGTGCCTTAACGGATTCGGTATTCAGAAGGGTGTATATCCATAATCGGAAAATTTTGTTGATTTTTTTATACTTTTGATTATTAAGAGATGGAGGCCGAAAAATGAGCATGGATAAGAGAAAAGATGAAATGGCAGAAACACACTCACGTTACTTCCTGGTAGCGGTATCCCTTTTTATCACCTGTCTGATCACCGCGAATATCATGGCTGTAAAGCTCGTGCACGTTTTCGGAATGATTCTGCCGGCTGCCGTCATCATCTTTCCTGTAAGCTACATCCTGGGGGATGTGCTAACAGAGGTATACGGATACCGCATGGCCAAGAGGGTTATCTGGCTGGGATTCTTCTGTAACCTTGTACTCGTGGTGGTGGTATGGGTAGGTCAAATCATGCCCGCACCCCCGTTCTGGAAAGGCCAGGCGGCATATGAGCAGATACTGGGGTACACTCCGCGGATATTGGCTGCATCCTTTCTGGCATACCTGGTAGGCGAGTTTTCTAATTCCTATGTGCTGGCAAGGATGAAGATCGCCACCGGGGGAAAATGGCTGTGGACCCGTACTATAGGTTCCACCCTGGTGGGACAAAGCCTGGATTCCCTTGCATTCATAACCCTGGCGTTTGCCGGAACCATTCCAACCAAAGCTTTAATTTCCGCGGTCATAACACAATGGCTTGCCAAGTCCGCGTACGAGGCGGCAATGACACCGGTTACCTACAGGGCGGTAAATTTTCTGAAAAAAAAGGAGGGCCTGGATGTGTATGACTACCACACCAGGTTTAACCCTCTACTGGTAAGTGATTGAGTTTTAGAGAGACTGGATGCCAAAAATTATCAAGTTTCATCACCTTTTTATTTGCAAAATAAATCACCTGAGCCACGCATCCGCAGGCATTCCCGGCTTCAGCTCCAGATGGGTATTGGGGATGGAGACCTTTACCAGGTAAACCAGCTTTACCCTTTCTTTGTGGGTCTGTATCATCTTAGGGGTGAACTCCGCCTCGGAGGAAATATATGAAACCCTTCCTTTATAGATTTTTTGGGGGAAGGTATCCGCCCTTACCTCCACCTCCTGTCCAGGGCTTACCATGCCTATCTCCTTCTCTCCAACAAATATCTTGAGTTCCACCCTGGAAAGGTCAGAAACGGTCATTACCTCTCTTCCAGTGGTTACCACTTCGCCAGGCTCGATGTTCCTGGTAGTAACAGTCCCCTCGAACGGGGCGTGCAGCAAGGTGTTTTCCAATCGAATCCGGGCCACTTCCTTTTCCGCCCTTGCACCCTCTACCTGGGCCCTGAGTACCTCTACCTTCTTCTTGGCGGTCTCTGTCCTTTTGAGATTTCTTTTTGCCTGTTTCAGGGAGACCATTCCTTCTGCAAGCCTGGCCCTGGCCGTATCAATGGCCTCTTTCCTTGCGCCTTCCTTCAGCATGTCCAGTGTCTGCTTTGCGCTCTCAAACGACTTAAGGGCCTCTTCATATCCAAGGCTCGCCTGGTCCCATTTTTCTTCCGGGACAGCCCCCTTTTTAAAAAGTTGCCTGTATCTGTCTCGGTCTTTCCCGGCCTTTTCCAGTACCTCCTTGGATCTCATAAGGGCCAGCTTTGCCCTTTCTATTTCCTGTTCCCTGTACCCGGCTTCCAACTCCTTTAACTGGGCCTTGAGTACATTAACCCTCGCCCGCGCCCTCTCAACCTCAGTAGGCAGTATGCTTTCCAGGACCTCCAGCTCCTTACTCGCCATCTCCAGGTTTTCCCCGGCGCTCCTCAGAGCGGCTTTTGCCCGCTCATAACCGGCCCTGTATTCGGAATCTTCGAGCATGGCCAGAATCTGGCCCGGTGTTACACTGTGCCCCTCATCCACAAGCACCTTGCTAACCCTCCCCCCGAGCAAAAACCCCAGCTCAGCCTGTCTTGCCTCAATTATGCCCGAATAATATACCTCCTCCTGTTTTATCTCCCGCTGCCCAAGATATACCAGAAGAGCAACCATAAAAAGCAGTGCAAAAAAGAGTGCTATAACAATCTTCTTTTTCAATCCCCTCTCCCCTTGCAAAAGCCACTTTATACCATTTAGCACTTATTATATCCAACCAAAAACATCTATACGCACAACCCTTGCTCAAGATAGCCGCACCTAAGACACTCCCCCTGTTTCCGCTTTATTTCCCGGATAACTCTGCTCTTTTCTTCAGGTTGTTGCTTGTAGCCGTCCAAAAAGGATATCACCCCCCTTATTTCCATTTCCGGTTCTTGCCTGGGCTCTATCCTCAAGAGCTTCCCCGCAGAGGCCATGTATATGTATGTATTCTTTACCTTCCGGTTCTTAACGCTCTCTACCGCCCATTTGTAGCAGGCAAGCTGCAGATCATAGTACTGCTCCGCGGCAAAATCGTGGGGGCTTCTATCTCCCGGCTCCCCGGTCTTCCAGTCTAAAAGGGACCATTCATTACCTCCCTTTTCACCAAACAACATGTCAATCCTTCCCCTGAGTATATATCCATTTCCGTTTAATAAAAAAGGCATCTCAGAATACCGGGGTACTCCCGCCAACATTTTCAAAAGATATTTATCCCCTGTTACTTTCAAAAGCAGTTTTTTGGACCTCATTTTTATCCTGTCAATGTCCAGTCCCCCGGAAATCATTGCCTCTGTATTCCTTCCTAAAAAGGTTGCGAACAGGGACTCCAGCAACTCCTCTTCCAGTTCGGACCCGAACTCGTGCCTCTCCAGATATGCGTGAACAATAGAGCCTGTAATCCTGTATTCTGCTGTTCCTTCTTCCTCTCCTTCGGCCAAGTGACCCTGTTCGCCTGCAAAGGCGGGGTGAATGCTGTCCTCCGGTATCTTGAGCTGGTACCTGTAGTAAAATTTCAAAGGGCATTTTTTGTAAAGTGCAAGTGCCGTGGGGCTGAGATGACAGGGGGATGATATTATAATTTTCCCGGTGTAATCCCCTGCCAGAATATTTTCGTCCTTCCGGCCGAAATCATCAGGAGTGAGATCAGCCTCCCGTGAAGACACGCCGGTGTATTCCTTGGAAACCGGTTCGGACCATACAATTCGGGGAAATTCGTCCTTTCCCGGATGCAATCCTATTTTCTCCGGGCTGAAATTACTTCTGATTCCCCATGTATCGTCAAGAAGCTCCATTATGGATGCTGCCTCCCTGTAGTCGTTGGTCGTAAGCCCCTTTTTTTGGACTTTGTCCTCGGCCACGGAAATATGGCCCGTTAAAATAAGGTGGTCCATGGCCCTGGTGCAGGCCACGTAAAAAACCCTTCGGTTTTCTGCTGTGTCCTCCAGTCCGTTTCTGTGCTTAAGGAAAAAAGTAAGGGGACCAGAGGTCTTCCTGTGGTCCCTTGCCGGATATTCCACGTCGAATGCCGGAATCAGGCCTTCCGGTTCACTGTATTCGCGGGGCCTGGAATCATAATCGAATAATAGAGGCATGGGCTTTCCCGCTGCTGGTCCTCTTGGAAGAGGCCTGTCCAGTTCCGGTATTATCACCATGGGAAATTCAAGACCCTTAGCCGCATGAACAGTCATTAAATGCACAGGAACTCCCCTGGGCAGCACCGCCAAAGCCTCGCCCTCTCCGTCCGCCTCCTCGGCCGACTTCATACAATAAGATACAAACTCCGGCAAAAATCCGTTCACTTCCAGCTCGAACTGCCTGGCCATATCTATCAGCTTTTCTACATTGGCAAGCTTCTGAACCCTGTCCGGGTGGCTGGATAAGGTTCCGACCAGCCCTCTCTCCCTTACCACGGTCCTGATTAATTCCCTTATGGAAAGACGATCTTTCAACAACCGCCAGGTACGGATCTGTTTCCCTATCTCCCTGATGTATCCTTTTGGAGAGCCGAGAACACTCTTAAAAACATCCCCTCCCTGTTCAAATAGTTCAAAAATCTCCGGGTCGGTAAGGCCGAATATGGAGCCTCTGAGAACCGCCAAAAAAGAGATAGACTGCCTTTCATCTGCGAGGTATCTCAAAAGCTGTACCAGCTCCATGACCTCCTGGCACCGGAAAAAGCCCTTTCCCCTGTTTACTGCAAAGGGAAGCCCCGCCTCCCTGAATATTGACTCAAAGGTATTTATATGCGTGTACGCAAAAAAGAGTATTCCTATGGCTGGTTCCCCTCTTTCCACCTTATGCCTTATATCCCCGTAGAGTTTGTACTCCGGGTTGTCTTTCCCGTTTTTGCCCAGCATGTTATTAATAATCTCGGCTACAAGTGACGCCTCCTTCTCCTGCTTGCTGTATTCCCGGGTAGACTTTCCCCCCTCGGGTATAAGATGAAATGCTACTGAGCCCCGGCCCTTTACCCTTCCGGGAACACTCCCCTCTTTTATAGGCATGTGCTTGCATTCATATTCCCTTGTGTCGCAGGCGCCCTTGTTGCCGAAGATATTGCTGAAGGTACGGTTGAAGAATTCTATCAATCCCGGGCATGACCTAAAGTTCAGGCCCATCCTTATATCCCCCCTGAAAATTCTCGATGTCTCCTCCATGGAGAAACGGCCCAGGTTTTCACCGTATTCCCTGATCTTAACTTTAAATTCAGGGACCGCCCGGAGAATTTTCTCGCTTACATCTTCTTCCTGAAAAAACAGGGGCCGGTTATTATTCGAATTCGAGGACCTAATCGCTTCCGTTACCCGGTCAAATACCGTAACATCCGCCCCCCTGAACCGGTATATGGCCTGTCTTTTGTCGCCCACCACAAAAAGCTTGTCATCCGCCAGGACAGGTTCAGCGCTTTTTGATTCGCCACCGGAAACTAGCAGAGAAATGATCTCCCACTGGCACCTGTTGGTATCCTGAAATTCATCCACCATTACATACCTGAACCTGTCAAGTATCCGCTGCAGAAGATAACGGTTTGGGGATTGATAAAGCTCTCTAAGCAACCGGAGGCTCCCGGCCTCGAGGTCCGCAAAATCAAGGGCGTTTATCATGTCCTTTTCCTGCTGATAATATTCGAAGGCCTCCTTTGCCAACATCAAGTACCTGTCCAGTTCCTGAAGGAATATATCATCCGGATTAAAGCAATAAAACAGGTCCGGAAAAAATCTTTCCGCCATATTGATATAGGATATTTCCCTCGCTCCGTGCCACACCGCCAGCCTGGAAGACCCTTTAGGTCTTTTCTCGCAAAGTTCCCTTATCCCTCCAAACAGTTCCGGAATCCCGAAATTTTTTTCAGGGAGGTCCCTTTTACCGTACCAGTCGCTGAATATCTTCATAACCTCTTCATGCTGACCCCTGCCCTTCTTTAATTCCTTCAGGCCTTGGTAATACGGGATAACCTGATTGTCCCTTATATGCCTGCAATATTCCTTGAATACTTCATCCTTCCATTCCTCTCCGCCGAACAGGAAACCCCTTGTCTCAAGCACCCTGTTAAAAACCACCGGATGCTCCATGGTGTTTTTCACCGCCTCCATAAGATTTTCTTTGGTGCCGAACACCCCCATGAGTCTTGTAAAGTCATCCGGTTTTTTTCGGGACATGGAGGAGACGGCCTTTCCAATGGCGTTCATGATCATCTCCCTGCGGCTAAAACCCTGGACAATGATAAAACCTGGGTCAACACCCGCTTCAACGGGGTATTGCCTCAGGAGATAGGCGCAGAAAGAATGGATAGTGCCTATCCTGTTTTTGGAAAATTTATCCAGTCCGTGCCTTATCCTGGCCCTGAGATTAGTATGGCCCTCATCTCTACACCCGAGCCGGTTCAACATCTGGATAAACTTCAAGTATATACGGGCCTTCATTTCCTCTGCAGCCTTCTCTGTAAAGGTCAAGGCCAGTATTTCCTCTATTTCAAGGTCATCATTGGTAAGAAAGAGGTGACAGAATCTTTCGGTGAGGACTCTTGTCTTTCCGGCTCCGGGACCTGCCGTGACCACCATGTTACGGTTGTAGTCAAGTGCCAGACATTGTTCGAATGTTAGCCAATCTTCCACTCTGTTCAAACCGGAAAATGTTTAATGTAAATAAAGACTGGAAATTCTCTTGAAACAATGATGGGGCTTATTTAGCCACAAGCTTTTTCTCGATGGCATATGAGGTAAGAGCCGAGGCGTTGTGAAGGTCCAGTTTCTGCATAATATTCGCCCTGTGCTTTTCAACGGTCTTTACGCTTATGCAAAGATAATCACCGATTTCCTTGTTTTTGTATCCCTCTCCAACCAGCTTCAGAACCTCCTTTTCACGGGAGGTGAGTCTTTCCCAGGAAGAGGCGGTCTTAAGAGTTTTTCTTCCCTCCAGATATCCCTCCAGGACCTTCTCCGATATTTCCGGACTCAGGTAAATCTTTCCTGACAATACGTTCTTTATGGCCATAAGCAGCTCTTTGTAACTGGTTTCCTTGAGGCAGTATCCGTCCGCCCCGGACTTAAAGGCCTCCATAATATATTCCTCGGATTTATGGATAGTCAAAGCGAGTATCTTGGTTTTCCGGGATACCCTCTTTATCTCTTTTATTACCGCCAAACCGTTCATTCTGGGCATGGCCAGATCCAAAAGCACCAAATCCGGCTCTGCTTCTTGCACACATCTTATGGCCTCCAGACCGTCCTTAGCCTCTCCTACTACCTCGAAATTTTTACCCGAGGAAAGCATGGATTTCAAACCTTCCCTGAGTATGGTATGGTCCTCTGCCAGTACTATTCTGTTTTTTTCTTCCATGGTATTTATCCCTAAATATTGCCTTTCGCAAAGGCAACAAGTAAGGTACCTCCAAAAAATACATTATCCACCTTATTTACCACTTGCGATTCTCATTGTAAAGAATAACTTAGAATGGGCCTGTTTCAGGCATCGGACAAATTAAAATCGGGGATTACGGCAGGATGAATAATATACTGATAGTAGAGGATAATACAGCCTTCAGGCATACAATAAAAAATATGCTGGCCTCATCCTTTCCATACCTGACTGTGGACGAGGCAGGGGAAGGGGAGGAAGGCCTTCAAAAGGTGAGTAAACATTGCCCGGAGATTATATTCATAGATATCATGCTGCCCGGGGAAAACGGAATTGTGCTTACCAGGAAAATTAAGCATATTTACCCGGATACAATTATCATCATCCTCACCAATCTCGATTTTCCCGAATACCGTGAGGCTGCCCATGAAAGCGGTGCGGATTATTTTCTATCCAAAAATTCATCGAGCCTGGCGGACATCAAGGAACTGGTAAGTTCGATAAAAAAAGATAAAAGCAACAAATGATGTCCACCATTTTGATGAACATTGCAGCACCCCATGAGGAAAATACTCCCTTACTAATAAACATTCCTGAAAAGGTGGTTTTCCGGGGGGAATGATTATTTTACTTGTGTGAGATATTGCAAGGGAGGCATAAATTGATTTTAAACACCAAGGCCACGGCCCAGGGTTGGCTTTCCAAGCATAAAGATGAAATGATCAAGTGTCCTTATCAGCCGGGAAATTTGCTCATCTCCAAAGACGCCTGCATCAAGCGCTATCAAATGGCCTATAAAAAGGATAAACGGGCAAAAGCAGGCGAATTCCAGGACTATGGCATAAAGATGGGGTTTTCCATATGCCGGGATTGCCCCATAGGAAAAAGGCTTTCTTTACTGTCCGGTTATAAAAATATGTAAAAGAATCCAGTGGGGAATCGCAAAGAAAATTATAAACATATTCAGTTTCCTGACTCCCGGTAGCATGCATTTCCAGCCATCCGGGAGAAATGGCAACATATAAAAGAACAGGCATGAATAACCCGGATAATTCCAGACTTATCATCGTATCCAACAGGCTGCCTGTAGTAATGACACAGGATAACGGCAGGCTGACCGCAAAGCCGGGATCCGGTGGTCTGGTTACTGCACTTGCTCCCGTGTTAAGGGACCGTGGGGGATTGTGGATAGGCTGGCCCGGCACGGTTGATATCCCTACTGAAGAATTAAAAAAAGGCCTCTCAGATGCCACAAGGCAGTCCGGTTTTGGCCTGGTTCCCGTTAACCTTACTCCGAAAGAAAGGGACAATTACTACTATGGCTTTGCCAATGAAGTTCTCTGGCCACTCTTTCATGACCTGCTCTTTAAATGTGTATTTGATCCCTATTACTGGCTTGCTTACAGGAACGCAAACATAAAGTTTGCCCAGGTCATAAAAGAGAATCGGAGCGGCAAGGACTATATCTGGGTGCATGACTATCATCTAATGAATGTTGCCCTTGAGCTTAGAGAGCTGGGGATAAAGGATCAGATTGGTTTCTTTCTTCATACCCCTTTCCCTCCTTTGGACATATTTATAAAGCTCCCATGGAGGTTCCAGATTCTTGACTCCCTTTTGAACTACGATCTTATAGGTTTCCAGACCATACGGGACCGGCGCAATTTTCTTCAATGCGTGCGTGCCCTGATAAAAAATATCTCGGTCGAAGGCAAAGGTCAGGTTTTTACCCTGAAGCTTCCAAACCGGCATGTAAGAGTAGGGGCATTCCCCATAAGTATATATTTCAAGGAATTCTCCAGCCTAGCCTCGTCCCAGCAAGCAAACGATTGGATCAAGCATATCAGGGAACAGCTTCCAAATTACAAGCTCATCCTGGGAGTAGACCGCCTGGATTATACCAAAGGCATACCAGAAAGGATAAAGGCCTTTGGAAACGCACTGGAGCGTTACCCGGACCTCAGGGAAAGGGTGGTATTTGTTCAGGTGGTAGTACCCAGCAGACAGTCTATCCCCGGGTACCAGGATTTGAAAACGGAAATTGAGCGCCTGATAAGCCAGGTCAACGGACGTTTCACCCGTGCTGGGTGGGTTCCCATACACTATATATTTCGCAGCATGGACCGGGAGGAGCTGACAGCCTACTACCGCACCTCAGATATAGCCCTAATCACACCGCTTAAGGACGGAATGAACCTGGTTGCCAAGGAATATAGTGCAGCCAGCATTGAGGAGGACGGTGTACTAATTCTAAGCGAATTTGCCGGTTCCGCATCCCAGCTACAAAGGGGAGCGATCCTGGTAAATCCCTATGACATACAAGGTGTAGCAGATGAAATTTACAGAGCCTTTCATATGCCTTGCCCCGAAAGGCGCCAGCTTATGCAAAAACTGCGTGTTTCTATCAGAAGAAGGGATATATTTTGGTGGGTAAACGCCTTTCTCCAGGCTGCCATATCCAAAAAACTGGACAACTTTCCCACAATAGAAGACTATGTCCCCCATATGGATATAAACGAGTAGTTCTGGAGTAAAATTTAATAAACATACCTGCTCAAGGCTATTTTTTATCTGAACCTTTACCGGAACCTTCCGCTTCCTTGGATAATAAATCGCTGTATTCCACCCTGTATATGTACAGCATAATGCTGGCGAACCCGAGGATCAAGGGCCCGTAGAGGATGCCGGGCAGGCCGAAAACGGTAATGCCGCCGATGATGGCCAGAAATATAAAAAATGTGGACATCCTCTCCCGGCCGCGCATAAGGAAGGGCCGCAGAAAATTGTCTATGGATCCAACCAGGAGAATGCACCATGCCGCCAGAAATATCGCAGGGCCCCATTTCTGGAGCAACAAGAGATATGCCACCGCAGGAACCCAGACCAATGCGGTTCCCACCATGGGGATAAGGGAGGAAAAACCCATGAGGGTTCCCCAGAAAATACCGGGTATGCCTACAATGGACAGCCCTATTCCTCCTGCCATACCCTGGAACATGGCGGTCAAAAAAATACCTAAAACCGCGGAGCGGGCGGTGTCCTTTATCCTGTAAATAATACTGTTTTCCTGGTCTTCCCTTAGCGGGGAAAGATCTTTTATGCCGGACACCATCTCCGGACCGTCCCTTAAAATGTAAAAGGATATAAAAACAAGCACCAGGAAATGGAAGAACATACTCGCCAAGTCTCCAACCAGAGCCGCACCGCGGGCCAGAAAAAACTTCCCGAAATTCCTGCTCCACTCCGAAAGATGAGTTTGTAATCTATCGGGCGAAATATTTATAAATTCCAGGTGCTTTTTGAGCCAGGCAATCAGGTGTACAATCTTCGGGTGCTCCATAAGCCTTTGAATATTGCCTCCCCTCACCCATTCGTTTAACCTGTCAACGGTTTCGATACCCTGGTCAATCAACGCTGAGACAAAAATCAACACCGGAATAACGATCAGAATGATTATTACCATCAAGGTCGTAAACGCAGAGGCGTTCTTTCGGCCCCTGTATAAACGGTTAAAAAAACCGTGGACCGGATAAAAAAAAGATGCCAGTATTACGGACAGGATAATGGTTGGTAGAAAGGGCCTTAGTATCAGGTAGCTCAGATAAAGGGAAAGTATAAGCAAGCCCAGCAAAAAAGGACGGTACCCTTTGAATAAATCGCCTCCCATCAAATTGCTCCGCTGAACCGGAATTAGTTGGAATACACCAGTTCCTTTTAACACTTAATCCGGAAATTGTAAATTCATCCGGGAAATTAGTTAAAATAATAGCTGAAAAGCGGGTTTTAATATCATTATTGGGGGAAACATCCCCAGATAAAAATTTACGGGCGGCTGACCCATCACAAAATACATAATTCAGAGAAAAAATACTCCCTGTTGCCTATTTAAATTAACATTGAATCATAATATGTAAAAAACCAGAAGAAAAGTTGAATGAAAACCATAAAAAGATTATCGGATATAAAGGAGGAAAAAATATGCCTAATGAAAAGAAGGTTAATGAAAATCCTTTGTTTATGGAAAAAAATTGAAACCAGTTTCGAGGAAGAAATGTAATACAAATACAGGAGGAAACAATGAAGGATAATCCTTATGTTAAATGGCTGGCCTTCCTCAGCTCCAAGGATACAAAGGTGGCTGGAGGTAAAAACGCCTCCCTGGGAGAGATGATCCGAGCCCTGAAGGAACAGGGGGTCGAAGTGCCTGACGGCTTTGCCACCACTGCGGAGGCCTACTGGAGATTTCTTGAGTACAACAATCTTACCGCCAAGATAAAAGAGCGCATAACAGAGCTTAAGCAGGGGAAAAAATCCCTTGAAAATGTGGGCAGGTCCCTCAGAAAGCTCTTTCAATCCGCTAAATTCCCCGAGGAAATATCCAGCCAAATCCGGTCCTTTTACCAGGAACTGGGAGAAAAATACAATGTTGAACAGGTAGACGGACACGAGGTAGACGTAGCAGTAAGGAGCAGTGCAACCGCAGAGGATCTTCCAGAGGCCAGTTTTGCCGGACAGCAGGAGACCTTTTTGAATATAAGGGGTGAGGAAGAACTGCTGTATGCATGCCGCAGGTGTTATGCCTCCCTGTTTACAGACCGGGCCATTAGCTACAGAACCGAGAAGGGGTTTGATCATTTAAAAGTAGCCCTCTCGGTGGGGGTCCAAAAGATGGTGCGCTCTGACAAGGCCTGCGCAGGGGTTATGTTTTCCATAGATACGGAGACAGGGTTTCAGGACGTGGTGGTAATTAACGGATCCTGGGGACTGGGAGAAAATGTGGTACAGGGAACAGTCACCCCGGATGAATACCTGGTTTTTAAACCCTTGCTGAACAATGATAACCTTAAGCCAATCATTGATAAATCTTTGGGGAACAAAGAAAGGAAAATGGTGTACGCCAAGGGGGGAACAAAAACTACCCGCAACGTGGAAACGGAGAGGGAGGAGCGTGATTCCTTTGCCCTGGAAGACCGGGAAATTCTTCAGCTTGCCCGCTGGGCCTGTGTTATCGAAAATCACTATTCCGCCTCAATGGACATAGAATGGGCCAAAGACGGGGAAACCGGCAAGCTGTTTATCGTACAGGCCCGCCCGGAAACCGTCCAGTCTCAGAAACTGGCCACCACCTTGAAAACCTATTCCCTGAAGGAAAAGGGGCAATGCATACTCGCCGGTCTGTGTATCGGCAACGCCATAGCGGCCGGCAGGGTCTGCCGGCTAAAGGGACCGGAAGAAATCACCAGCTTTAAAGACAATGCCATACTGGTGACTGAGATGACGGATCCGGACTGGGTTCCCATAATGAAGCGATCCGCCGGTATCATTACGGACCACGGCGGCAGGACCTGTCATGCTGCCATAGTAAGCAGGGAATTGGGTCTTCCCGCTATCGTGGGCACGGAAAAGGCCACCCACGTATTGAAAAACAAGCAGGAAATCACCATGAGCTGTGCCGAAGGAGATCAGGGGTGTGTATATTCCGGCATACTTGATTTCCAGGTGCAGGAGCTTGAGCTGAATGATATCCCCAAGACAAAAACCAATATAATGATGAATATCGGCAGTCCCGCGGCTGCCTTCCGCTGGTGGAGGCTGCCGTGTGAGGGCATAGGCCTGGCCAGGATGGAATTCATAATCAACAATATAATAAAGATCCACCCCATGGCCCTTGTGCGGTTTCAAGAGCTCAAAGACAAACAGGACCGTAAAAAAATTGAGGAACTGACCCAGGGCTATCAGGATAAAACGGAATATTTCGTGGATCACCTGGCCCGGGGAATCGCCAGGATCGCTGCGTCCCAGTATCCCCACGCAGTAATAGTACGGATGAGCGATTTCAAGACTAACGAATATGCGAACCTGATCGGGGGGCAACAATTCGAGACACCCGAAAACAACCCCATGCTTGGATTTCGTGGTGCCTCCAGGTATTACAGCGACAGATACCGGGATGGCTTCGCCCTGGAATGCCGGGCCATCAAACGAGTAAGAGAAAAAATGGGTCTTGCAAATGTTATTGTGATGATCCCATTTTGCAGAAGCCTGAAGGAGGCCGAAAAGGTCCTGGAGGTACTTTCGGACAACGGGCTCAAGCGGGGAAAAAATGGACTTAAGGTCTATGTTATGGGCGAAATCCCTTCCAACATCACCCTGGCGGAGGAATTTTCCCGCAATTTCGACGGCTTTTCCATAGGGTCCAATGATCTCACTCAGCTCATGCTCGGGGTGGACAGGGACTCATCAGAGCTCTCCTACCTCTTTGATGAGCAAAACGAAGCGGTTAAACAGGAAATATTAAGGCTGATCAAGGCAGCCCACAAGGCCGGCAGAAAAGTGGGCATATGCGGACAGGCCCCGAGCGATTACCCGGAATTCGCCGCCTTCCTGGTCAAAAATGGAATCGATTCCATTTCCCTGAATCCGGACAGTGTCCTGGAGGTTAAAAAACGCATTGCCCGGGTGGAAGAGGAAATAAGATAAAAAAACCTGAATAAAAACCAAATGGAAAAAGCAGCAAAAGTGTTACTTGATAATAGGTCCGGTAGCCATAAGAAAAATCCTTGTACAGGCAGGGGATGCCGGGGTAGCGCGGCAGGCTAAGAGCTAAAAACACGATCACTATCAGAAAGATGCTTTTTTAATGAATAAGATTCAAATGGAAAAACCCAAAGGCCCCTTTTGGAGTATCAGCCAGGAGGATTTGTATGGAATATTTCAGGTGTCCGGGGAAAAGGGCTTAAGCCGGAACGAGGCAAGAAAGCGGGCTAAAAAATTCGGGGCCAATCGTTTGATCTCCCCGGGCACCAGGCCTGCATGGTCCATTCTCTTAGACCAGTTTAAAAATTTTATAATGGTCCTGCTTGGAGTGGCCATGTTGCTGGCCTTATTGTTCGGGCAATGGCTGGAAGGGCTTTCCATCGGCATAGCCATTGTAATAAACGGGGCCATCGGTTTCTTTACTGAACTAAAGGCTACCCGCTCCATGGAGGCCCTCAGGCGCATGAGCCGTATAAGCTCCAAGGTGCTTCGGGACGGGCGAATAACAGAGATACCTGCGGAAGAAATGGTCCCCGGTGATGTGGTTGTAGTAGAGGGCGGTGACCTGGTATCCGCAGACCTGCGCCTTGTGGAGGCCTCCAGGCTTCAAACGGATGAATCCGCTCTTACCGGGGAATCGGTTTCAGTGAAAAAGGAAGTATCCACCCTTGATGAATCAACTCCGCTTCACGAGCGGAAAAACATGCTATTCAAGGGAACCGCAGTAACCGGCGGCTCGGGAAAAAGTCTGGCAGTTGCAACAGGAACGGATACAGAACTGGGCAGGATAGCCACCCTGGTCCAGGGGGCCGAGGACGTACAGACCCCTATTGAAAAAAGGCTAAACAAGCTAGGATACAAGCTTATCTGGATTACCCTTTTAATCGCCGCATTTGTGGCAGTCAGCGGCGTTATAGCAGGGCAAAACCCTCTATTGATCATCGAAACCGCCATAGCCCTTGCAGTCGCCGCTATCCCGGAGGGGCTCCCCATAGTAGCAGCCCTTGCACTGGCCAGGGGCATGTTTAGGCTCTCCAAGCATAATGCGCTGATGCACAATCTCTCAGCTGTGGAGACCCTGGGGTCCACCTCTGTTATCTGTACAGACAAAACCGGAACCCTTACTGAAAACCAGCTGAAGCTCGCCCAAATTGACCTGCCTTCAGAGGATAAATCAATTTATGGAATAAACGTAAACGAGACCGGGGGAGGCCTCTCAATCAGTGGACAGCCTTTGAATCCAGAAGAGCATCATGATGTCAGGGAAATTCTTGAGACAGGCGTTCTCTGTAATAATGCGAGCCTCGCCGGGGACAACCCAAAAGATGCCGGAAGGGGGGTGGGCGATCCCCTGGAAATTGCCCTTCTCGTGGCTGGATACAGGGCGAATATTAAGCGGGCTTCACTGCTGGATTCCATGCCGGAGGTAAGAGAAGATGCCTTTGATCCCCAGGTTATGATGATGGCCACCTTTCACCAAGCAAATAATGCCTACAGGGTTGCTGTCAAGGGCGCCCCGGAATCGGTAATAGAGAAATGCTCGGCTGTACGGGTTTCCCGCAAAGACATGCCCATGGATCGAAAAAATATAAGCGAATGGCTGGACCGGAACAAGCAAATGGCAGATAAGGGCCTGCGGGTTCTGGCCATTGCAACAAAAAATGTTGAAAATTCAGATATAAACCCCTACCCCAAGTTTAACCCCATTATGAACACAACTACAGTGATATCGGTGGGTTAGA
>CAZZPR010000023.1:0-35319 GCA_964655655.1 uncultured Desulfobacteraceae bacterium | reverse complement strand
GCCGTCAAGAATTGTTCGGTATTTTTCCTTGCTTTCCCTCAGTGCGTTTTCCACCTTTTTCCGTTCCGTGATATCCCTGGAAACGGTTAACATGCTGGGCTCCCCTCCGAACTTCAGCACCTCGGAGGAAAGAAGGTTCCACCTCATCTCCCCGGAACGGGTCTTCACCATAACCTCGAAGTCCCGGACCGTTCCCTTTTCCTTCAGTTGCCTGACAACCCCCTTCCTCTGCTCCGGGTCAGCCCAGAGACCCAGTTCCACGGACGTGCGCCCGATTACCTCTTCCCTTTTGTATCCATTTGCCTCCAAAAAGCTGTCATTCACCTCTATGATTCTGCCGTCCTTGAGAGAGCTGATAACAATATCATCGGGGCTTGCCCGAAAGGCCTTGGAGAATTTTTCCTCGGAAAGCCGCAGGAAATCCTCGTACCGCTTGCGTTCCTCTATCTCCTCCCTTAATTTTTTGTTTACCAGGGTCAATTCGGATGTCTTCTTTTCCACGAGTTCTTCGAGATGTTCCCTGTGCTCTCTCAGTTCCTCCTGTACACGCTTGCGCTCTGTGATATCCTTTGCTACGCTGATTATGCAGGGCTCTCCTGAAATTTCCACGGGCTCGGATGAGATTAGCACCCAGCCCCACTCCCCTGATTTTGTCCCAAACCTGGCCTCAAAGCCCCGAACGGCACCCTTTTTTCTCAGGCCCCTGATAAACTCACTCCTTTCCCTTGGATCCACCCAGATGCCCAGCTCCGTTGAGGTCAGCCCTACCACCTCTTCCCGGCTGTAGCCTGTGGCCCTTAGAAAGTAGTCATTGACATCGATGTACCTGCCATCCCGCAGGGAGCTAATGATAATGGAATCGGGGCTTGCCCGAAAGGCCTTGGAAAATAATTCCTCTGAGACCCGAAGGGACTCCATCCTTTTTTCTTGTTCCTTTTCGGCCTGCTCCAGTTCAAGCACCCGCTTTCGAAACCCCTTTAGTTCCTCTATAAGCCGAGCTTTATCTTTTTTTTCCTCTCCCATCTTTTATCTCCGGTACCTGCCCCGGCCTGCCCAGGGACAGGTGCCTTCGGCCTTATTCATGAACTATTTTCATTGAGTTCGCTTCTTATGCTTATCGACAAGTTCCCTTGCAAGCTTTAACCCAGATTGTGCAGCAGCCAACTACTGCGGCCTGAAAAACCTTGCTACGATGTCTACTGCACAATCTGGGTTAAAAATTAACAACTACAGGCAACCGAATATTTCAAATAAAGGCAAATTTTATAGGATAACTGAAAATTGTGATTTTCCCATATTCCGAGGTCCTACGTCTCCTCTTCCTCGGCTGCTTCCTCCTTTTTTTTCCACACGCTTCTGGAAATAATAATGCTGAGTTCATAAAGTATGATTATAGGCAATGCCATCATGGTCTGAGTGGCTACGTCGGGAGGGGTCAAAATGGCGGAAAGGATAAAAGAGCTCAGAAGGGCAAATTTGCGGTATTTTTTCATGGAAATCGGATTCACCAGGCCGATCTTGGTCAGAAAAAGCACTGCAACAGGCATTTCGAACACCACCCCGAATGCAAACAGCAATTTAACCGCAAAAGAAAAGTATTGTTTTACAGAAGGGAGGGCATGTATTTCCTCTGTTGCAAATCCCATAAAAAATTTGAACCCGTAAGGAAAAACAATAAAGTACCCGAAAAGGGCTCCCGCAACAAATAGTATGCTGGAAAACACCACAAAAGGAACAACATATTTCTTTTCCCTTTGGTACAGGGCAGGGGATACAAACAGCCAGAATTGGTAAAATATAACGGGTATGACCAGAATTATCCCCGCTATGAGTGCCACCTTGAGATAGGTGATAAACATCTCGGGCAGGCTGGTAAAGATAAGGTTGCTGTCAGGGGGCAAGACCTTTTTCAGGGGCCGGACCAGGAAAGCGAAAAGCCTTTCGGAAAAAATATAACTTACGCCGAAACCTATGCCTACCGCTATTGCGCATATAACAAGCCTTTTCCTCAGTTCTGCCAGGTGACCCATGAACGGTTGTTTATCATCACCCATCCTCTTTCGCCTCCCCGGTTTCATCCTTGCCCTCCGGAACAGGCGGTTTGTCCCCCTGGTTCTCCTTTTTCTCCTCTCCTGTCTCGGAGTCCCTTACAAAACCGCTGACCGAGTCTATCAGTTCTTGTTCCGATCCCTTTATTTCGTCTACGTCAAGGTTTTTCTTGATGTCGTCGGTGGCCTTTCTGAATTCAGCCATGCCCTTGCCTATGGCCCTTGCGATCTCCGGTAGTTTTTTCGGCCCTATGATTATTAGCGCAATAACGAGAATAATAATCAATTCAGGCATGCCTATGCCGAACATGATTACTCTCCATTTTGAGGTAAATTTATATTAAAAAATAAAAATATCAAGCAACACATTTATACATAAATTACCATGGCAATTTCATCACAGTCAGGAAACTTCGGGCACCTTACACAATCCGCCCATACCTTGTGGGGAAGGGAGGATTTCTCCACCTCTGAAAAACCGAACCTGCTGAAAAAATCCTTTATCATGGTAAGCACAAAAACTTTTTCCAATCCAAGGTCCACTGCCTCGGAAAGGCATGCTTCAACGAGTTTGCCGCCCAGCCCGGCCTTCTGCTGGTCCTCCGAGACCGCCAGAGATCTTATCTCCCCCAGGGTCTCCCAGGAGATATTCAGGCTACACAACCCATGAATATTTTCTTTTTCACCACCACCTTCTATAACATAGAAATCACGCAGATGGTCGTAGAGTTCGCTCAAGGACCGGGGGAGCAGCAGCATCCGGTTTGCATACCGGTTCAAAATCTCGTGCATGGACCTGACATCCTGTATTTTTGCCTTTCTTATTGCACCCATGGAAAACCGTTAATCCTTCTGAGATATAAAAGGCTTGAACCCTTGCTCAGCAGCCAGCTTATGGGCGTATTTTCTGGCCTCTTCCATATTCAGAAATGGACCGCATCGAATCCGATAATAGATCTCCCCGTTTATTTTTCCCTTGTAAAAGTAGGCGGGATACCCCAGCCTGGTCAGCCTTTCCACCATGCCCTCGGCCTGGTCCCTGTCTTTTAGTGCCGCTACCTGAACGCTGTAATTGCCTATTTCCCGTTTAATCTCATCTATTTTAGATGCCAGATGCATCTTGTGTTCCCGGGATTTCTCCTGAGGCGTCAAAACAGTTTCTCTTCTGGCCCTTTCCTTCTTTTCCACCAGTTCCTTATAAAAGGCAAGTTCCTCTTCCTTTATGGGCAGGGAAAGTTTATGGTCGTCCTTTTGAATCTCCCCCTTGATAACAGGAGGACCCACTTCCCCAACGGGAAGCAGTCCCTTGCCCACTATTATACCCAGCGTAAACACCCATCCCATAATCATTATTATTCCTAAACATGACAGAAGCAGGGAACCCAGACCAATTTGAAAGGCAAACTTCTTCTTTTTCTTTTTTGGGGACGATTTTTTGTTGGCCATTGGCTACATGTTATCAGGGGAGCTAACCCCCAGAAGGTTGAGACCGTTTTTAATAATAAGCCTTAGCCCTGAACATAAATAAAGCCTTGCCCGGGTGAGGCTTATATCATCACATAATATCCTGTGTCTATTATAATATTTATGAAATCCTCCGGCCAGCTCTGTAAGATAATAGGTCAATCTGTGCGGGGCCAGGTCTCCGGCTATCTCCTCAACCAGCAAAGGAAATTCGTCCATCTTCCTTATCAGGTCTACTTCTTCCTCCAAGGCCAGGCTATCCAGCAGGTTTCCGGGGTTTTCCGGTACTCGAATCTTACTGCTTTCCGCCTTCCTGGATAAGCTGCATATCCTGGCATGGGCGTATTGGACGTAATATACCGGGTTCTGGTTGTCCTTTTTCTTGACCAGATTCACGTCGAAATCAACGGGTGTGGAATTGTCCTTTGTGAGGAACACAAACCGCACAGCATCCACACCCACTTCTTCCACCAGCTCTTTCAGGGTGATATACCTGCCGGCCCTTTTGGACATCTTGAGTTCTTTCTTGCCATGCCATAGTTTTACCAGCTGTATAAGCAGGATCTCCATCCAGCCGTCCGGTATTCCCTCCGCCTTCAGGGCCGACTTAACCCTGTCTACGTATCCGTGGTGGTCCGCTCCCCAGATATTTATTATCCTGTTGAATCCCCTTTCCCACTTATCAAGGTGGTAGGAAATATCGGAGGCGAAATAGGTGAATTGACCGTCCTTCTTTTTTAACACCCTGTCCTTGTCATCTCCGAATCCGGAGGTTTTTATCCAGAGGGCCCCGTCCTTTTCATACAGAAGCCCTTTGTTTTGCATCAGCCGGATCGCATAATCTATTTTTCCCGATTCATACAGGTCGGTTTCCCTGTACCAGCAATCGAAATTTACCCCGAACCCGGCCAGGTCCTGTTTTATATTCTGTAGGATTTTATCCCTGCCGAGCCTGGCAAGCAAATCTACGGCCTCACTTGTGTTCATTCCCTCCAAATCGGTCTGCTTGGATATTTCCTCCGCAACCTCCTGTATGTATTCACCCTGGTATCCATCGGGAGGGAACGGATATGAGGGGTCAAAAGATTGCCTCCACCTGCTGTAAATGGATTCCCCCAGCAACCTGACCTGTTGCCCGGCATCATTTATATAGAATTCCCTCCGTGCGTCAAATCCGCAAAAATCCAGGATGCGGCAAAGGGTGTCCCCCAAGGCCGCACCCCTTCCGTGGCCCAGGTGAAGCGGTCCTGTAGGGTTGGCGCTTACAAACTCCACCATGACTTTTTTCCCGTTTCCCGTGGCGCTTCGGCCGTAGTTTTCACCCTGCTCGTTTATATAACGGAGTAAATCCCTCCACTTTTCAGCCGATATAAAAAAATTAATAAAACCCGGCCCTCCGGTCTCCGCCTTGGAAATAAAATGATCCTTATCCACGAGATTTCCGATTATGATTTCCGCTATATCCCTGGGGGACATTCCCTGGCCTGATGCAAGGGTCATCGCCAGGTTGGTGGCGAAATGCCCGTGGCCTGCATTGGCAGGAACTTCTATCACGTAATCCGGCAAGGGCGATTCTTTCAGATTACCCTGCTTGAAACACCGGTCCAGCGTTTGCTTAAGGATTCGGTCCAGACTCCTTTTCATAAACATATTTCCTTTTGTTTCTGCTTCCTATGGAACAAAATACCTCATAGGAGACGGTATAAGTCCAATCGGCCATTTGGTCGGCCGTAATGCTGTCTCCCTTGGTTTTTCCCAAAAAACAAACCCTGTCACCCTTTTTTACACCCTTGATCAGGGTTACGTCTGCCATGGTAAGGTTCATGCAAATCCTGCCCACGATCTTAGCCCTCCTTCCATGGATAAGCACAACTCCTCTGTTGCCCAGGGACCTGAAGATTCCGTTCCCGTACCCTGCGGATATTACTGCAATTTTCGTGGGCCTATCGGTGTAAAACGCTCCGCCGTATCCCACGGGCGTTCCTGGGTCCACATCCCTTACCTGCAGCACCCGGGACTCGAATGTCATCATTTGACTCAAAGGGGGCGGGTTCTCAAAGTCCGGACAGGGGAGCCCGCCATACAGCATTATTCCCGGCCTTACGAGGTCAAAATGGGTATCCTTGTGTTTCATGATGCCCGCGCTGTTTGCCAGATTATTTGTTTTTAGATCCAGCCCTAAAGACCGGCCCGCGGAGATGGCCCCCTTAAACTCCCTTACCTGGATTTCCGTAAAAAAATCCTTTTCCTGGTCTGCCATGGACAGATGGGAGAAAAGCCCCTGGACCTTCACCCCTTTCATCCTGGATATTCTCTTTAAAAAGGGATAAGCCTCCCTGAAATCAATTCCCAGTCTCCTCATTCCGGTGTCAACCTTTAAATAAGTATTTACATGTATTCCGTGTTTTTTCCCTTCCGCTGAAAGCATTTGTGCGGCATCCAAATCATATACAACAGGAGTAAGCCCATATTCGACAACACTTTCCGCCTCCTTGGGATTGCCCACTCCCAGGAGAACGGCAATGGGCTTTTTTATGCCTTTGCTTCGAAGCCTCAGTGCTTCATCAATATCGGCAACGCCCAGGGAATGGATGTTCAGCCTCTCCAGTTCACCCGCCACCTCGACAAGGCCGTGTCCATATGCATCGGACTTGACGATTCCCATTATAGCGGTGTCCCTTCCCACCATTTTCCTGACCGTTTCAAGGTTTGATTTCAAGGCTGAAAGATCAATTACGGCTTTGTTGAGTTCTGAATTCATGGTATTAGACAAGGTAGACGAAATTGGATTTTATATCAAGTGGTATGTAAAATTTATACCGGTCAAGATCCCGGCAGCCATGATATAATTCCACAGCAGATATCAAAGAACGACAGTAATTATGGATACATTCCTAAAGGGCCAAATCGAAAGGGTAACATATACCAACGAGGAAAACGGATTCACCGTTGCCAGACTCAGGGTAAACAAGAGAAAAGAGCTGGTGACAGTGGTGGGAAACCTCATGGCGCCGAGTCCGGGAGAAATTATAGAAATAAAGGGGGAGTGGACCAGGCACCCGCGGTTTGGCCATCAATTCAAGGTTTACCAATACAAAACCCTTATGCCCGCATCCGTTTACGGCATAGAGAAATATCTCGGATCCGGCCTAATAAAAGGAATAGGCCCGGTTATGGCCGGGAGGATAGTAAGAAGGTTCGGGAAAAAATCCCTTGATACCATAGAGAGGCATACTGACAGGCTTGCCGAGGTTCAAGGCATAGGCAACAGGCGTATAGGCATGATAAAAAAGGCCTGGGAGGACCAGAAGGAGATAAGGGGGGTTATGATATTCCTCCAGTCCCACGGTGTAAGCACCGGCTATGCAACCAAGATATTCAAGCAATACGGGCGAAGCGCAATAAAAGTGGTCAAAGAAAATCCTTACCGGATAGCCACGGATATTTTCGGCATCGGTTTCCTGACCGCGGACCGGATAGCGGAGAAACTGGGGTTTTCAAAGGAATCCCAAGTAAGGGCGGAGGCCGGGGTGCTTTACGTACTTCAAAAGCTGGCTGGCGAAGGGCATGTATTTTACCCCTATGAACCGCTGATTAAAGCCTGCCGCGACACACTGGATGTAGAACGTGAGATTATAACCCATGCCATTGATTCGATAGAAAAAGCCGGGATGATCCTGATAGAGGGTTTGAACGGGGATCAGGAGGAAAACGGGAGAGGGGAAAAGGCGGTATACCTTTCCAAATTTTATGTTTCCGAATCCGGCATAGCCAAAAATATTAAAAAATTGACGGCCGCTCCCAACTCCATAAGAAGCATTGACCCGGTCAAGGCCTTGGATTGGGTGCAGGCGAGGCTTTCTATAACCCTGGCAGATAAGCAGAAAGAGGCAGTAAGGCGCGCGGTGAAGGAAAAGGTTCTCATAATCACCGGCGGGCCCGGAACAGGTAAAACCACTATTATTAACGCCATCCTGAAAATCTTTGCAAGGGCGGGGGCAAAGGTCATGCTGGCGGCCCCTACCGGCAGGGCGGCAAAACGCATGAGCGAAACCACCGGCCACAGGGCCAGGACGATTCACCGAATGCTCGAGTACAGCATGCAGAAAGGCGGATTTCAAAAAAACGAAAAGAGGCCCCTGGCCTGCGATCTTCTTATCGTTGATGAGGCCTCCATGATGGATACAATACTAATGCACCACCTTTTAAAGGCCTTACCCGGCGGGGCTACTTTCATCCTGGTGGGGGATGCAAACCAGCTTCCCTCTGTTGGGGCCGGAAACGTGCTCAAGGACATGATCCTGTCCAATAAAATTTATGTGGTGGAACTGAACAAGATATTTCGCCAGGCCAGTGAAAGCATGATTATTGTAAACGCCCATCGAATCAACAACGGATTGTTTCCCTCGTTTAAACTATCCGGAAAGGGCAGGCGTGATTTTTTCTTTATCGAGGAGGAGGATCCGGAAAGGGTTTTGAAAAGCTTGGTGGGGCTGGTCTCGGAACGCCTTCCCAGGCGTTTCGGGTTCAGCCCGGTAAACGATATTCAGGTGATCACTCCCATGCATAAGGGTGTAGTGGGCGTTGCAAACCTGAATTCGGAATTGCAAACCGCGGTCAATCCGGTTGAAAACGGGTTGCAGCGAGGCGACCAAACTTTCCGGCTCCACGACAAGGTAATGCAGGTAAAAAACAATTATGACAAGGATGTGTTTAACGGAGACATAGGCAGAATAACCGGCATCAAGCAGGAATACCGAGAGGTAACCATATCCTTTGACGGCAGGGAAACCGTTTATGACTACACTGATCTGGATGAAATAGAGCTTGCCTATGCCGTGTCCGTCCATAAATCTCAGGGATCAGAATTCCCGGCCGTGGTCATGCCCATTGTCACCCAGCATTACATGCTTCTCCAGAGAAACCTGATCTACACGGCGGTTACCAGGGCCAAAAAATTGATGGTGCTGGTGGGAACGAAAAAGGCCCTGGCCATAGGTGTAAAAAACGACAAAACCCAGAGGAGGTTTACAGGGCTTTGGAAAAGGCTGAAGGGCTAAAGTAGTTTCAAATCATCTCTCGAGAACCTGCTTCGCACCCTCAATGGTATATTTATCATATCTCAGAAGCCTTTTTATGTCCTTTATAACATTAAGGGTTTGCTCGTCATAGCGCCTCTGCCTGCCGTTGGTACGGATTGGGGCCAAGTGGGGATAAAATTCCTTTTCCCAGTATCTAAGGGTATGGATCTTTATCCCTGTAATCTCGGATATCTCACTTATGGTTAACAGGTTTTTTTCAACTATCATCCCGCATGCCTCCGGGCATATAAAATTGCTTAGTTTAATAATTATTGATTGCAATTCCCATGCCGGAAATTCCGTTCAAGGTAGCCGCAGATAGTTAATAAATACAAATAGTTAAAAAAGTAAGCTTAAAGGAGAGTTGCCCGGGGGGGCCTCACCGGGCAATATTTTCCCATCGGTGGATAAGAGGGAAACGGACTGGTATCATGAAGCCCAGATTGTGCAGCAGAAAACGTAGCGAGGGTTGAAAAATCCAGGCGAAACGCGAATTTGGAGCAATTTTGAACCGCAGGCATATTCCATGGATATGTTGAGGATCAAAATTGCGAAAAGAGCGTTGCAGCAAGGTTTTTTAGGCCGCAGTAGTTGGCTGCTGCACAATCTGGGTTAAAATAGGGTGTATTTTTGAGTAAGGCTGCCAGGGGTTTTCCGCTAAATCCTGATATCAATGCCCTCGCTTGACAGTGTTCTGTCCGGAAGCATTTTTCTGCCACGGTATCTATAGTATATCTTCCTGGCGTTGCCTGGACCGGCCTGCTGCCAGATCCCGTTTACCGGCTCCAGGGTGATAATTTCAGTATCTTCAATGCCTCTATCTTTGCCGGTGCCGGCCATTTCCATAGAAAATGTAAACTTGCAGGAAAAATTTCCCATGTGCTTTACCCAAGAGAAAAAAAATTTACAGGAAGCCCACCTTTAAAGGGACGGTTTTTTGAGGTGTGCGTCCTGTTGATCTTTTTATCGACAAATATTAAAAATTACTTTAGCAAAAATTGATAATCTGCTTTAGGTTTTTACGCTTTCGTGGAAAGGGCTGGAAATCTCATCCAGGCGTTCATCTGGATTGACATATTTTGTGCTTGGAGTAAAATGATCAGGCAAATTTCCAGGTTTTTTTCAAGGCGGATCCGAGAAGATATTGTAAAAGGGCCATTATAACCGACTGAAAATCCAGAAAGGCGAGAAATGGAAGCAGGCTCAGTAATATTCGCCGCGGGACACGGGAGCAGGATGAAGGGTTATTCTGGGAACAAGACCCTTTTGCCTCTGATGCCAGGGACAAACCCTTTTACAGGGGATAGGCCGATCATAAGGGAGGTATTGAGAAAGCTGCCCCAAGGACCGAAGGCCCTGGTATTGCACCACAAAAGGGACCTGGTAATGGAGGCTACCAGTGGGGATGATGTCTTTTACTGCTTTCAGCCTCTCCTGAACGGCACGGGCGGGGCCCTTCTTGCCGCCCGGGAGACCCTGGAGCAGATGGTCCAAAATCATATTATTGTAACCATGGGAGATGCACCCTTTGTAAGAAAACCCACATACAACAAGCTGATCGATCTTTTGAAAGAGGCGCACATGGCGGTCCTGGGTTTTGAACCCGAGGACAGGGCCCAATACGGGGTTTTGGAAATCGAAGAGGGGAGGGTCAAAAGGATAACGGAATGGAAATACTGGAAGGATTATCCGCCGGAATACATAGAGAGGCTCAAGATCTGCAATTCAGGTATTTATGCCGCAAAAAGGGACATCCTCCTTGAGTACATGGACATATTGAAAAGCAATCCTCACCAGGTAAAGAAAAGAAGGGTCGGCGGTTTATCAACAATAGAGGAATATTTTATAACGGACCTGGTTGAGTTCCTTTACAGGGACGGGCTGACCGTAGCTTATGCGAGTGCGGAAAATAAGCTGGAGGTGATGGGCATAGATACTCTGGATGATTTGCTGCGGGCACAACAGATTTTTTTAAATCTTGAAGAGTAATGTTTGCAATGGCTCGGATTTTTAAAAAAGTTACCCTTTTATGGGAACAGTTCCTTTTTCGAGCTCCACCGGATTTTTTAGCAAAGAATCAAACTTAAAAACTTTGATCGGTCAAGCAGGAAATGCTATCATCCTTTATAAATAAACTCCGTTCATAATCCCTTGGTGGCGTAAAATGGATTCAAACTCCCCCCTGTCCGCAAAAAATGTCTGCCGGGCCTTAATTAAAAAGGGCCTCATTTCAAAGGAGCAGGCCGGGGATGTCATAAAAAACAAGGACACCCTCAAGAACAAGCTGGAGCAACTCCAGGTGATAAGGGATGCCTCGGGTAGCCACTCCTCAAGGATAATCAATCCTGTAACCATAATCGATATCATCTCCTTTCTTAAACTCGAAAGAAAGGACGATCCTGCAAAACAATTGGATGAAGAAACCATATTCCAGGCAATGGCCGAAGAGTGGGACATGGAATACAAAAAGGTAGACCCCCTGGAATTGGACTTGAATCTGGTAACGTCCACCATTCCCAGGTCTTTTGCCATGAAGCACCTGGTCCTGCCCATATCCATAAAGGACGGCCTGCTTACCGTGGCATCCCCCAATCCGCATAACATGGAGGTTATGGAGGATATAAGCAGGGTCAGCCGGTTAAAGGTAAAACCGGTGGTATCCAGCAAATCGGACATCATCAAGCTGATAAATGAATTTTACGGATTCAGGAAATCCATAGCAGCGGCAGAGGAACAATTTTCCGGCCCTGAAATCGACCTGGGAAACCTGGAGCAATTCGTAAGGCTTCGGGAATCAAGGGACCTTCCTTCTGACGACAGGCATATTGTCAACGCAGTGGAACACCTTTTTAATTACGCCTTTGATCAAAGGGCAAGCGATATTCACATAGAACCCAAGAGAAATATCAGCCTGGTCCGGCTCAGGATAGACGGGGTTTTGCACTCGGTGTACAGACTGCCGAAAAATGTCCACAGCGCTATTATATCCAGGATCAAGGCCCTGTCCAGTCTTGATATGGCCGAAAAAAGGCGTCCTCAAGACGGAAGGATCAAGATAGGAAGGAGAAAGGGAGAGGAGGCGGAGATCAGGGTTTCCACCATACCGACCGCCTTCGGAGAAAAGGGGGTCCTGAGGATCCTGGATCCCGATATCCTCCTTCAGGATATAAGCCAGCTGGGGATGACCTCCCTGGACCTGGTTAGGTACCAGCAGTTTATCAATCTTCCCCACGGGCTGGTAATTGTTTGCGGGCCCACCGGTAGCGGTAAATCCACCACCCTTTATTCCAGCCTGAGGTACCTGGCAACCGAGGAGAAAAATATAACCACCATAGAGGACCCCATAGAGATGGTATATGAGAGCTTTAACCAGATCGCGGTTCGGCCCGGTTCGGGTATAACCTTTGCGAGCATACTGAGGAATATCCTGAGGCAGGACCCCGACATCATAATGATCGGTGAGATGAGGGACCTGGAGACCGCACAGAATGCCATTCAGGCGGCCCTGACCGGCCATCTGGTGCTGACCACCCTTCACACCAACGACGCTCCTCTGGCCGTTACCCGAATGGTGGACATGGGTGTTCCCGGATTCCTTATTCAGGCAACCCTGACAGGTGTTTTGGCGCAGAGACTTTTGCGCAAAATATGCCCCTACTGCAAGGAGAAATTCGACATAGATGCGGAGGACCTGATTTCAATGGGAATAGAAACAAATCTCACCGGAACAGTAAGATTAAAAAGGGGCAAAGGCTGTATCAGATGCAGGGGAACCGGCTATCTGGGAAGGATTGGAATTTTCGAGGTGATGCCGGTCTCGGACCGAATCAGAAATCTCGCATCCGGCAAGGCAGGTTCGGATGCCATAAGAAAAGCCGCCTGCGAAGAGGACATGAAAACCCTGAGGGAAAACGCCGTAAAAAAGATGCTGGACGGTGAGACCACCTATCAAGAGGTGATAAGAGTCACCTGGGGGCAGACCTGATCCATGTTGGGCCAGCTTAACATAAAGAATTTTGCTATAATAGATCAACTGTCCGTGGACTTTTCCGGGGACCTGAATATACTATCTGGGGAAACCGGTGCGGGCAAATCCATTATAATTAATGCCGTTAACCTGATCCTCGGGGAAAGGGCCTCACCCGGCCTGGTAAGGACCGGGGCCGATAATGCTACAGTGGAAGCCCTCTTTCAATTACCGGAAAAATCGGATATATCCTCATGCCTGGAGGACATGGGAATACCGTTCCGCAGAGAGGTGCTAATAAAAAGAGACATCTCCAAAAAGGGAAAGAGCAGGGCATGGATAAACGGTTCCACTGCCACCCTTCAGATGCTCTCTGCCCTGGCTCCCCGCCTGATAAGCATCTCCGGCCAGAACGAGCATCAGCTTGCCCTGAAGCCGGAAAACCATATCTTCCTGCTGGATGATTTCGGGGGTTTAACCGGTGAAAGACTCCGCCTGAACGGGCTCTACCGGGAATGCTGTGATCTAAGGGACCGGGTTGGACAAATCAGGGACATTTTGGTGCGGGAAAGGGAAAGGGAGGAGCTAAACCAGTTCCAGCTCAAGGAAATCGAAGAGGCTAACCTGGTGCCAGGGGAAGAAGAGGAGCTGGAGAGGGAGATGGCCAGGCTCACTCATGCGGAAAGGCTGATGGATATTGCATTTCAAGGCTATCAGTCCCTTTACGAAAAGGAGGATTCGGTCCTGTCCGCCCTGGGCGGTCTGGGCAAGGATTTGGAAAGGGGCAGGGATATTGATCCCAACCTGGAAAATTACCGGGCCCAGCTGGAGTCAGCAAGGCTCCAGCTTGAGGACCTGGCCCTCCAATTAAGGGATTTTTACTCGGGCCTGGAGCTGGATCCGAACCGGTTGGAACAGGTGGAAGAAAGGCTCCACCTCATAGGAAGGCTTAAAAAGAAATACGGCGGCTCCATAGAGGAAATCCTTTCCTTCAAGGAAGGGCTTTCCAGCAAGAGCGACCAGATCCTCCAAAAAAAAGAGGAACTGGCTGATTTGGGGTCTCTATTAGAAGAGAAAAAGTGCAAATTTATATCACTGGCACAGGGGCTTTCCTCCAAGAGGCAGGAGATTGCGGGCAATTTCGAGACCAAGGTTGAAGACGAACTGGGCCTGCTGAATATGGGAGGAACCCGGTTCAAGGTGGATTTCAGGTGCTGGGGACCCGAAAACCCGGATGTATTTGACCCGGGTATTGATGAGGGCGGCATCGACGATATTGAATTCATGATATCGCCCAACCTTGGCGAGGATTTGAGGCCCCTGGCCAAAATCGCCTCCGGCGGAGAACTGTCCAGGATAATGCTCGCCATGAAGACCGTGCTTGCCCGTACCCAACCTGTAGAGACACTTGTCTTTGACGAGATAGATTCCGGAATCGGCGGGGCTACTGCAGCCAAGGTAGGAGAAAAGCTCGCCGACCTGTCAGGCTATCACCAAATCCTGTGCATCACCCATCTTCCACAGATAGCTTCCTATGGCGGGACCCATTTTCTGGTACAAAAAAAGGTTAGCGGGGGAAGGACCCGCACAAGTATTTCCCTTTTGGACAGGGAAAACAGGGTGAGGGAGATTGCCAGGCTGCTCGGGGGCAAGGCCGAATCCGAAAAGACTGTCGCCCACGCCAGGGAAATGCTTTCTTAATTGAAACCAGAAAACAAAAGAAAAAAATTAATCTTTAAACCCGGATTGTGCAGCAGCCAACTACTGCACAATCCGGGTTTAAAGGGAAAAACAAATGAAATTTTCAAAATTCTCCGGTTTATTTTCGTTTTTCATAATCCTGTTTTTTTGTACCGGCTTATTCGCCGCAGCGGTAAGCCAGATAAAACTGACGGACGGAAGTATTTTAACAGGAAAAATTATGTCCTTTAAAAACGGGGTTTATACACTACAAACCAATACCATGGGAACTGTTAATGTAACGGAATCGGAAATCATATCCATCCAGCCGAAATCGGCCCCTCTCTCCCCTTCCTCCGTGCAGGAACAAATATTCATCCTCCAGGCATTAATGGCCAATGACAAGGAAACAATGGACAAGATTTACTCTTTGAAGGATGACCCTGATTTTGAAAAGGCCTTGCAGGATCCGGATATAATCAAGGCGGTAAAATCGGGCGATATTAATGCCCTTCTGTCTAATCCCAAATTTTTAAAGCTCCTGGAAAGCCAAACGGTTAAAGAGATTAAAAGGGACCTCGGTAAATAGCAACCTTTCCCCTCCCCAGGTTCCAAAAAGGGAGCAACCCGCAACCGTAAGCCAGATTATGCCCCGCAAAACTGTACAAAGACCTGCCCCTTTCCGAGAGGCAATATCTTAAAAAAGATACCACAGGGCTGGGAAGTGCCCGAGATATTCGGGATTTACTCCGGGGAGTCTTTAGTCTTTTACGGGGTTTCTTAAATTCCGAATATGAGGGCACATGCTTTGGGGCCTGTAGATATTGCCTTGAGGAAATGGGCGGGGCTTTGGGGGGATGGAAGCCATTTAGCAATTGGGATTCTAAGTAATAAGCAGGAAAACAGGAAAAGGCGTTGACAACAAAAAAGTAATTTTGCAAATTTGTCTTTCTTTTTCAAGAAAAGGCTGACACACTTTCTTTCGTTGCCATTGGCAGGAAGCCAAAAATAACAGGGGCAAGGTTGAGCAATTAACATTATTGGGTTAGAAATAATCCGGATGTGCATTGACTTTTTTACCTTTTTTGTTTAGTAAAGAAAAGTTTAACGGTTGCAGGAGGATAAGTAATGTATGCAGTAATACGCACAGGGGGGAAACAATACAAGGTAGAGCCAGGCCAAAATGTAATGCTGGAGAAACTGGAAGGCAAACCGGGTGACAAGGTATATTTCGACGATGTCTTGCTGGTATCCGAAGGTAAAGACATATCTGCCGGAAACCCTGTGTTGGAAAATTCCAGGGTATCCGGCAAGATTACCAAGCACGGGAAAGGGCCCAAGATAGTAGTTTTTAAATATAAGCCGAGAAAGGGATACAGGAGGAAAAAGGGCCACAGGCAGAATTTCACAGAAGTTAATATAACGGATATTAAAAAGCAGGAATAAATAAAGGAGCACAAATGGCACATAAAAAGGCAGGGGGGAGTTCCAGAAACGGCAGAGACAGTCCCGGAAAGAGACTGGGTGTAAAAAGCTTCGGGGGCCAGTCAATCAAGACTGGTTCTATCATAGTAAGGCAGAGGGGAACCAGCTTTCTTCCTGGAAAAAATGTGGGGCTCGGAAGGGACTACACCCTTTTTTCAAAGATTGACGGAAAAGTAACCTTTGAAAGGCAGGGCAAAAACAAAAAACGTGTTAGCGTATACGCCGCTTGAAGGTTAAAAACCTGCAAACCCTTCTGAAAAAAAGACCAAATGGGATTTATCGACGAGGTCGAGATTACCGTAAAATCCGGTAACGGAGGCCCGGGGTGCATCAGCTTCAGAAGAGAGAGATTCTTGCCCAAAGGAGGCCCTGACGGGGGAGACGGTGGAAAGGGCGGTGACGTTTTTATCAGGTCCAGCAGCAGAACCCATTCCCTGCTTGATTCAAACTCAAGGCGGTCTTTCAAGGCCCGGAACGGAAGCCCTGGAATGGGCAAAAAAAGAAACGGGAAAAAAGGCAAAGATATAGAGATAGTCGTACCAGTTGGCACTGTAATAAAAGATACTGAGTCCGGTCAAATAATAGCCGATCTAACCCATGATGACCAGCGCATACTTGTGGCAAAAGGCGGCAAGGGCGGCAAGGGAAACAAACGTTTTGCCACCTCCACCAACAGGGCTCCGGCATTCGCCCTGAAAGGGGAAACCGGCCAGGAAAAGAAGATCGGGCTGGAACTCAAGCTTATTGCAGACATAGGGCTCATAGGTTTCCCAAATGTGGGCAAATCCACAATACTCTCCCGCCTTTCAGATGCATACCCCAAAATAGCATCTTACCCCTTTACAACCCTTGCGCCGAACCTGGGGGTTATAGTTTTCGATTTCGAGCAGGATCTTACCATTGCAGACATCCCCGGCTTGGTTGAAGGGGCAAGCGAGGGAAAGGGGCTGGGGCACAAATTTTTAAAGCATATTGAACGCACCAGATCTCTTTTTCATATTATAGACCTGCACAACCCTTGCTCCGGTGATGTGCTCAATGATTTTCATTTAATAGAGAAAGAGCTGGGTCTGTTTGGAGACTCCCTTGCCCGCAAGGGTCAATTGATATTGCTGAACAAGATAGATCTATGCGCACCCGGCGGGCCGGATATTGACTGGGCGTGCAAAATTTTCCGGGAAATAGGCCATGATTGCATCCCGGTGTCCGCCCTAACAGGCGCCGGAATGGATAAAGTTAAAACATGGATCAAGGAAAACATTCTGCCAAGGCTAAATTGAATTTGAAATATCACAGGAAAAACATATTGAATTCCGTCAAGAGGTTTATCATAAAGGTCGGAAGCGGGGTTCTGACCACAAACCATGGATTAAACTCCGAGGCGATAAACGACCTCACTAAAGACATCTGCGAGCTTATTGCCGACAGGGACCTGGAAGTCATACTGGTTTCTTCAGGGGCCATTGCATCCGGGATTAAAAAGATGAATCTTCCCCAGAGACCTCAATCCATCTCCCAGCAGCAGGCAGCCGCGGCAGTGGGTCAAAGCAGTTTAATGCTCGCCTACGAAAAGGCATTCAAGAGATACAACAAAAAAGTGGCCCAAATACTGGTTACAAGGGATGACCTTACAAACAGGAGGAGATACCTTAATACCAGAAACACCCTTTTTACGCTGCTCAACTGGAAAGTTATCCCGGTGGTTAATGAAAATGACACTGTAGTGGTGGAGGAAATAAAATTCGGCGACAATGACAACCTAAGCGCCATGATAGCAAATCTCGCAGGGGTAAACCTCGTTATCAACCTTACGAATATAGATGGTATCTTTGACGGTGATCCCAGGAAAAACAAAAATTCCAAGTTGATCCCATTAATAGAAAAGGTAACAGAGGATATACAAAAATACGCAAACTGCTTGCCCGGCCCTACCGGTAAAGGGGGTATGGAAAGCAAGGTAAGGGCGGCCAAGGATGTAGCCCTGTGCGGAATTCCCACTATTATTGCAAATGGCCGCAAAAGGGGCATAATCGGCAAAATATTTAGTGGCGAGCAAGTGGGAACCCTTGTTCTGCCCTGGTCTTCTCCGATGAAAAGACGAAAGCACTGGATTGCCTTCACAAAATCCCCAAAGGGGTGCATAGAGGTGGATGACGGGGCAAAGGATGCCCTGCTTAAAGAGGGCAAAAGTCTCTTACCCTCCGGCATAATCTCTATTTCCGGCAAATTCAATATGGGGGACGCAGTAAAAATTATTAACGGACAGGAAAAAAATCTGGGGGTGGGGCTTGTCAATTACCATTCCTCTGACCTGGAAAAGATTATGGGAATCAAAACAAATGAAATAGAAAAAAAATTAGGCTACAAATATTACGACGAGGTCATTCACAAGGATAACCTGGTACTTACACACGATATTTAAGGGGGCAAGCATGGATCTAAACCAGATGATAAGAACCATGTCCATTGATGCCAAGAATTCCTCCAGGGAGCTCAGGGTTGCGGGAAGAGAGAAGAAAGACAAGGCCCTGAATCTCATGGCAGAGGGCCTGGCAGCCAGGAAGGAAGATATTATCCGCACCAATTCCCGTGATGTATCAGCAGCAAGGAAAAAGGGTCTGAGCCCGGCCATGATAGACAGGCTGACACTGGATCAAAAGACAATCGATTCCATGGTAACCGGATTGCAGGAAGTGGCGGCCCTGCCCGATCCGGCCGGAGAGGTTACCGGAATGTGGAAAAGGCCCAACGGATTGCAGGTGGGAAGAATCAGGATACCCCTGGGCGTTATAGGGTTCATATACGAATCCAGGCCCAATGTAACGGTCGATGCGGCCGCCCTTTGTCTTAAATCAGGCAATGCAGTATTGCTGAAGGGAGGGTCCGAGGCCATAAATTCCAACATGGCACTTAACGAAATCCTCTCGGAGGCAGTTAAAAAATCCGGCCTCCCGGAAAAATCCATCCAGGTTATACCCTCTACCGAGCACCAGGCAGTGGGCGCCCTTTTAACAATGGATGATTGGGTGGATGTCATAATCCCCAGGGGAGGCGAGCAATTGATTTCCTTTGTGGCGGAAAATTCCCGCATCCCCGTTTTAAAGCATTACAAGGGTGTATGCCATGTGTATATAGATGAATTTGCCGATCTGGATATGGCCCGGGAAATTTGTCTAAACGCAAAGGTACAAAGGCCCGGTGTTTGCAATGCCATGGAAACAATGCTGGTGCACAAGCAAGTTGCAATTTCCTTTCTGCCGAAGATGGTTGAGGATTTTAAAAGGTCAGGGGTGGAAATAAGGGGTTGCGAGGATACGCTTTCCATTCTGCCCGGGCTCAAGCCCGCCGCCGAAAGTGATTGGGAGGCGGAGTACCTGGACCTGATACTGGCCGTAAAGGTAGTCCAGGACTTCAGGGAAGCCCTGGATCATATAGAAAAATACGGTTCAAATCATACGGAGGCCATTGTTACAGGCAGTTACGAAAGATCCCGGGAGTTCCTGGAAGGGGTGGATGCCTCAGTGGTGCTGGTCAATGCATCCACACGGTTCAATGACGGCTTCCAGCTCGGCCTTGGCGCAGAGATAGGCATCAATACATCAAAGCTGCATGCCTACGGACCGATGGGCCTGGCGGAGCTCACAACCACCAAGTTCACTGTATTCGGCCGCGGACAGGTAAGGACGTGAGATTAGGCATACTGGGAGGAACATTCAATCCTGTCCACCTGGGGCATCTCAGGGCCGCAGAGGAGATAGGGGAATATTTAAAGCTTGAGAGGGTCTATCTTGTCCCATCCGGAATGCCTCCCCATAAAAACCCCTATCCTTTAACCGAATTTTTTCACAGGCTCGAGATGACCAAAAGGGCAATCGAGATTTCACCTTTGCTTGATGTGTGGGGCATTGAGGGCGAAAGAAAGGGCCCGTCTTTTTCCATAGATACATTAAAAATGTTCCATCAGCGTTTTGGGGCGGGTCTCGAACTCTTTTTCATAATGGGCACGGACGCCTTCATGGAGATACATACCTGGAAAGAATTTCGAGATTTGTTTGGCTGCACATCATTTGTTATTATTAACAGGCCTGGTTATAATAATAAAAAGGATATGTTTGCTTATATAGAATCCATTGATGCGGGTCTGGCATGGAACCCGGAGAAGGAATGCTTCACCCATCCCTCGGGAAACATCCTGATAAAAAAGGCGGCCACCATGATGGATATATCGGCCAGCAGGATCAGGGACTTGGTTGGTAAGGGCAAATCCGTCCGGTTCCTGGTGCCCGAAACAGTAAGGAAATACATAGAAGAGGAAGGTTTATATCTAACTAAATGAATTCACTCGATAAGGCCCTTTTGTGTGTCGATATCATACAGGAGAGGAAGGCCGTAGAGCCCACCCTGCTTGATGTAGAAAAACTTACGTATATAACGGACTATTTTGTGGTTGCCAGCGGCAGATCCAGCAGGCAGGTACAGGCGATCGCCGGTCACCTGCAAACAAAAATGAAAGGCAAAGGATTTGCACCCTTCGGAGTGGAAGGCGAAAGAGACGGCCACTGGATTCTGCTGGATTACGGAGAAGTGTTAGTGCACATCTTCTACCATCCGGTAAGGGAATTCTACGACATTGAGGGTCTGTGGGCAGAGGCGGCCAGGGTGGAAATAAAAGGAAAGCTGTAGAAAGTGATAAAAAAAGCTGCCTGCACCGTCCTTGTTGCATTCCTCCTTCTGGCAACAATCTCACCCGTAAACGTCCAGGCCGGATTCCTGTCCCCTGAGGAGGAATCCGGCCTCGGCAAAAAATTCTTAAGAGACCTGAGGTCCGCTTATCATATCTCGGAGTATCCATACTTAAAAAGGTATTTAAACGACCTGGGAGGATATCTGGCGGATCAGGCGGATATCAACTATTTCACCCCCGGGTTTTATCTTATAGAAGAAGATATTATTAATGCATTTGCGGCCCCGGCAGGCAATGTTTTTGTATTTTCCGGCTTGATAAGAATCATGGAAAACGCAGATGAGCTTGCCTGTGTAATGGCACACGAGCTGGGCCATGTAAGCGCCAGGCACCTTGCGGCAAGGATAGAGAGGTCCAAAAAAATAGGCCTGGCCACAATGGCCGCTGTTCTGGCGGGAATACTGGCGGGAGGGAAAAAGGCCGGGGCCATTATGACAGGCTCATTAGCGGCAGGGGCCCAGGCAGAGCTTGGCTTCAGCAGGGAGGACGAGAGGCAGGCGGATCAACTGGGTTTCAAATATACCCGAATGGCCGGGTTTGATCCCCGGGGGATGATCAGTGTGCTGAAAAAGATTCAAAGGGAGAATTACTACGGGGGAAGCGAAACACCCCAGTATCTCCTCACTCATCCCGGCACCCCGGAGAGGATGGCCAACATAGATTCAATGCTGCGGGATTACAAAAAAAATCAGGAACCCTCCAGGTCGATGTCCTTCAGGGACCGTTTTAACGCCTTTCATACCGCAGTATTGGCCCTATACTGCAACAAGGAAGAGGCCAAAAGAATATTTGAAGCCATGCTTTCCGGGGATCAGGACTCGGCCATGGCCCATTACGGCCTCGGCCTTTTGCTGGAAAATGAAGGCCTGGCAAAAGAGGCCATTGATCATTTGACCAGGGCATGGACCAAGAAAAGTGATTCGCTTCCCATAATGTATGCCCTGAGCAAGGCATACCAAACCAGGGGCAAATACTCTGAATCGGTTTCGGTCCTTTATAAGGCCCTGGAGCACTCCCCTGAAGACAGGGATATATTGTATTCATTGGCGGTTTCCCTGCAGGGCATCGAAAGATATGATCAGGCAGCCGAAATATACAATAAACTACTCGGTTTACCCTCCGCTGTTAAACCCGAAACATATTACAATCTGGGAGTAGTTTACGGCCGGCAGGGGAAACTGGCCCTGGCCCATTACAATTTGGGCAAATACTTTATGGAACTGAAAAGGAAGGATAAGGCCCTTTTTCATTTAGAAAAGGCAAGGGAGCTGGCAAAACCCGGATCAGGATTAAAGGCAGACATAGAAACGGCCCTGAAAAGGCTGGAATGAGGCCTGAACAGGGATCAGCAATTTTTCTTCCCCTCAGGCAAATACACCTCAATACTCTATGCCCTTCCTGGCGTGAACCCCCTGGTGAAAGGGGTGCTTTATCTCTTTCATCTCAAACACAGCGGACGCCCTTTCCTTTATCATACTGTTTGCGTTTCGTCCGCTCATCATGATGTGCAGATCATTGGGCCTTGATAACATCATCTCTTCCACCGCTTCAGGCGATATAAGCCCCAAATGCACCGCTACATTGATCTCATCCAAAACAATAAGGTCGAATTTACGGGAGGATATTTCCTGAAGGCAGGTTTTCCAGGCAGCGTTTGCTGCTTCTATATGTTTGCCTGATTCTTTGGGCTTGCCGATTACAAACCCCTTGCCCATGCTCCTTATATCAAGGTTCTCAAACCTTTTGCATGCAATAACCTCTCCGTAGTCCCGGGGCGATTTTATAAACTGCAAAACCTTTGTCCTTCGACCATCCGCAGCGTTTAACATTGCCCTGCCAAGGCAATGGGTGGTCTTGCCCTTTCCGTCTCCTGTAATCACCTCAATCCCTTTTTCACCGCAATACTTATCAACATTATATAGGGAGGGTGGCATTTTTTGTCCTCTCATCTCGGTCACTAGCTCGGCCCTGTCGATTATCTCATGGACAGCATTCTTGCCGGTTATAACCAACTCCATTTGAGCCGGCTTTTCCTCTATAAGGCCAAGAACATCGCCCATTGAAAGAAGGCCCGTGTCAACTGCCTGATTTATCCCTTCAAGCATTATAATATCGTACCCTCCACGGATCAATCTTCGGGCCTCCTGAACCCTTTTTTGTGCCTCCCCTCGTTCAACCGGTTTGATATCCGAATCCTGGTTCCCCTTTAATGCCGGAATATCGAAATCCACCAAGGGCTTTAATGTGGACAGGGCCTTATGTTCCGCCTCTAAAAAAGGGTGGTGCAGGAAGCCCAGCATGAAAATACGCAGCCCCTGTCCTGAGGCCCTCATGCAAAGCCCTAAATGGGCCAGATTTAATTCCCCGGTGCTCCCTGTATAAACCTGAATTAGTCCCTTTTTAAGCATAACATTCCTACTTTACGATAATTAATGCCGGCAAAAAGTCCTTTCTTAGTCCCGGGGTTATAAACGGAAGAAACTTTTTTTGCAATTATTTACCGGTTCTTTCATCCAGGAAAAACCGGGGACATCCTTTTTCTGAATTCCTGCCGGAGCCGGCAAAAGATAAAACCGAAAACCCCAGATTGCCTTCATGTCGAATATGGAAAAACATTTGACCGGTAAAAAGTAGGTTTTGCCAGGGGGGATTACAGGATTATTCAACCCTTAGATTGACATGCATCAATCGATTGGTTAAAAGGATTATGTAAAAAATTGGGGATGCAATTTGCCAGAAGAATCAAACAATCTCGGGCTGATTCAGATATATACGGGCAAGGGAAAGGGAAAGACCACCGCAGCTTTGGGTCTTGCCATGAGGGCCGCGGGCCATGGTTTCAAAATCGCGATCATTCACTTTATGAAGATATGGGATTACGGAGAAGTAAGAAGCCTAAAGAAGCTGGGAATTGATCTTTTTCGTTATGGAACAACGGAGCTTATTTATCCCGAGAATCCATCACCCGTAGATTTTGAACAGGCCGACGAGGCGATGAAAAAGAGCGAGGAACTCCTGGAAAAAGGAGATCAGGATATCCTCATATTGGATGAAATCAATGTCGGCCTGGATTTCAAGCTCATACCACTGAAAAGAGTAATCGATCTGCTGGATAAAAAACCGGATCACATGGAACTGGTTCTTACCGGCAGAAATTGCCCCGCGGAATTACTGGAAAGGGCAGATCTTGTATCCGATATGCAGGAAATTAAGCATCCCTTTCAAAAGGGGATAAACGCCAGAAGGGGAATGGAATATTAATATTAGGAGGCCGATTTCATGTTTATAACCCTGATGAGAAAACACAGTAAGTCCATACTTATAAAGGTAGTTACCGGCCTGATCGCCGTGGTGTTTATAACCTGGGGCGTATTCACCATAAAGGACAGTCCGGGATCAAAGGTCGCCTATGTAAACGGCGACCTGATTACCGGGATTGAATACCAAACAATATACCGGGATATGCTGAACGCCTTCCAGCAGCAATACCGGGAGTACTGGAATGAAGGGCTTATAAAGGCATTTAACCTCAAGCAAAGGGCCCTGGATATGCTGATCGATAAAAAATTGATAGAGCAGGAGGCTGAAAGGCTCGGCCTGAAAGTCACTGAGGAGGAGGCAGCAGACACCATCCTTCAATACCCGGCCTTCCAGGTAAACGGGACTTTTGACCCGGAAAGATACCGGTCACTCCTCCAAAACAACAGGATGGAGGCGTCTGAATTCGAATCCAGAATAAAAACCCAATTGCTTGAGCAAAAGCTGCGCGACTTTATAAATTGCTTTCTCCCCTTGACTGAATCCGCCATCAAGAATTTTTATACCTATAAAAACGAAATGGTTAAAATAGGCTTTATCTCATTGGACCCGGATGATTTTCAAACAGACATAGAGGTTAGTGATTCGGAAAGGCAAAAATATTTCGAGAAAAACAAGGAAAAATACCGGGTGCCGGAAAAGATTAAGATAACTTATTTAGAGGTGGACTCCGCAGATTTTCAAGACAGCATTACGGTTACGGAAAATGAAATAAAGGGCTTCTATGAGCTGAACAGGGGATCCTATGAGGTTCCGGCCAAGGTAAGGGCCAGGCACACCCTTCTCAAGGTATCGCCTGATGCCCCGGAATCAGAGGTTAAAAGCGTTAAAGAAGAGGCCCTTAAGATTCTAGAAAGGGCCGAGTCCGGAGAGGATTTTTCTGAACTTGCCGAAAAATACTCCCAGGGACCCACTTCCGCCCACGGCGGTGACCTCGGCTATTTTAAAAGAGGGGAAATGGCCAAACCTTTTGAGGATCTGGCCTTTTCATTGAAGCCTGGGGATATAGGCGGCCCGGTAAGGACTCAATTCGGCTGGCATATAGTAAAGGTTGAGGACAAAAATGAGGCGAAAATCAAGTCCCTGTCTGAAGTTCGAGACCAAATAAGGGCCCGGGTAATCAAGGATATAGCCGATGATATGGCCCATGAAAAGGTCCTGGACCTGATGGACAGGATGCCCTACAACATTGACCTGGTTGAATACGCATCGGAAAGCGGTTTCCAGACAAAAGAGACCGAATATTTTTCAAAAGGCGGGGCCATTCCGGGTATAGGTGATGATAAAAAGCTCAGAGAATCAGTCTATTCTTTAAGCCAGGGGGATATAAGCAAGGCAATAAAACACAACGGTAAATACTATGTAATTCAGGTGGTCGGCCGTAAGGATCCTTATATACCCGAGATAAAAAATGCTTCCCCGGAATTGGACTCGGATTTAAAAAAGCATCTTTGCGTTATGGCCGCAAAAAAGAGGGCAGAAGATTACCTTGAAAAATTAAAGACGGGCACGGAGTGGTCGACTTTGGCCCGAAAAAATGGACTGGCCATTCAGGAAACCGATTATTTTAAAAGGGATGAAGAGATCCCGGAGATAGGTTACGCCCCATCCATATCCAGCGCTGCTTTCACCCTGTCAGCCGATAACCGGTACCCGGAACAGGCTTTTGCGGCAAACAACAAGGTCTACATAATCAAATGGTTGGATAAAAAGGGCATAGACGAGGAAAAATTCAAAAATGAAATGGTGGACTTCAGCCGGTCGCCACTACTTGACAAGGGAGGCAGGCTGTTTGATGCGTGGCTCAGTTACCTGAGGGACAAGGCGGAAATAAAGGTATTGACAGAGCTAGGATAAACCCTGTTAATGTGGTCCATGAACTTTTTTCTTGACAGATTTTATTAATACATGTTTATTTTTCTCATATTTTCTCTTTTGTTGGAAATCTTATAGAACGTTAATCAGAAAAAGGAGCAAGAAGCGTGAAGCTTTCAAAGATAGGTTTTTTCATTGTGTTGGTTTTGGGCATTGTCTTTTTTGTTTATACCTGGAACGCGGGGGCGAAGGATTGCGTAGAGAGATCTTATCATGGTCAGTTGGGCAGAAGCCCGGAACTCGGCGGTTGGGGAAACGGGCTTGGAATGCTTGAAAAGTGGTGTGCCCTTCCGAATTTCAGCTTTGAAAAACAGGGCAGAATCAAGGGCTTCAAGGAACACTGCGGGAAATGTCATACCTCAAGCTACAGGGACCCTGCTACCGGAAAGACGGATTGCCGCCTTTGCCATGAAACTAAGGACGGAAAAGGGGAGCCGACCATCGCCCAATGCACCAAATGCCATGTAAAGGACTGTGCCAAAAGGGGAGATGTATTCGACGAAGAACATGATGTTCACCTGGCAGTGGGCATGAGATGCCAGGACTGCCATGAAAGGCTTGCGGATTCCCACAGCGACCATCAGTTTGCAAAGGGTAATGTCATTGATACCACGGAAGATACCATGAAAGGGACCCTGTCATGCCTTAAATGCCACCATGAAAAACCCCATTACAAGGCAGACCGGGGAGAAATACTGGACAGCAAACATGTTAACAAAATTGCTTGCGAAACCTGCCATACGGGCCCCAGGCCCGGGAAGGCCCTAAAGAGCAGAACCTGGAACGAATTTACCGAAAAGGGGGAACCGGTTACAAAAAAGAGGTCACCCGGCTGGATTCCGGAGCATAAATGGTATACCGGAAAGAAACTCGGTCATCTGCCAATCCTGGAACCAACGGAGCTCATGAGCAAGATACACCCTTTTAACGAGGTAACCGTAACCTGGTTTGTAGTAAACGAGGAGGCCGAGCTGGACGACGTGATTATTGTGCCCGAGGTCAAGGCGGCAGATGCCGACAAGGACCGGATTACCACCGTTGAGGAGATGAGAAGCTATAAGGACGGAAAATACAAAGATGCCTATCTTGTTACCAGGAAATTCAATTTCAGCGTAACCCATTCCATAGTACCAGCGGACAAGGGGTTCAGCTGCAATGACTGTCACGGTGACGGCGCCTATGTACTGGACTGGAAAAAGCTGGGTTATGAAAAGGATCCATACCGATAAAATTACTGAATCTTACTAAAGATCTTTCGGCCCTCCTTCTGGAAAAGGGGAGGGCCTTTTTATTGCCCGAAACTTCTTATCACCTCTCTCTTGCCTGAACTATGCCTTTTACTTTTCTGCGGTTTCTGTTATTTTTTAAATTATCTTGCTTTAACCCGGATTGTGCAGTAGTTGGCTACTGCACAATCCGGGTTAACCCTTGCTGCATATGAGATGGTGTCGCATTTTTTATTACAAAATTAACGATTGTTTTGCTGATTCTGGACTGACTGGAGGATAAAATATGTTTTGGAGATTTATCGCCCTAATTTTTGCGGCACTTTGTATCAGTTTCCCTCACATAAATGCTTATGGGGAGGACGCCCGGAGCCTCGTTGAGTACAGCTTTAATTATGTTCGTGGCCGAACTTCCATTGCAGTGGTAAAAATGAGAATTCACCGCCCCGGCTGGGAAAGGGAGATGACCCTTAAGGCCTGGACCAAGGGGGAGCGCATAAGCCTAATTCGTATCATTGAACCGGCCAAGGACAAAGGCAACGCAACCCTGAAAAAAGGGACGGAGATGTGGACCTATAATCCCAAGGTGAACAGGGTAATCAAGATCCCGCCCTCCATGATGTCCCAAAGCTGGATGGGATCCGATTTTTCCAACAATGACCTTGCCAAGAGCGACAGCATCCTCAGGGATTATGTACACAAGATAACGGGCACGGAAGCCCACAACGGGAAAAAAGTCTTTCTCATAGAATCCCGGCCCAAACCACGGGCACCTGTGGTGTGGGGAATGCAGAAACTCAAGATAAGAGAGGACTACATATTTCTGGCGGAGGCCTTTTACGATGAGGACCTGAAGCTCGTCAAGCAGATGACCGCCCATAATATCCAACGGCTCGGAGACAGGCTGTTTCCCAAGGTCTGGAGGATGCAAAAAGCGGATGCGGCTGATGAATACACTGTGCTGGACTACATGGAATTGTCCTTTAACGAGCCCGTGCCGGACAGCAAGTTCACCCTTTCGGCTCTGAAAAAGGCCGGGAGGTAGGGGAAATGTGGATGGATCTGAAAGTGGGATGGCGAAACATCTGGCGAAATCCCAGAAGGTCCATCTTGACCGCCAGCGCCATCGCCTTTGCCACTTTGCTCCTGGTGTTTATGCTGTCATGGCAGTTCGGCTCCTATGACACTATGATAAATTCCGCGGTCCGCACCCATACGGGTCACCTTCAGGTTCAGGCCCAAGGGTATAAAAACAGACATAGCATGCACATGGTGGTTCCCCATCCTCGCAAGGCCGGTGCAGTTATTGAGGGGCTCGATGGCGTTGCTTCTTATACCTATCGGGCCAACGCCTTTTCCCTTGCCTCATCCAAAAAGCGATCTTACGGTATCTTAGTAATCGGTATTGACCCTCGCAGGGAGGCCGGTGTCTCAACTCTAAAAAAACTGGTCAGGGAAGGCGAATACCTTTCCGATAACGACACGAACCAGGCGCTTGTCGGCAAGCTTTTGGCCAACAACCTAAAAGTTTCTTTGGGGGATGAAATTATCCTCCTCGGTCAGGGCAGGGACGGCTCTATCGCTGCTACCGCCGTGACGGTCAAAGGTATCTTCCAATCCGGGGAGGATAGTTTTGACCGCTCTTCCATGCATATCCCCCTGGAATTTTTCCAGGAAACCTATGCCATGCGGGGTGCGGTGCACGAGGTGGTGATCCTTGCCAAGGGCCTGGGCGCAGTGCCTTCCCTGAAGCAAACCATCGCAAATAAGGCTGAAGAGGTTTACCAAGGCAGCGACTTCGCCGTGCTGGACTGGAAGGAACTAATGCCCGGGCTTATAGACGCCATTCGAATGGACCTGGTAAGCGGATTCATCTTCTACATCATCCTTATAGTGGTGGTTGCCTTTAGTATCCTTAACACCTTCCTGATGGCCATTTTCGAAAGGACCAGGGAATTCGGCATCCTTATGGCCATAGGAACAAAACCCTGGAGGTTGACCAGGATTCTGCTGATCGAATCCACGAGCATTATGCTGTTAGGTCTCGTCCTGGGCATGATTGCGGGAATAATTGTTACCTTGTATTTTCAGATAAACGGCATCCATATTTCCGGGGCCACGGAATTGCTTAGGCAGTACGGACTGCCCGAGCGCATGTATCCCCGGCTTTCAATCCTCTCCCTTTTTATAGGGACAGGGATCGTGTTTGCCATAACCATTTTTACGGCCCTGTACCCTGCGCTGAAGGTGCGGCGTTTCAGGCCTGTGGAGGCCATGGCAGCCGTATGAAGAATGATGTATTGAAAGGGCGAACTTCATGTACCTCCAGTTAGGTTGGAGAAATATATGGCGTAACCGTAGAAGAACCCTGGTTATTTTGACCGCCGTGGTTATAGGGGTGTGGAGCATGATTTTTCTGGGGGCGCTGATGCGGGGAGTGGCGGATCAAATTATACGAAACAGCATCTCAACCCTCACGGCTCATATCCAGGTTCACCGCAAAGGCTACCGCAACGATCCGGTAATCGAAAACAGCATCTCCGATCCGAATAAAGTGAAGCAAGGCTTGAGAAAAACCCTCCCCGCCGATGCCCTTTGGACTGTTAGAACACGGGTAAACGCTATTGCCAGCAATGCGCGCCGTTCGACCGGCGTCACCATGGTGGGCATAAACCCTCCAAAAGAGGGCAGGGTCTCTTTCCTGAAGGATGCTGTAAACAAGGGACGTTATCTCAAGCCCGATGATAGTTATGGGATCATTGTGGGCGAGGCATTGCTGGAAGATTTTGAGACCCAGCTGGGTCACAGGCTGGTTCTGATGGCCCAGGATGCCCAGCAGGAACTTGCATCAAGGGCCTTCGAAATCATAGGTGTGTTCAGTTCCGAACTTCAGGCCACGGAGAAGTCTTATGTATTCGTCACATTACCGGCATCCCAGGAGATGCTCAAATTGGAAAACGGTATATCCGAAGCGGCCGCTCTTCTCCCAGACCACGAACAGGCCAGGCCTGTAGCCGATGTCCTTAAGGGTGCACTTTCCTCGGAAAATTATGAGGTGCATACCTGGCGGGAACTTCTGCCAATGGCCACGGCGATTTTAAAGATTTATGACTGGTTCATTTTCCTATGGTTTCTGGTAACCTTTATCGCCATGGCCTTCGGCATCGTAAATACCACGCTGATGGCTGTCTTTGAACGGGTACGGGAGTTCGGTTTGCTCAAAGCATTGGGGATGAAGCCCTGGTGGATCGTAAGGGAAGTCCTGACTGAAAGTTTTTTGCTGCTGATTTTGGGCCTGCTCCTCGGAAACAGCCTTGGGTTTTTGAGTGTTTTCGCCCTTTCCGGAACCGGAATAGATCTTTCCGCCATGGCCGCCGGACTCGAATATGCAGGCATGTCCCGGATTATCTACCCGGTGATCCAGGGCAAGGACGTAATTGCAGCCAATGCGGTGGTCTTTGTGCTGGGGCTTCTGTTAAGCGCCTATCCGGCGATAAAGGCAGCAGGATTCACACCTGTAGAGGCCCTGGCCCATACGTAATGAAAGATTCGTAAATCGGGCGCAAGCTTCATGTGTAGCCGGACTAGAAAGTTTTTTGAAATAACGGATTCAACTCAAAGAGATTCCTTCAGGAGAGCGCAATGGATATAGTAAAATGTTGCGGATTGAAAAAAACTTACCACCAGGGAAAGGTGGGGGTTCTCGCCCTTAACCGCGTAGATCTGTCGGTTGAAAGAGGGGGATTCGTGGCCCTGGCCGGACCCTCCGGTTCCGGTAAAACCACCATGCTGAACATTATCGGCGGGCTGGACAGGGCCGACTCGGGCAAGGTGCTTGTAGACGGGAACTCATTGCAAGAAATGAATCAATCAGGACTCGCCGACCTTCGTTTGCACAAGGTGGGGTTCGTTTTCCAGGCCTATAACCTCGTGCCTGTCCTTTCAGCCCTGGAAAATGTCGAATTCGTTATGCTGCTTCAGGGAGTGCCCGCAAGGGAGAGACGTGAAAAGGCCAGGGGCATTCTGGATGAAGTGGGCCTGGAGGGGAAGTATGATCGAAGGCCCGCTGAGCTCTCTGGAGGGCAACAGCAGAGGGTGGCGGTTGCGAGGTCTATCGTGTCCAATCCTGCTATCGTGCTGGCGGATGAGCCTACCGCCAATCTTGACTCCAAAAACGGACGCAGCCTGCTGGAAATGATGCGCAAGATGAATGATACGAAAAACATGACCTTTGTGTTTTCAACCCACGATCAAATGGTAATGGACTACGCCCGAAGACTCGTACAACTCAGGGACGGCCGGATAGTGGATGAAGATGTGAAGCAAAATTAGGAAGCCCCTCATGGACCCAGGCCTCAATAAAGCTTTGTTTGGTTTTCTGTTTCCTTTCATGCTTTTACTGGGAACAAGTTATTACTCCGAGGCGTCGAATCCTGCAGAAAAAATGCACGGCCATGACCCGAAATCCGGGGATAAGAAAATAGAAACGGAGTGGGGAGGCCACATCAAGGCCCGGGCAAAGGCTTCCCGGCATGAAGATGAATCGGTATTCCGTCCTGTAGGTAAAGGCACCTACTACGACCGAAGTCTGGAAGGCCGCCTCAAAAACAGGATTTTCCTGGAGGAGTGGGGACAATTCGAGACCCATTACGAGGCTGTTTACTTTGGAGGGGATACAAGGGCCAAGACCGGGGACCTGAAGGACCTTTTCCCCGGTTTCTTTGATTACGGCCTCCTTTCTTACGGACCCACAGAAGATGACCGCCGTTTCATGGATCTTACAAAGACCATAAATGAAAGCCGGCGCTCCGTCCTCTACCACAGGCTGGACCGCCTTTGTCTGAGCCTGTTTTCAGATTGGGGGACCCTGCGTATCGGCCGTCAGGCAATCACCTGGGGTAACGGGCTGCTTTTTAACCCTATGGATCTGTTCAACCCCTTTTCGCCCACGGAGATTGAAAGGGACTACAAAACAGGAGACGACATGCTGCATGCCCAATTCCCGGCATCCGGATTCGGGGATTTCCAGTTTTTGCTTGTGCCGAGACGGAACCCTTTGACAGGAGATGCGGAAAGCAGCAAAAGCTCGGTGGCGGGCAAGCTCCATTTTGCCCGAGGCACAACAGAGTTCGATTTAATGATGGCCCGTCATTTTCAGGATACGGTGGCGGGCTTCGGCGCAACCGGGTATCTTATGGGGGCCGCCTGGCGGGTAGATGTAACCGGGACAATTTTGGATGATAAGACCGACAGGCACGGATACCTGTCCATAAACGCCAATATGGACTACTCCTGGGTGTGGTGGAATAAAAATTTTTATGGATTTGCGGAACTTTTTTATAACGGGATAGGTGAAGATTCCTGCCCTTCGGCCCTTGCGAGGCCAGCCCTGATGGAACGCATCCGCAGGGGAGAGGTTTTTACCCTGGGCCGCGTATACCTCTCCGGTCATGTCAAGATGGAGCTTCATCCCCTGCTTAACGTCTTCTTAACAGTAATAAACAATATGCAGGACCCTTCAGGCATTTTGCAGCCCTATGCTGTCTGGGATGTGGCCCGGGATTTTCAAATCACCCTAGGGGCCAAAATTCCCTGTGGCGGAGGGGACACGGAATTCGGCGGCTTCAGAATTCCGGGCACAAAACTCATCAACAAACCCGCGGACAGTGCTTACCTCCGGCTTACCTGGTATTTTTAACCCCAGCCTTACCTTTTCTTTTATGAGATTTTTAACCCGGATTGTGCAGCAGCCAACTACTGCGGCCTGAAAAACCTCGCTACGATGTCTACTGCACAATCCGGGTTTAATCAGAAATGAACCCTTTCCTAGACCCTTATAACATGATTCGGTTTTTCAGAAAGTAAACCGGCAGCCAGATTATACCCCGCAAAACCTGGCAAAGACCTGCCTGTTTCAGAAAGGCAATATCTCAAAAGAAATACCACAGGGTTGGGAAGTGCCCGAAATATTCGGGGTTTACCTTGGGGAGTACTAAGTCTTTAAAGAGTTACCTTAAAGCCCGAATATGAGGACACATGCTTTTAGGCCAGTAGATATTGCCTTGAGGAAATGGGCGGGGCTTTGGGAGGGCGGGTGCCTATTAGTAATTAGGATCCGAAATAATAAATCGGATAACAGGAAAGGGATGGGTTAAAAGGTAAAAGTCCTGAAAGAAAGCTCAGGGATATCACTCCGCCTCTGGATTCGTATTACCTGGCCGATGAGGTAAAAAAACTGCCATCCAGCCAAAGGCTCATTGGGGTTAATGAATATTCCGTATACTTTGCCCAAGCTGACCAGATTCAAAAAGTGCTTCGAGAAATCGGCCGCCTAAGGGAATCCACCTTTAGGTCTATGGGTGAAGGAACCGGAAACTCCGTTGACCTTGACCGTTTTGACAATATCTATATTCATCTCTTTTTGTGGAATAATAAGAAAAACGAGATTGTCGGCGCCTACAGGCTTGGGACCTACTGATAAAATTTTGCCCAAACACGGCAAGAAGGCGCTCTATACCAATACCCTCTTTAAATATAGAACTGAGTTTATGCAAGGTTTGGGGCCGGCGATAAAGATGGGCCGAACCTTCATAAGAACCGAGTACCAGAAACACTACTCATCTCTTCTATTGTTGTGGAAGGGTACAGGCAAATATTTGTCAATCAATCCGCGTTACCGGGTTTTATTTGGCGCAGTGAGCATTTCAAATGAATACCAGCTCCATTCCAGGCAGCTCATGGTTAAGTTTCTGAAGATGAATAGATTTTCTCAGGATCTTTCCAGAATGGTCAAGCCCAGAAAGCCGTTTCGGGAAAAAAGGATTGCCGGCTTGAACAGGGAAAAGGCGAAGGCTTGGTGGGACGACATCAATGAACTCTCCTCCTGCATCTCTTCGTTGGAAGCAGACGGCAAGGGCGTGCCAATACTCTTGAAACAATATCTAAAAATGGGAGGGATGTTTCTGAGCTTTAATCTTGATTACGATTTCGCCAGGACACTTGACGGCCTATTCCTCCTTGACCTCGTAAATACCGATCAAAAGGTGCTGGAGCGCTACATGGGAGCGGACGGCTTCAGGGCCTTCATGAAATATCATCTTGAAAGATGCCGAAACACCAAGGCGCCGAGCCTGTTGCCCCTGGAACAAACAAGTACACGTAGGGCCTTATCGGCTATCGGGGATTAAGAGATTCCCGTTACCGGCCATTGGCTCGTTCAATCCGGAATCAAAACGTCTCGAGGGATTCTGCCGGGATCAGGAGCTCCTACCAGGGTCATAATACGTTTTAGCTCTTGAGTAATACCGGTAACCACGCTTTTCACCCCTTCTCTGCCGTCCGCGGCCAATCCATAGAGAATCGGCCGGCCTATACCCACAAGGCAGGCACCAAAGGCAAGGCCCTTAAGCACGTCGCTGCCGCGCCGGAACCCGCCTTCTGCCATTATTGCCACCTTCCCGCCCACCTCAGAAACAATTTCCTCCATAACCTGCAGGGGATGGGGCAAATAGTCCAGGGTATGTGCGCCGTGATTGGAGACCATGATGCCGTCCGCACCCGCGTCCACTGATTTAACTGCGTCCGTTCGGCTCAACACCCCTTTGAAGATAAGGGGTGTGGAAACCTTTTTTCTGATGGATTGAAGCTCTTGCATGGAAAGCGGGGTGCATCCGGTTGCCCTTGGTTTATCTCCGATCTTTGTTCCCAGTGCGGCATCGATCTCAATGCCCACCCAGCTCACACCTGCCTCCTGAAACTCGTCAAGAACGCCGAACATTTCCTTGCGATCCTCAAGGGGCTTTACATTTGCCGCAACCGGCACGCCCAATTGTACGAGCTCTTGGAGGTTCTTAGGTATCAACGAGCCTGTCCACAAAAGGCTTCCGACCTCTTTCAAGGCCACGGCTACTTCCAGAAGACCGTTTTCAACAATGGCCGGGATAGGCGTAGTGATGGCCGACATTATTACCGGGGTGGAAAGCTCTACCCCCAGTACATTGCAGCGCATGTCCGGTTCTACTGCATCGATGCACCGCTGCCTGAATGTATATCGATCCAAAATACGGCGGTCATGAGAAGGAATAAATCCGGTCTCCACACTGTCCAGGTATACCCCTATTTCCTTTTTCCTCAGGAGCTCCTCTCCTTGCTGGTAAAGCTCTGTTAAATCCATAGTGATCTCTCCTTTTTTAGCATAATTATAGAAGCTTTCTTTCCATCGAATCAAGGATTAAATTCGCTCCGGCCGGAGACCAGTGTCTTTCTCCACCCAGAACAATTACGGATGCGGGGCTTAATTTATCAGCTTAGGATTACATGCATCTCTGCGTTGACTATTACATTATTAAGAATCAAACAGGCAAAACACCTCGATTCTTAAACAGGAGTTTCAGAGATGAACTCCTCAAAACTCCCAAATCCCGCTAATGGC
>CAZZPR010000022.1:0-35925 GCA_964655655.1 uncultured Desulfobacteraceae bacterium | reverse complement strand
TTATAATGTCTTGTTTTAACTGTATATTATTTTTTCCACTGTAGAAGATCAGTCATGCAAAACCTGATTACGTTTAAAAAAAGAGATACCCGTGATCTCCCTTTTTGGAAGCCGGGGAAAGGTTGGCAAGAAAGAGAGGGAATGTCTATTAAGAAATACGAGTTAGGTAAAGGATTCTATATAACCGTGTCGCGGCCCCGGTTTTTATCATCCCTTTCCGGGTGGTCGAGATTATAGTGAAGGCCCCTGCTTTCCTTTCTGCTGCAGGCACATAAAATTATCAATTCCGCTACCGTGGAAAGATTTCTCAATTCAAGCAGATCCCTGGTTATCCTAAAATCCCAGTAGTAGTCCTTTATTTCCTGCTGTATAATATCGATTCTTCTCTTCGCCCTGGAAAGCCTCTTGTCCGTCCTTACGATACCCACATAGTTCCACATTAGCCTTCTTACCTCGTCCCAGTTGTGGGATACCACAACCGATTCATCGCTGTCCGTCGCGGACCCGGAGTCCCATACGGGCACGGATGGAAACTCGCAGGGACGACTTTTCCGGATTATATTTGAGCTGTCTTCAAAGGCCGCCTTCGAAAAGACAAGGGCCTCCAGCAGGGAATTGCTGGCAAGCCTGTTTGCCCCGTGCAGACCAGTGCAGGAAGTCTCTCCTATTGCATATAGATTGGCTATGTTGGTGTGTCCCCGGGAGTCCGTCAGCAGCCCTCCGCACATGTAGTGGGCAGCGGGAACCACCGGAATCGGCTCCCTGGTTATATCTATATTCAGCTCCTTGCATCTCCTGTAGATATTGGGAAACCTGTTGATTATAAAATCCCTCGGCCTGTGGCTTATATCCAGGTAAACGCATTCGTCCCCGGTCTTTTTCAGCTCCGAGTCTATGGACCTGGCCACTATATCCCTTGTTGCGAGGTCTTTTTTGGGATGGTAGTGTTCCATGAATGTATTACCCTTTTTATCGATTAGCTTTCCTCCCTCGCCCCTTACCACCTCGCTTATAAGGAAGTTTTTGGCCTTGGGCTGGTAAAGGCATGTGGGGTGAAACTGCACGAATTCCATATTGGCCACCTTGGCACCTGCCCTGCAGCCTATGGCCACCCCGTCCCCGGTTGCGATATCCGGATTGCTGGTATAAAGGTAGACCTTGCCCGCTCCCCCGGTTGCCAGCACTATGATTCTGGAAAGAAATGTATTGACCTCTCCGGAATCTATGTCCAGAACATAGGCTCCCCAGCATGTTTCCTCTGTCTGGTTTATGGAGATGCCCCTTTTTATGATCTTGGAAGTGGTGATCAGGTCAACCGCCATATGATTTTCATAAACACGGATGTTTTTATCGTTATCCACGTTCCGTATAAGGCTTCTTTCCACCTCTTGTCCTGTAAGGTCCTCGGTGTGAACTATCCTTCTCCTGGAGTGGCCCCCTTCACGGGTTAGATCGAGCTTGTCCCTGCGGGATTTATCATGGGAGAAGTTTACCCCCAGTGAAAGGAGTCCATTGATCATATGGGGCCCGTTTGTAACAACATTTCTAACGACATCTTCCTTGCACAGCCCTGCGCCGGACTCTAATGTGTCCTTGATGTGGAGTTCGAATGAGTCCTCCGGGTCCAAAACCGAGGCGATTCCCCCCTGGGCGTAATTGGTGGACGCCTCCTTCTTCTCCTTTTTGGTGATTACGTTTACCGTTCCCGTAGACGAGGCCTTCAGGGCAAAGGTAAGCCCCGCGATGCCGGTTCCAATCACCAGATAATCAGATGTTATTTCCATGGCCCTTTTGCCTTAGGTTATATTTCGTGCGTAGTTCAGTGTACATAAAAAAGGGTATTTTGCAAGTTATGATTGATTTTTGTTATAGATATATAGTAACCTGCACCGGCTATGAAAAGAGTAAGGGCAGTAATATTTGATTGTGACGGGGTCATGTTCGATTCCAGGCAGGCCAATGTGAATTTTTATAACCACATTCTTGCAAACTTCGGCCACCCCCCGATGACAGAGGACGAAACCGACTTCGTGCATATGCATACCGCAGAGGAATCCCTGAAACACATCTTCAGAAACAGTCCCCACAAAGCCGAGGCCCTGGATTACCGGAAAAAACTCGATTATACTCCCTTTATCAAGTTTATGATAGTGGAGCCCGGGTTGAAGGAGCTGCTTGAATATTTAAAGCCTAAATGTGGGCTTGCCGTGGCCACAAACCGGAGCACCACAATAGGAAAGGTGCTGGATGATTTCGGCCTGAGCGGATATTTTAACATGGTGGTTTCGTGCCTGGATGTGGAAAACCCAAAGCCACACCCGGAGTCCCTTTATAAGATCATGGATTTCTTTGGTATTTGTCCGGAAGAATGCGTTTATATAGGCGACTCGGAGGTGGATTTTAAGGTCTGCCGTGCAGCGGGTGTACCGCTCATAGCCTATAAAAACAGGGAACTGGATGCGGATTTGCATGTGGACGCCCTTTTAGAGGTAAGGCACAAGATCCATATCGAGGCGGATTAAAGGCCTGATAAAAAATCAAGCGGGTATCGCTTCCGGATTATCCGGAAATAAGGAGCGATACCCGCTTCTTTGCTTGCTTTAATAGCTATAGGTTACAGTTTGTGAAGACCCGGAATATCCAGGAGGATCGGGAAGGGAGTCAGTGGTGGTAAATGCAAATTCAACCTTGTCTCCTGCGGATACGGTAACGGAAATTACATAGGGGTCGTTCGTATCCGGGTCAGTGGGGTCCCTCCAGGTACCCTCATGGGTATAGCAATCCCCGTACGTTTCCTCCAGCAATATGGTTTCTTCCCCGGCAGCGGGCTTATATGTAACCACCAGTGTGGAACCGGATACCGGGGGATTTCCATTTACATCCTCTACATAAACGGTATAGGTTACCTCGCTGCCGCTAGTTTCGGATGTAATGGACATTGTGCATTCCCCGGAAAAGAGTATGGGCATACGGGCCATTATGAGGTTTGTAAGCCCGGTCTTGCTGGTCTCCCATGACGGCGAGCCGGTGGAAAGTCCGGTGGAGGCCTTGTAAAGGTTTATTCCCTCCCCGCCTATGTAAAGGGCTGCAGGGGTTGCTGAAACATCCGGGACAATCACGTGCTGGGCAAAAAGGGTGGTGTCATCCGGTGGGTCGTACTGGGGAAGGCCTGTATTCGCCTCCGCCCAGTCACTTGCTGTCATTGATCCGTCTGCATTCAGATCGTGTACGTAAAGATTGCCAACTGCATGCGGTTCCAAGGGACCCCAGAAATAGGTAACCGCATAGAGCAGCAGGTCGCTGTTTGGATCCACCATCAGGTCCTTGATCTCGTTCCCCGGGTCCCTGGTGGTGGTGAAGGTAAATCTATCTCCCGCCTTAAAGTCGGTGGAACCGTCGGTTATAGTAAAGGAAAGCACGTTTGCAATGGTGTAGGTGCCTGCGGTTATGTCGTAGTCTGCCTGGTCCCCGGATACACTTCCGCTGACAGAAAAGGTCCCGCCGTCTGAGGCCTCGGTCTTGCAGGTAACGGTCCAGTACTCGGAAAGAGTATCGGAGCCTATGGCAACCTCGCTAATGGTGCCGTTTCCGGTGTTGTCCGGGTCCGAAACAGGTGTGGACGCACTGAGCCCTTCTCCCAGACCTCCTTCATACCTGGTCCAGTTGGCGCCGCTGTCCGTGCTTGCCCATATACCGGCGTCAACAGTGCCGGCGTAAATGATATCGGTTACTCCGTCTGAATCCGGGTGCAGGGCAAGGGTGGTTATATTGTCGCCTGAAAAATCCTTGGTCTCGGCCCATATAAGACCACCGTTCGTGCTCCTGAATACACCGGTAGCGGTGGCTGCATAAAGCACTGCTGTTATCCCGTTTGTACCGGTAACCTTTACGATGTCCCGCACCTCTTTTCCGTATCCAAGGCCGCTGGCGGTGGTATCAAAGGTAAAGCTATCTGTAGGAACAAACGAGGTGGTGCCCTCTGTAATGGTAAAGGTAACCTCACTGTTGTCCGAAGAGTATTCCACTCCGTTTTCAGCGGTTTCGGACTGTATTCCGGAAACCGTGCCTTCTACCTGCCAGTTGCCGGTTACAGTGGTATCGAATGTCCATGTATCGCCATCCTGGTAAAAATAATTTGTACCGGAGTTTATGGTAAACGATATCTCCGAGTTGTCTGAGGTGTAGGCCACGTCCGTCTTTGCATTAGGATGAGGGCCAGCAGATTCAGTTCCAGTAACCGTCCATGCATCCCTGTCAGTACTGAATGTAAAGGTTTCTCCGCCGGCAAAATTACCTGTTTCCTCAATGAGAAAGGTAACCTCCGAGTTATCCGTGGTATAATTTTGGGCTATATTGGTGAGTTGGGTTTGTAGTCCTGAAACAGAGCCCTTAACGCTGAATATCTCGGAACCGTCCTTTCCGTCTATGCACGTGACCGTCCAGGTTTCCGTAACAGTGGATGCGGAAGTGGAAACAATAGTTAAGTCGCCCTGGTCTCCCCCTCCCTTTGTTACGATGCTGTATCCTCCTTCATAGGTAATGGTCCACGCTTCGGTATCGGCGGTGCTCGTGGCGGATACACCGGTCATGGTGCCGTCCGCCTCGCTTCCGGAATCGTTGGTATCCAGCACAGGGGTGGAGGTACTGGCCCCTGTCTGCTGGTATGTTGCGGTCCAGGTTTCTGTCTTGGTGGATGAAGAGAGGGTAGGGGTGGTCATGGTGCCGTTTCCGGTATTTCCAACGCCCGCGGGCGCTGTAACCGTGCCTCCCCAGTCAAAATCCTCCCCGTCTGTGGACCGTAACGCACCAAGGCCCTCGGTACCCACCCATACATAATCGCTGCCACCGTCGTCACAGAGCACGGCCAGCATGGCAGAGGTCTGGTTTAATAATCCGAATACCTCCTCCTTGTTATTGCTGTTCCAGCTCATGCCCCCGTCCAGGCTGCGGTACACGTTTCCCTGGCCCAGGTATCCTGTTGCTGCGTACACCGTATTGTGATTGTCCGGGTCGATGTCTATGTCGTTTACATACGGGTCTATCCAGTTCTGGCCCTGTATGGTTGAAGACCGGCTTATGTTTGTCCAGCTTGCGCCGCTGTCCGTGGACTTGTAAACGCCTCCCCCGTCAGTACCTGCATATATTATATGTGTGTGGGGGTCAGGGGCCACGGACATGGATGTCACATGGGTGGTCCTTCCCCCGTTGTTGGCCTCAGCCGTGACCGATACGAATCCCTCAACCGGTGTGGGGGAATCAGAGGAATGAAGGTTGTTTGTAGCCAGGCCGCCGGTCGTGGTAGCGGTATTGGGAGTAAAAAATCCACCGGTGTTATAGGTCTTGAAGGATATTGCGGTGTTGTCCGGAATGGAGTTTCCATAAATGTCCCCGGCGTTTATGGAGATCTGGTCCTGGATATTTGAGTACGATAAGCCTGATATATTCAGGTACTCGGCGAATATACCAAATTCTTCACCAACCGGGGGCCCCGCGTTTATGGCGATCTGGCTGGTGGTGGTGCTTATGCTCTTGTCATTATGAAAGGTCGCGTTTATGCTCACCGGCCCGGACTTGGAACCGCTCCTGAGTATTGTGCTTACCTGGCCGCTGGACGTGGCATCGTACAGGGGAAGTATGTCCTCTCCGCCGTTGGGGCCGCTGTCTATATCGAAATCTATTCTGTAGCCGTCGGTTACAAGATTTCCCTGGGAATCCCGGACGTCGAAAACTATCTGCGAGGTGGACTGGCCCCCCGTTCCCTTGATATTTATGGATGCAGGGTCCGGATAGTTATCCGCTACCTGGATAAATGCCGGGGGAGGCTGTATGGTTATGGACTCCGAACCTGTGACATCCACACCGCCGGTGGTCCAGGTGGCCGTTATAGTAACAGTGCCTCCCTTTGCAGCATCCTGGAAGGTGACCTCCGCCTCTCCCTGGCCCCCGGAGACCGTGGTTGCGGCCGGTGTTACCGTGCCCATGCTGGTGTCGCTGAGCGTGAAGGCAACCGCCTCGCCGTTCGGTGCAGGGTTTCCGGCGGCTGTCTCAAGGGTTGCGGTTACTGTTGCGGTTGCATCGCCTGTGCCCAGCAAAGAGTTGGGCACTATGGTAAGGGTGACGCTTCCAGGGGTATATTCCACCTGGATCTCTCCCGTTCTGCCGCCGGCCTCCGCACGGATTGTTGCGGTCCCGGAAGCAGTACCGCTGGTAAGGCTTGCTGTTGCAACGCCGCTGGCCGTAGTTCCGGAAGAGGTTATACTGCCCCCGCCCTTGGTTATGGAAAAGTTTACCGTGGTTCCGTCAGGCGCGTTTCCCCCGCCCACCAAAGTAACTGTTGCGCTTATGGTTGCCTTGCTTTTCCCGTCCGCGGGCAGGCTTTCGGGGCTCGAGGCAAGCTCTATGCTGCTTATTGCGAGAGTAGTGCCCGTAAAATTCAGTGTAACCGCCTGGGTGGTTCCGTCCGAGGTGGCGGTAACGTTCACTTCGCCCGGGGTGGTGCCGGAAATCAGGGATACGGTTATTGTGCCGTTTTCGGACGGGGTTTTAATGGTATAGGTTGTTTCCCCGTTTCCGAATTTCCCAAGGTTGGTGGAAAATGTTACGGAAGTACCCTGGGGTACCGCAGTGCCGGAGCTGTCCTTCAGGGTGGCGGTGATGGAAGAGGAGCTTACGCCGTCCGCCGAGATCTCCGCCGGGCTGGCGGAAAGGGTGATAGTTGCAGTCTTTTTGCTGGTGCCGGATGCACCGCCTCCTCCGCCTCCTCCGCTTCCGCATGAAACAAGGAGGGCTGAAATGCAAACAGCAAGAATACCTGTATAGAGATTTTTAAGATATTCTTTTTTTATCATGACGTATAATTCCTCCTGTAGATTTCTATTCCCTTATATTGTTTAATAATTCCCTTGCCTGCTCGGCATACGGACCTTCGGGATTGATTTCCAGCACCAGCTTCAATTCCTTTGCCGCCTCTGAACGCCTGTGCTGCTTCAGATACATTCTTCCGAGGTTCAGATGAGCACCGGGCAATTCCGGATCATACCGGATTGCATTCCGGTACGCCTCTATAGCGGAATCATAGTCCTCAAGGTCCTCGTAAACACGGGCAAGGTTTTCATAACACAGGCTGTATGAAGGCATAAGTTCTATCGCCTTTTTGTAGCATTCAATTGCCCTTCGGGGGCTTCCCCTGCTGAAATATGCCAGACCCATATTGTTGTATGCAAAGTAGGGGGTATCATAAAGAATGTCCTCCACCGCCTTTTGAAAACATTTTATGGCCGGGTCCCATTGTTCTAATAATAGATAAAGGGTGCCCATGTTGTTCATGGCCTCCGGAAACCGGGGCTTGAGCCTGAGCGCTGTTTTAAAGTGCTCCAGGGAGTGCCGGTATTGTTTTAAGTCCTTGTAGACCAGGGCCAGTTCGTGATGGATGTCCGGGTTATCCGGGTCCAGCTTTACCGCCTCCAATAAGTGCTTCAGGCCGGCCCTGAGGTTTCCCTGCCTGACAAGGGATACGCCCATATTCTCTTTGGCCTGTGCCTTTTCCTTTACTGTCACCTTGTTGGTGGCACAGCAGGCCAGTGATATGAAGAAAGCGATGATCAGAAGGTGTATTAATGTTTCTTTTTTCAAAATGTATCCCGTTTAAAATCAGATAAAACTTATTATTACAATTCCTTACCGGGGGGAGGAAGCACCCTGGGCGTGAGGAATATAAGCAATTCCGTTTTTTCCAGGCTGTTTCTTCTCGCCTTGAACAGCCATCCCAGCACAGGAATTTCTTTAAGCCAGGGAATTCCGGTTTCATCCTCGCCTTTGGTCTCTTTGTAGATGCCCCCTATAACCACTGTTTCACCGCTTTTAACCATAAGGGTTGTGTCTATGGACTTTCTTAGAAGCCTCTGGGTGGAGGGGGCCTGGTCATCGGTTACCTGCACCTCGAGGGTAATGTAATTATTGAAGCTGACCGTAGGCGTTACTGTTAGTGACAGGGTGGCGTCAAGGGTGGTGGATTCCACGTTTTCCGTTGCCGGTATTATGATGGAATCTCCCCTGCTGATTGTGGCCTCCTTACCGTTGCTTGCGATTACCTTTGGGGCGGAGATTACCTTTGCCTTGTTATCTGTTTCCGCAAGCGCAAGAGTGGCGTCAAGCGCCAGGGTTCCAAGGCCCCTGTTTGTTAGCCTGGCAAAGGTAAGGCCGATGTTTCCCGCCCAGTTGTCGGGTGCATTGGTGGACATTGCGCCCTTGGTAATCATATCCCCGAAGGTATTGTACTGGGTGGGGTCGGTTCCCCAGTTCATGCCGGACCTTTTTTGCCACTGTCTCTGAAATGAATTCCACTGTAGTCCCAGATCTTTTGTGAAATTTGTGGACGCATCAACTATTCGGGCCTCGATCATGATCTGCTTTACAGGGATATCGAATTTCTCTACTATCTTTCGGGCCTCCCGGATCTGCTCCTGTGTGTCCTTGATAATGACGGTATTTGTCCTCTCGTCCATGCTCACAGTGCCGCGATCGGTCAATAATATATGGTCCTTGATCTCTTCGGCCCTGGCGAAATCCAGGTGAAGGTATTCGGTGACAAGCGGCTTTTCAGACTCGGCTTTCTTCTCCGCGGCCCTTAGTTGCCTCATCCTTTCCTGTTCCGCCTTTATTTTTTCCTCCTTTTCCCTCTCCAGTTCCTTTATCTTCGACTTTGTGGTTATCCAGATGATATTGCCTTTTTTTATCATGCCGAGATCGTTTGTCTCGAGTATCACGTTAAGGGCCTGATCCCAGGGCACGTTTTTCAGCTTCATTGAAACCGTGCCGGATATCTCGGGGCCCCATACTATATTCATTTTGCTGACTTCGCTTATCAGTTTTAATACGTTTTTGATATCCGCATTGGAAAATTCAAGGGTCATCCTTTCCCCTTTGTATTCCTTATCATTTTTATCAGCAGTGATGGGGTAAGTTTCAACGGATAATCCTGCAGGGCCTTCTTCTTCGGCCTGGGCGACCTTAGTCTCGGGCTCGAAGAGAGATTTATTTAGCCTGGCGGGCTTTATTACTTTTGACGGGGTTTCAGCGTACACAGGCTTGTTGAAATCAAGATTCAATTCCTTTTCTGTTTGAATTAGGTGATAGGGGACCATTTCATTCAGGGTAATATTGAGCCTTACCAGCCCGTTTATGGGTTCGGGCACTATGCGATTCACCGCCCCCTTAAAATGAGTGGTGTCTATATATCGGTTCAATTCCTCCGGGATATAGGCATATTTTAAATCCAGGGCAAGAACATCCCGGCTTTTCCGTTTCAAGTCGTAGTCCGCTTTTTCGGAGGTGGTTACAGTTACCCTTGATCTACCTTTGGGCAGCATGCAGAAATCTATACCCAATATCTTGTTCAGCCTTCCCTTTCCCGGTTCAAAGAAAATGCGCGGTTCTTTTGGCTCGACCTCCCTGCCAACGGAAACGGGGGCGGGAGGCGTTTTTGGAGCTTCGGCGGACTCTTTTGGAAATATGGATACCCTGATTATGTTGCCTTTTTCGTCTACATTATATTCGGAATCCTGTTTCAAAGAGGCAACGATCCTGGTTTTCGCGGGCTCGCCCTGTATTTCTTTTAATTCGATGTCCTCTATCAGGTTTTTACTGAAAAGGGCAGGTGCGGACAATTCCTTGGACCGTTCGGCATTTACATCCACTATGATTCTAGACGGCTGAACCAGTTTGAATGCGGTGTAAGAGGCATCTTTGGACCTGGCGATCTGGATTATAGAGCCTTTTCCGGAAACATCCGGTATTACGTTGATCCAGTTTACCTCGGCTGTTTTCCTTTTCTTGACTTCTGCCTCTTTTGTTTTTTTCTCCTGCACCGTGGAACAGCCGGTTAAGGAGATGATGCAGCCCAGCAAGAGCAATAATAGGATATTGCCTGATTTTTTAAGGCCTATTTTAGAAAACATGCCGTTTCTCCTTATATGTTTCTTTTACAAATATAGTTAATCAACAGAGGGGAGTTTCATGGACACAAAGTTGGGTACTTCATTGCCCCTGAAATCCCTGTAATATTCCTTTACCACTACCTCGTCTTTCAGTATTTTGACTACTTTTCCACCTTTTCTCCCTATAGGGGTGCCTACATTGATCACATGACCCTCACCCTTTGAATCCCGAACCATGGCCCAATTTCCCTTGTCCTCGGACAAGATGATCGATGATACGGTGAGCTGGGAAATCTCAAGGCTTTCGAGATACGTCTTCGGTTCCCGGGTTTCTGTTTCTACTTCCTTTTCTACTTTTTTTATAACTACGAAAGGCTTGAAAGGATCCACCTTATCGGAAGGGTCGTAGGAATATCCCTCTTTTTTGATCTCTTCTGTTCTGGTTTCTCCTTCAATAACCCCGGGCTCGGCTTTTTCCGGTTTTGGGGGTGGTTCTGAAGGCGGTTTGACTTCTTCCTTTTTCTCCTTGGGTATTTTGATGGTCACCTTTTTGGCACCGTAAACCGGAGACGTTGAAATCAAGAAAGATATAAAAAGAATCCAGAATAATAAGGATGTTATGCTATTTCTTTTTTTTGGATGCATCCTCTTCTTTTTTTTCTTCTTTGAATTTATAGGTTACGGCCTTGCAGCTTGTCTTAAGGTCCGTGGAATAGGCCTCAATCGGTATCATGCTGGCATCGGTGACATTGACTATTCTTTCCAGTTTTCCTATTTTGTCGAAGAATATGGCAACATCATGATATTTTCCTCTTACTTCCATGGTCACGGGTATGTCTACGTAGAAATCTTTAGACACCTGCTTTTCCGGCTTAAAAAGGAGAAATTCCAGGTTTGACTCGTTTCCAAGTTTGGTAATATTTTTCAGGAGTTTAGGGATCTCGCTTTTTGTGGGCAGAAGCCTGAGGGCGAATCTTAATTCCTTTTGGACCTTGGCATGTTCTTTTTCGAGTTTTGCCAGATTCCTGGCCCTGTGCTCGGCCAGCCTGATTTCCCTGTCCAGGGTTTCTATTTTAGAGTTCAGCTCCTTTATCTCACTGGTTTTGGGGATATACAAAAACCAAATAAACGCCCCGGAAAGGAGTATTATTGTGCCTGTAAATATCAAGATCCTCTGGATCAGGCTGATCTTCGATATTTTATTTATAAATGTGTTAATATCCGCCATAGAAACTACCTTCTTTTTCTCCTCTTTTTCTCTTTTTCGGGCGGCGGTTTTTCCTTGAATGCATATGTCTTGCAGTTCAGGGAAAAATCTTTCAGGGTTAGGTTAAATTCATTTATCTGTTTATTTATGGTGCTGTCCAGTTCCACGGATTTTATGGTCTCTTTTTCCTTCAGGTTATCCATAAAGTCCGCTACTGTCTCGTTGTCCATTGCAGTGCCTTCAAGGACAAGTTTTCCCTCAGCCTCTTTTAAGGCGGTGAGCCATAATTTATCCTTAGGCACACTCAGGGCAATATGGTCCAGCATCCTGACAGGGCCTGTTTTGGCCTCTTCCAATCTTTCGATTACCCCTAACTTGGCATTGAGGTCATCTATTGTATCCTGTAACTTTTTCATCCTGGCCTTTACGTTACTGAATGAATCGAGCCTTTCCTGCTTTTCCTTTTTTTGCTGGTTCAACAACTTAATTTCTTTGGCAAAATTGATATAGTAATAAAGTGAGGCCAGAAGGAGAATTAGGGTAAAGCCCAGATAGATGGAGAGCTGGAGCCTTATCTTTTCCTTTATCCTGGCGGCCCTGAAAGGGAATAGGTTGATCCTTATCATCTGTCGCCTATACTCCTTAATGCGAGACCCACGGAGATTACTGCCGTAGGGGCTATCTGATTAAGATAACCTGTGTCAAAGGCTTTTTCCTTTATTTCCAGGTTTGCAAACGGGTTGATGACCTTTACCTCCAGGCCTGTTTCCAGTTCCAGGTATTTATTCAGTCCTGATATCATGGAGGAACCTCCGCTGAGCAGAATATCCTCTATCTTTACCTCTGTGAAGGTGTTTGCCACAAAATCAAGGGCCCTTTTTATTTCTTCAACCCATTTGGTAACCGTTGAGCAAAATATCTCTTCCAATATTGATTTTTGGTCCGTATTTATTGTCAGATCACCCAGCTTTACTCTTTCCGCCTCCTCATAGGATTTATTTAATTTTTTTCGTATCTCCCTGGTTATCTGTGAGCCGCCGTAAGAGGAATCCCTGGTGAACAAGGAGTTGCCCCCTTGAATGACATTTATTGTAAGCTGCTGGGCACCAATGTGTACAAGGCCGTGACAACCAGCCTGTTCATGCTCGCTGATCTCAAATGAGTTTTGAAGTGCAAATGCATCAAGGTCCAGGACCACCGGATTAAGTTCGCTCAGGTGAAGAAGGCTGATATATTCTTCCACAAGATCTTTTTTCGCTGCCACTAAAAGGACGTCCATCATGTCTTCTTCTTCTTCACCCTCTTCTTTTTTTGGAAGAATTTGAAAGTCCAGGTTTACATCATTTATATCAAAGGGTATGTATTGTTCCGCTTCATTTTGTATATTTGCCTCAAGCTCTTTCTCTTCCTTTTTAGGAAGACTGACCTTTTTTACAATAACCGAGATGCCGGAAATGGAAACAGCCACGTTTTTGTTTTTTATTTTCAAATTTTTAAGGAGGTTTTTTAGCGCAGAGGAGACTATTTCAATCTCCCTTATGGAGCCTTCTTTTATGGCATCCTGGGGCAGCCTGGTTATGCCGAAATTTTTCAGCACCAAACCTTTTTTGGTGTCCTCTATTTCGGAAACCTTTATACTGTGGGAGCCTATATCGATTCCGACAAGCTGATTCTTTTTAGCTACTGGCATTTTTAGATTTGACCTTCAAGTTTTTTCTTGAGACAGAAAATATTTTGTCTTTTTCGGTAAGTTTGTAGCCAAGGGCCAGTATGATTTTCCTTTTTGTCTCCATCCTGCACTCTTTACCTTTTTCGATCCTGTCTATTGTCAAAGGAGACACTCCGGCTTTTCTGGCTAGTTCCGCCTTGCTCAACAAAAGCCCTTCTCTTATTTCTTTGAGAGTATTTTGACCCACTTTTTCCCTCCGCGACAGATAGGACATGAAATTCCTTTTATACTGTTAAGCATATTTGGTGCATAAATAGATTAATTTGTCAAGTATTTTTAATAAATTAATTAAAATTACTACAATTTATAGATATATTGTGATAAATTTTTAAAAGGACACAATATGTTGTATACAATAAAGACAAAATCATAAAATAACTATATAAATGAAATGAAAAAAACTGAATTCGGCCCTTTCTCGGACCCTAAGATTTAGTCGGCTGCAAGAAAATTCTTTACAAAAAGCAGTTGGGTGAATTAAATACTGGGAGTTTCATGCTACAAAGAAATGATTGGTTAACGGATGGTTAAATCTAAAGATCTGGAAAAAAAGAAAAAAGAAAGGCCAAAAAAAAAGAGTCTTTTCAGGGAATATTTTGAAGCGGCCTTAATAGCGGTTATACTTGCGATTTTTATCAGGACATTTGTGGTGCAGGCATTCAAGATACCCTCTGGCTCCATGATACCCACCCTTCATGTGGGAGATCATATACTGGTAAATAAATTTATTTATGGAATAAGACTGCCTTTCGTGGATAAGACCATAATACCGATAAGCAAGCCCGATAGAGGCGATATAATAGTATTTATTTATCCGGTGGACAGAGAAAAGGACTTTATTAAAAGGGTGATAGGATTGCCTGGTGAGAAAATAAAGATAAGGAATAAAAAGATTTTTATAGACGGTGAGTTATTTGATGACCCTTACGGTGTTTATGAAAAAGGGATTAAAAGAGATCAGCATTTAGGGCCACTGGAAATCCCGGAAGACCGCCTTTTCGTTATGGGAGACAACAGGGACCACAGCTGCGACAGCCGGTTTTGGGGTTTTGTTCCGTTGGACCTGGTCAAGGGTGAAGCCATGATTATATATTGGTCCTGGCCCCACTGGAGAAGATTCGGCCACATTATTAATTGAAAACCATAAATTTTTTAATCCTGTTTTAAACCCGGAGTGTGCAGTAGTTGGCTACTGCACACTCCGGGTTTAAGTTGATTGTCCATAAGTCGATTGATTAGGTCAACGGCTTGACGGCTGTTTATACATTTTTTTAATCATTACTAATCAGGTTATACTTTTCAACCGGCCCGGCCGGGGACTTTGAGGAAGACCAGGGATATTTTTTTAGGTATCCCCAAAATATAAGCCAAGGCAAGTGGATTTTTTATGAGCCTCACAGAAGAAACAATAGGTGATTTGCCTGTAGACAAGAAGGCTGTCGGATCAGTATTGGGGGAAAGCCTGAATGAAAAGGACCTGTTTTGCACAAGGCCCTTGAAACAGCTTTTGGGCATGGGCCTTGAATACGAACAGGCCATTAAGATTTTGGCCGGCTTCAGGTCCAAGGAAAAGTACGGATATGGATTGTCTTTAAGCACACTTGAGCATCTCCTTGATTTGTCAAAAGGCAAAGAGGAGCTCGCCTCCTCCTTGGCATACATAATAAGGTCGCCCATGCTCTTTGTTAAGGCCGCCTGGATATATGAACATGCCCCGGCTTTTATCTTTCACCAGAAATACCAACAGGAAGACCTGGATTCCTATATACTTAGTTTTGCATGGAATTACCGGTCGTTTTTTCTGGACCGAGGGAAACCTCCTCCTGTAAGAAAAAAACTGGCTAATGCTCGAAGAATTCTTATGGCTACCTTTTGGGACAAGGATATATGGGACCCCGTGGAGATGATAGCGTTGGCAAATAACAAGAAACTTGAAGGGGTGGAAATTGATATAGATTTCCACCCGTTTAACCCCTCCAGATTGCTCCCTGAGGAGATAACTGCTGAAAAAAGAAGCCATATCAGGGAATTTGCCCGGTCTTCGGGTACAAAGATAGATATACATTCGCCTATTGTGGGGCCTTATTCACCTGTACCGGACCCGAAAAAGGGAAGGCCGATGTTTTATAATCCCTTGAGCTGTCTCAAGGTACAAAAGGAAAATATTATGCTTGCCAGAGACATTGGGGCCGGAGCTGTGGTTGTACATCTGATAGATATTTCAAGGATAAAGGAGATGGCGGATCTCGTGATGACCGCTGCTGGAACATCCGTCAGGGTTACACTGGAAAATTATTGCGAGACGGAAAAAAGGCAGGATGCAGAGACATTTATCTCTGTTGTGGATGAGATTTGCAATTTATTGCCGTCCGATGTACTCAAATTTAATTTTGGCATTACCCTGGATGTAGGCCACCTTAATATCGAGGGAATAGATCCATTGATTGGGGCGGAAAAGATAGGGAGATGGTGCAGGGACAAGGGTGTTTTTTTGAGGATGCACGCAACGGATAATTACGGAAAACTTCTGTATTATCCCCCTCACTACAGCGCGGATGTACATGGAAGAGTGTCCGGTAAGGGTATAAACAATTCGGTAATAATTAAGATGCTACGTTCCATGGGGCATGAATTCCGGGTGCTGGCGGAGCAAATTCAGCCCCTTTCTTCTGAAGACATAGCCTGCATCGACCAGGCCCAGAGATGCCCCTTGAAGGGAAATTATGAAGAGTTGATCGAGAAAGGAAGAGAAAGACTGTCCGGCATAACCGTTAACGGACTTATAGGATCGAGTACTTCCGATGAAAGAGGTTATCAATTTATGGCCGGCCTGGAGGGTGTGGACGCCTTAAGGGAATACTTGATGTTCAGAAAGATACAGGATAAAAAATATCTTTCAGTCGATGAGGCCAAGGATTCCTCCCTTGAGCTTCAGGAACTTCCCGGCTCCTTTAAGCATGAACTCATTGAGTATATAGATGATCTTTTGATACCGGTGCAGAGTGAAACAGGGCTGATAGACAGAAGCAAGAAGGATTTGATATCTCAGAACATAAGCGGCGCCTTGTTTAGAAGGTTAAACAGGGAAAGCATGGAAAGAATTTTTAAAGGAAACAGGGCATTAAAACAGGGCGATATCGTTTTCGAGCAGGACAGTATCGGGAATGAAATGCACTGCATCAAGCAGGGAGGGGTTGAGGCTATTGCGGACGGGGTAAAACTGGCCGAACTGGGACCGGGTGAAATTTTTGGGGAGATGAGTTTGTTTTATAACATTAAAAGGACCGCTACCATACGGGTAAACAAGGCCAACACCGTTCTGGGCACATTGGACAGGGGTGAATTTGAGGATATTCTCCTGGAAAACAGGGGGTATGCCTATGAATTGATATACAGATTATTTTATATCCTGCCTCAAAGACTCAGAAACTTGAATGAAAAATATAGAATGGCGATCGAGGCCCTTAGCGATTTTTTGGAAGGGGATTCGGAGGGGGGAAGGAGACTGGAGGGCCTTGTTTCGGAATCCAGCTTTTTAAAAATATCCCTTCCTGCACTGCCAAATGTTGAAATAGAGAGGATGTTTAAAAAACGAATTCCCTTTGAGCCCGGGGAGAGGATATTCATGGAGGGGGACAAAGGTGACGGTGTATATTTTATGTTGGAAGGAAGGGTAAAGGTGGTAATATTTACCAAGGATTCAAGAGAGATCATACTGGGGGAAATCGAAACCGGCCAGGTTTTCGGGGAGATGGCCTTGATAGACGGTAAGCCCAGATCCGCCAACGTGGTGTCTGTTTCTAAATGCAAAATGGGATTTATGTCCAGAGAGCAATTTGATTTTCTGATACAAACAAAATCCGATCTTGCTTATAGTTTTATGTCCTCGGTTTGCGTAGCTTTATACAGACATCTCCTGAGGCTGAATGAGGTTTACCTGAAGGTTAAGAGGGAATTCAAATAAGGTTAGTTTTCGGCCTATGGATAAGGATAAGCTAAGGTGGTACGCTTTACATTCTAGGAGCAGGCACGAAGAGGTTGTATTCAAGGGTCTGTGTAATAAATCTATTGAGTCTTTTTTGCCCAGGATGCAGGTCATGAGCCGCCGGAAAGACCGCAGGAAAAGGATATGGGTCCCTCTTTTGCCGGGATATGTATTTGTGCGTTCGGATTTGAATTCATATCAGTACCTGGAAATATTAAAGACCTACGGGGTGGTGAGAATAATCGGGATCCAGGGGAAGCCGGTGCCTGTAAAAGACGAGGAGATATCCTCACTCAAGGTATTGAACGACACGGACAGGACAGTCAGAAATCGGGCTTTTATGCATACAGGGGACAGGATTAGGATTATGGAAGGCCCCCTGAAGGGGCTTACCGGTTTCTATCTGAGGCACAAAGACAGGAGCGAAAAGGTGGTGGTTTCAATAGACCTCCTTAAGCGCTCAATATCGGTGGAGATAGAGAATTGGGCCGTAGAAAAGTTAAGGTAACGGATGCTGCATGGTAAACGGTGTTTTTTAAAATACAGGGGTGACTATTGAGTAAAGAGCTAAAAATTGCGGTGGCAGGGTGTGGCTACTGGGGCAAAAACCTGGCAAGAAATCTCCATGAACTGGGCTACCTTGCAGCTATATGCGACACGGACACGGATGTGCTTGCTCGAAACCGGAATTTATACAAGGAGTTAAAATTTAAAAATTCCTTTATGGATATCCTGTCTGATAGAAGTATTGATGCGGTTGCTGTATCCACACCTGCAGAGATGCATTACCAAATGGTAAAAGATTCCCTGCTCTCAGATAAGCATGTATTGGTTGAGAAGCCCCTTGCATTGAAGGTGGAACAAGGCGAAGAGCTCTTGGGTTTATCCGGAGAGAGGAAAAAGATATTGATGGTAGGGCACTTGCTTCATTACCATCAAGCGGTCTTGCGTCTTAAGGGAATGATCGAGGACGGAGAACTGGGAAAGATACAGTATATTTATTCAAACAGGTTGAATCTCGGCAAGATAAGGAGAGAGGAGAATATACTCTGGAGCTTTGCCCCTCACGATATTTCGGTTATACTCACGCTTGCAGGAGAGATGCCTGAAAAAGTATCCTCCTTTGGCGGATATTATCTCCATGACAGGATAGCCGATGTTACCCTGAGCAATCTCTCATTTCCCTCCGGGATAAAGTCTCATATATTCGTAAGCTGGCTTCATCCTTACAAGGAACAGAGGCTGGTGGTGGTAGGGGACATGAAGATGGCCCTGTTTAACGATATAGAACCCAGGGACAAGCTTATATTGTATCCCCATGTGATGGAATGGAAGGATCATGTTCCCACCCCGAACAAGAAAGAGGGAATAGTGATACCGGTCGGCCGGGAAGAGCCCTTAAGGGAGGAATGCAGACATTTTGCGGACTGTATTCTAAACCATAAAAGCCCCAGAACAGATGGTATAGAAGGCCTTAGGGTGCTAAGGGTGCTCCAGGCATGCCAGGAGTCACTCGAGAGTAATGGTGCCTTGGTACAGGTGTCCGGGAAGAAGCCTGGAACACAACCAAGTAAAGGTATTTTTTACCTGGATAAAACAAGTATAGTTGATGAGGGATGTACCATAGGCGTGGATACGAAGATCTGGCACTTTTCACATATCATTAAGGGCAGCGTAATTGGCAGTAACTGCAACATCGGCCAGAATGTAGTTATAGGGCCGGATGTGAAGGTCGGGAACAAGGTAAAGATACAGAACAATGTCTCCGTTTACCCTGGGGTTACCCTTGAAGACGGGGTATTTTGCGGACCTTCAATGGTGTTTACAAACGTTTACAACCCAAGAAGTTATGTCCCCAGGAAAGATCAGATCAGGCCCACCCTTGTAAAGGAGGGGGCTACCCTGGGCGCGAATTCCACGATTATATGCGGACATACCATAGGCAGATTTGCATTTGTAGCTGCCGGTTCGGTGGTAACCGATGATATACCTGATTTTGCCCTGGTAGCGGGAAACCCTGCCGTGATAAAGGGCTGGATATGCAAATGCGGGCTCAGGCTCCACTTCGAGGATGGAAAGGCCATATGCGAGACCTGCGGATCAAAATACACAAAGAATGAAGATGCAGTCAGCCCCGTACCCTGATCTTATAAGAGTAGGAGACCTGGTTTGCACAACTCATATTTTTTAAAGATGGCGGCGCTTTTCTGTTGTTCCGAGGCTCCCGGGCTGGTCTTTTCGGTGACTTGCCTATGAGGAAAAATTGCCCCCTCCCCATTCCCCTCGCTACGATGTCTGCTGCACAATCTGGGTTAAAGGGGCTTCTTAAAGCCCGAATATGAGGGCACATGCTTTCAGGCCTATAGATATTGCCTTGAGGAAATGGGGAGGGCTTTAAGGGGATGGGGATTCCTTTTAGCAATTGGGATTCAAAATAATAAACAGGAAAACAGGAAAAAATTTACCTTTCTTGCCAACTTTTCCGGGCTTCCAAAAAGGGAGATCACGGGTATCTCTTTTTTTAAAATAATTCACTATTTACGAAGCCATCACTATTGTTTCTTATATCCCGTGCCCATGGCCCTTTCAAGCCTTGCCCAGGCAATGCTAAATTCACTTAAGGCATTAAAATAATTGGTCTTTGCCCTTGTAAGAAGGGTCTGAGCATCCAAGACATCGGTGGAAGTCCCTATATGTTGTTTATACCTTTCAATATTTATTCTGAAATTTTCCTCAGCTTGCAATACGGCGGTTTTGGCAACCTGTATGTTTTCCTCCGCTTCTTTCAGGTATAAATATGCGTCCTTTACCTCGAGGGCTATGTTGTCCTTCACCTTTTCGAGTAAATATTCGGCCTTTCTGAGCCTGGCCTTTGAGGCCGCCACCTCATGAGCCTTCTTCCCCCACTCCCAGAAGGTCCATTCCAGATTTAGCGTCAGCGTCCAGTTATCGGCATCCTCACCAGTGTCCCCTTCCAGAACAGGATTGTCTGCCTCCCTTTTATAATTTCCGATCATTGTCACATTGGGATAATAACTCCCCTCGGAGTATTCTATGGCCTTTTGGGCAAGTGCAATATTTAACATCATCTCTTTTATCTCCGGTCTGTTTGATTTCGCCTCTTTCAGGCAATTTATAGGGGAAAGATTCTCAGGTACAGGCTTATAATTAAATATGGGCTTTTTAATACTTACGGGTTTGTTGAGTTCTCTCCTCAAAAGCTTGTTAAACAAGGATTTTGCAAGCTCCAATCTGTTTTTTGCCCCTATCAGATCCTGTTGTGCCTGTGCCATCTGCACCTTTGTCTCCAATAGGTCGTTTCTTGATATGAGCCCTTCCTTGTAAAAGGCCCGGGATACATTCAAATGGGACTTTAACATTTCCAGTGCCTGCTCTGCCACGTTTTTGAACTTTTCCGCCTTTAATATCCCGTAATACGCCTCTTTTGCGCTCAGTATAAGGCTCTGAACAACGGTCTTTTTCTGGATTTCCGCGGTGTCCACACCAAGAGAGGCCATTTCCCTGGACAAGGTGAGACGCCAGCCGGTGAACAGAGGTTGAGTTGCTGTTAGGGTGAAATTATAGTTGTCGGTTTGCAAAGGAGAGTATCGCTTTGGATAAAAACCCGGTTTGGAGGGATCGTAAAGGTACATCGTATATTTGGCATCGTTAACCGTATCCCTGTCCAGTCGGGTATATGAATATTCTGTGCTCAATTTGGGATAAAAATCCGCTTTGTGAGAACGCTCTTCGAATTCTCTAGCCCTTATTTCCTCTTCTGCCAATCGAATGGACAATCCCCTTTTAAGGGCTAATTTAATAGCTTTTTCCAGGGTAAACAGGTTATCGTCGGCCATGGTCCACGTGGCGGCGAAGCACGAAAAACACACAAGGGTCAGTAAAATGCAAAGTCTTTTCATGTTATCCCCTTAAGATATTTGGTTAATTTAAACCCAGATTGTGCAGCAGCCAACTACTGCGGCCTGAAAAATCTTGCTGCAACGCTCCAAATTCTCGTTTCGCCCGGGTTTTTCAACCCTCGCTACGTTTTTGCCGCACAATCTGGGTTAATCAGATATTCAGGAATAATATCCATGACATGTCAAGGAAAATCAGTAATATTTTATTGTACTCCGGCGAGATTCATCAAAAAAGGTTTATGGTATTGCCAAGTGTGTTTCTTTAGGGTATAAATGTAAACCAAAGTTTCAGGGTGTTGGTTAAAGCAAGGGGAAATCTTTGCTAAAATCAATAAAATGGATTTTCGGTTTGAGGTAATTAAAAAAATCTGGCTTTTGAAGCCAATTAAAAACAAAGGATAAACAGGGTATAAAAAAATAGAATATTTGGGAATTATAAAATAAAATTTGAATTATAATAAATATTTTATTATACTTACAGGTTAATAGAAATTTATAGGGGGTCATTATTTGATGAATGAAAACAGAGAACAAATAGTGGAGCAAAACAGGGAAGACCATACCGAACCAGCTGAACCGGATGTGGAAACAAAGGAGAAGGACATTGCCTTTTCTTCTGAGAAGGAAGCCGATGAAGTGGAAGACCAGGAAAAATTGGATATGGAAGAGATGTATGAGAATAGCCTGAAACAGATCCAAGAGGGCGAGCTGGTTAAGGGAAGAATAATAAAGTTAATGGAAGATCACGCTTTGGTGGACATAGGATACAAATCGGAAGGCGTAATCTCCTTGGACGAATTTAGGGATTCGGAAGGAAAAATAAACGCAGAGGAAGGAGACCGGGTAGACGTTGTATTAGAAAGAAAAGAGAACGAGGACGGACTTGTATCCCTTTCCCTGGAGAAGGCCAAAAAGATAAAGGTATGGGACCACGTAAGGGATGTTTACAATAATAATTCCACTATACAAGGAAAGGTGATAGCCAGGGTAAAAGGTGGACTTTCAGTGGATATAGGGCTTATTTCATTTTTGCCGGGCTCCCAGATTGACCTCCATCCTATCAGAGACCTGGACTCTCTTGTAGGCAAGACAATAGAACTCAAGATTTTAAAGTATAACAAAAAGAGAAACAATATTATAGTCTCCCGAAGGGCCATTCTTGAGGCTGAGAGGGCGAAGAAGAGGTCAAAAATCCTTTCCATGATAACCGAAGGAGCGGTTTTAACCGGAAAGGTAAAGAATATCACTGATTACGGTTTGTTCGTCGATTTGGGCGGTATAGACGGACTGCTTCATATTACTGATATGTCATGGGGAAGAGTGGCGCATCCATCTACCATGTATAATATAGGCGATGAGATAACAGTTAAAATTATCAGTTTTGACAAGGAAAAAGAGAGGGTTTCCCTGGGTCTCAAACAACTCAAACCGGACCCATGGCTGGAGGTTCCTGAAAGATACCCTGTAGGCGCCAAGGTAGAGGGAAAGGTGGTGAACTTGACCGATTACGGAGCATTTATAGAGATAGAGGAAGGCGTTGAAGGGCTGATTCATATCTCGGAGATGTCCTGGACCAAGAAGGTAAAACACCCCTCCCAGATGGTGGATATAGGTGATACTGTAGAAGCGGTGGTACTCAGCCTGGATGTGGAGAACAAGAAGATTTCTCTGGGCATGAAACAAATAAAACCGAACCCCTGGGATATTATTGCTGAAAAGTATCCTGCAGGCACCATTATCGAAGGAAGGCTCAAAAATATTACGGATTTCGGTATGTTCATAGGGATAGACGAGGAAATTGACGGCCTTATCCATATATCCGATATTTCCTGGACCAAAAAGATAAAGCATCCCTCCGAAATATATAAAAAGGGTGATGAAGTGCAGGCAAAGGTATTGGCGATCGACAAGGAAAATGAACGTTTTTCCCTGGGCATTAAACAATTGAGCAAGGATCCCTGGGAGGAGATTCAGGAAAAATACAGGGTAGGCACAAAGGTGACCGGCAAGGTAACCAATATAACGGATTTCGGCATATTTGTTGAGCTGGAGGAGGGAATAGAGGGGCTTGTTCACTCCTCGGAAATAAGAAAGGATAGATCAAAATCCGCCCTTGGTAAATACCAGATAGATGACGTAATCCAGGCCGTGGTGGTAAACCTGTCCAAGGAGGAAAAGAAAATCGGCCTTTCCATAAAGAAGATCCAGGAAGAAGAGTCTAAAGAATCCTATAAGGGCTACAAAGGTGATGCAAAAGAGGTCTCCTCCAATTTTGGAACTATCATCAAGGAGAAAATCGAGGCCAACCCCGATCTGAACTTTAGGTTGGAGGAAAATTCCAAACAGGAGGAAGAAACCGAGGGGGATCACAAGGATAACCCTGAAGGGGAAAAAGATTCCAATCCTGAAGAGGAATCATCTTAAAGATAATGCCTCCATGTGCACGCGGGACATTTCATAGATACCGCATACACCTCTAACCTGAAACAGGGATTATAGTTCCCGTATTCCCGGTAAAATTTTGAACCGGATTTCCTTCTTTTATGTCAATGGCAGCGAAGAAAGGATATGCCGAAAAAGGAAAACCCCATCAAATTAGTCCTCATTATTTTAGCCCTGGCCATGCTGGTTTTCGGGACAGCAATGGCTGTGGTCTTGTCTTTAACCAATCTAACCCCTGCAATATCCATTGGACATAAGATAGGAGTTATACCCATCCAAGGAAAAATAAAGGATTCTCATGCTATTACTCAACAATTATTGGCTTTCAGGAAAAATAAGCAGATTAAGGCGATAATTCTCAAGATAGATTCTCCCGGCGGCGGAGTAGTGCCCTCCCAGGAAATATATGCTGAAACCAGGAGAACGACAAAGAGGAAAAAGGTGGTGGCCTATTTGGGGTCTTTGGCTGCCTCGGGAGGTTACTATGTAGCGGCTGCAGCGGATAAAATAATGGCCAATCCCGGGACACTTACAGGGAGCATCGGGGTATTGGCGGAATTCGTAAGGGTTGAAGAGCTTCTCAATAAGATAGGTGTAGAGATGGAGGTTATTAAGAGCGGAGAATTCAAGGACATGGGGTCCCCTGCCCGGAAGATGACCGAGAGAGAAAAACAGCTGATCAGGGATATGTTAGAGGATGTGCGAGGGCAGTTTATAGATGCCGTAGCCCTGGGGAGGAATCTTTCCAGGGAAAAGGTCATTGAAATAGCCGATGGGAGAATATTTTCAGGAGAACAGGCCAAGAAACTTGATTTGGTCGATGAGCTCGGCAATTTTTATGATGCGGTTGACCTGGCCAAGCGAATGGCAAATATCAAGGGGGAGGCAGAATTGGTGTATCCGGAGAGGAGAAGGCGATCTCTATTGTGGGACCTGGTGTTCAAGGATATGGTGAATGCTGTTTTGGAAAGGTTTGCAGAATCCCCCCTTATGCTTCAATACAAATGGGACGGGAAACTTATGCAAACCGTTAAATGAAGTTTATCGCTCCCTTTCCTTTTCTGATAACTTCCGGATTATTGTCCATCAAAGAAACAACCGTAGAAGGCTCATAGGCTATTACCCCGCCGTCGATTACCATATCCACCAAAGATGAATAGATATCATGCAAAATGGATGGATTATCAAGATCGACACTGGTGCTGATAATAGGGCGCCCAAGACCTTTTACTATCTCCAGGCAGATTTTATTATCAGGTACCCTTATGCCAACGGTTTTTCTCTTGGCAAGCATAAGCTTCGGTACAAGCCTGGTTCCCTCCAGTACAAATGTGTAAGGACCGGGAAGAAGCCTTTTCATGATCCTGTAAGCATAATTTGAAACCTGTGCATATAGGCTTATATCCTTTAAGTCCGCACAAACGAATGAAAACGGTTTCGAGAGGGGCCTGTTCTTAAGCTGGTATACCCTTTTTATTGTTTTTTTATTAAAAAGGTCGCACCCTATTCCGTAAAAGGTGTCCGTGGGATAAATGATAATTCCTCCCTTGTCCAGAGTTTGAACCGCCTGGTTTACTAGCCGCTTTTGTGGATTGTTGGGATCAATAGAAAGAAGCATGTTTTACTCCTTAGAATTAAATTATTCGGTATATAATTTTTTGAAAGGGGCTGCTAATTGTTAGGCCGATTTTCAAATAAGACAAAAATCAGTAAATAAATTTATTTTACTCTCTCCAGATTCGGAAGTTACCCCCTCTTCTCCGCAGGAATTCCGAAGAGAATTGCAATATTAATGGATTTAAGGTATTTTTTATACTACTAAACCCAAAACCCGGGGATCAATATGATTTACCTGCTTGCATTTTTTTTTGGATCCATAGTAGGAAGCTTCTTGAATGTTTGTATCTACAGATTACCAAAAAAGCAATCCGTTATATCGCCGTCTTCCCGATGTCCGCATTGCGGTGAGCCTATAAAATTCTATGATAATATTCCTATAATAAGCTATTTGTTTTTGAGAGGGAAATGCAGGCATTGTAAAGCTGAGATTTCCTTTCGTTATCCTGTAGTGGAAATCCTTACAGGCTTGCTCTCTCTGGGCCTCTTGGTAAAATACGGCTTAACCTTTCAGTATTGGTTACTTTTTCTTTTTATTGCATTACTGATTATCATAACATTTGTAGATTTGGATTATCAACTTATACCCGATATTATTTCCCTCCCGGGTATTTTCCTCGGGTTTGGCGCTTCTTTCCTGTTGCCCGGTATGTCATGGAGCGAATCACTTGCCGGATTATTTGCAGGGGGCGGGTTTTTATTTTTGGTAGCGGTTGGTTATAAGATGTTAACCGGCAGGGAGGGGATGGGTGGAGGAGATATCAAGCTTCTTGCAATGGTCGGTGCATGGTGCGGGTGGAAGGCATTACCGTTTATAATTTTTTCAAGCAGCTTGATAGGCGTGATTACGGGATTGGGCAGCGGAATAGTAAAAAAGCAGGGTCTGAGATCAAGGATACCCTTCGGGCCCTTTATATCCCTTGCTTCTATTATATATTTGTTTTTCGGACCCCTACTGATTCATTGGTACCTTAATTTAAGCTAAAATGATAAGGTTATCTGCATACAGCCTGAAGACCGGAATTATTATTATACTTCTGATAGTGCTGCTGTCGGGCATGCTATTACTGGATTTTGTAATGATAAGGGTGGCCGAGAAAGATATCTTGAATGCGGAGGCAAGAAGGGGAAGGATGATTCTGGATATAATTGAAGGCAATATGCGTGGTCTTCATAATTCTGCGGGCACTTTCTACTCCCGGTCCTCCCGTCGTTTTCAGGACCTGTTGGGTTTTTTAGAAAAGAAACAGGGTCTTTCTGCAATTGTTGTGGACAGTAAAGGCGAAATATTATTCCGGGGAAAGACCGGGCCGGAAAAAACCAAGAAGTTGCTCGAAATGGCCAGGGCTACCCTTGAGAAAGGTTCCGAAATTAAGTCAATCTCAGGCTTATCCTGGGGAATAGTCCCCTTCAGGGAAGGGAGCCTTTTCTTAGCTTCTCCCATTATTCACGATCATATTGTCCTGGGTGCCGCTTCTGTTAGAATACCCCTTAGCATTATATACAGCTCAATCAGGGATTCCCAGAAACTCGCCCTGTTTTATGTATTTTTAAACACTGTAGTTCTTGCCGCAATCGGATTTTACTTGATTCACAGATCGGTGATAAGGCCCATCAACAGACTTGCCGGCAGGGTAGAACAATTCAGGGAGGGAGAGGAGATCTATCTGTTGTCCGGTGCGGAACAGAACGAATTCGTTAGGCTCTCCAGGGCTCTTAATACCATGGTGAGAAGGGTGGAAGATAACAAGTTGGAACTCAAGGAGACCATAGATTCATTGAAAAAGACCAATTTCCAGTTAAGGAAGGCCCAGGAGGAGGTGGTGAGATCGGAAAAACTTGCCTCGGTGGGAAGGCTTGCCTCCGGGGTTGCCCATGAGATAGGCAACCCGATTGGTATTGTCCTGGGCTATCTGGGCATGCTCAGGGACCCCGAACTGGGAGAAGATGAGAGGTCGGACTTCATATCCCGTATAGAGAAAGAGATAGAGAGGATAAACAGGACGGTTAGAAACCTGCTTGCCTTTTCCAGGCCGTCAAAGGAAGAAAAGAGGCCCATATCCATACACGCAATTTTGGGAGATGTAATGGATATGATTTCATCCCAGCCTGATATGTCCGAGATAAGTGTGAATCAGGATTTTGAAGCCGTTAGGGATGTTGTCCAGGGAGATCCGGACAAGGTTAAACAGGTGTTTCTCAACATTGCCATGAATGCGGTGGACGCCATGGGATTTGATGATAGAGATTCCGGAGGAAAAGAGAAGCTGCTTTCCATTGGTACCGAATTAGCTGAGGATGAGCAGATGATTCGAATTTACTTCAAGGACAGCGGGCCCGGTATTGACCCGATTGAAATCAATAAGATATTCGATCCGTTTTACACTACCAAGGAACCTGGAATGGGAACCGGCCTGGGCCTGTCGGTCAGTTTGAGAATCGCCCAGGACATGGGAGGGGACATAAAAGCGGCAAGCGAAAAGGATAAAGGCACGACTCTAAACGTTTATTTTCCCCTGGTAGAGGATTCATAAGAGGGACTATGATTGATGGCTTCGTAAAAAGCTATTTTATGCCGCTTGCAGCATAAATTAGCTTTTTACGAGTCCGTCATGATTAACAACAAAAAGATTTTGATAATCGAGGATGAATCCAACATGAGGCACATGCTGGAGGTGCTGTTAAGCAGGTCCGGCTATGAGGTGAAAAACGCCGTCAACGGACTTGAGGGTCTGGAAGCCATGGAAAAGGAAAGTTTTGATTTTATCCTTTGCGATATAAAAATGCCCGGGATGGACGGGATGAAGTTTTTGAAATCAGCGGCGGATAAGTTAAACGATGCACCGGTTATAATGATGTCCGCTTACGGAACAGTGGATACTGCTATCGAGGCCATGAAGCTGGGGGCCTATGACTATATAAGCAAGCCATTCAAGACAGACGAGGTTCTGCTTACCCTGAAAAAGGCGGAGGAAAGGGAGAGGCTGAAGAGCGAAAACCTCAAATTAAAGGAGAAAATCCACAGCATCCAGAAAAGCTATATTTTCGGAAACATGGTAGCCAAGAGCAAGGGCATGCAGTCCGTTTTCGAGCTGGTAAAAAAGGTGGCTGATCATAAGACGACCGTGCTTATTACAGGTGAGAGCGGCACTGGAAAAGAGCTTGTGGCCAGGGCCATTCACTTTAACGGGTCGAGGTACACCGGGCCCCTGGTTTCAATAAATTGTGGCGGAATCCCCGAGACACTCCTTGAAAGCGAGCTGTTCGGCTACAAGAAGGGGGCCTTTACCGACGCCAGACAGGACAAAAAGGGAAAATTCGAACAGGCCCACAAGGGGACCATATTTCTGGACGAAATGGGTGAATTACCCCTTTCGCTCCAGGTAAAGCTACTCAGGTTCCTCCAGGAGGAGGAGGTAACACCCCTTGGCTCAACTGAAACAAGAAGACTGGATGTAAGGGTAATAGCTGCAACGGCCCGGGACCTGGCAGAGGATATTAGAAACGGCAAGTTCAGGGAAGACCTTTACTACCGGATAAATGTGGTAAAAATAAACCTGCCTCCCCTGAGGGAGAGGCCTGAAGACATACCTTTGCTGACGGAGCACTTCCTGGGGTTTTTCAACAAAAAGCTCAAAAAGGCCATAAAAGGTGTATCCCAAGAGGTAATGAAAATATTCGTGGACTATTCGTGGCCTGGAAATATCCGGGAACTGGAGAACGTTATTGAGAGGGCTGTACTGCTTACCTCCGGGGAGTTAATAGGGCTTCCGGATATTCCCCAGTCCCTAAAACTAGGTCCTCGCGGACCCCTTAACATTGTACCTGAAGGCATAAGTTCCATAAAATCCGCCTACCGCATAATAGAGAGGGAGTTGATAAAGAGGGCGCTTGATAAAACAGGTGGCAACAGGACCCGTGCAGCTGCAATGCTGGAGATAAGCCGTCCCATACTCTTGTCCAAGATCAGGGAATATAAACTGGACTGAATTTGAAGGTTCCGGTTTTCCGTGCATCTTTTGCTCCATTGGCATTGGGAGGCAACTGGATAAAGGTCGAGGCCTTTGTAAAACATTACAATTTTTGTTTTTCAAAAACCCCCCCAGGGTTTACAGGCCGTTAAAAGAAATAGGAGGGGCTTTAATTGGACCGGAAATCGTTTGTTGTAAAAGAGGCCGCTATAGACAGGCCGGTTCATCACTGGATGCATAAGCAACCGGCATGCTGTGTTTGGGGCGTGGCTGAGCTGGACTCCCCTTTGTCCGATGAAATAATTGAAAAGGCCCTGGTGATATTAATAAATACGGTGCCGATACTTAGCGCCAGGCTAAAAAAAGGATGGTGGAGGGGATACTGGGAATTTGTGGAACCGGGTGATATGAAATCCCTTATCACCAGGAAAAGGTTATCCGATAATAAAAGGGGGAAAAGATTGCTGAAAGGAGTAATAAGGAATCCTATAGATGCCGATAAACCCCCTTTGATAAGAATTACATCCATTGATCTACCTGGAGAGCATTTTTTTATTTTGCAGGTTCATCACACTGTAATGGACGGAGAAGGCGCAAAGCAGGTATTTAACCTGTTTGCAGAAATATACAGGGAGCTTGAACGGGATCCCCAATGGCTGCCCCATAATTATCCTGCAATGGATCGCGACTGGTTGCAGATAGCGAAGCACCTGAACTGGCGTACGTTTCTTATGGTGCCGTTTATCGCCTTTAAGGAATTGGTTGCCCTGGTGTATATTTTACTTCTAAGGAGAACAGCCTCTGTAATTACCGGGGATTTTCCCGGAAAAAACAAGGCCCTTTACCCCGAAGATCCCCAAACGGAGACCTTTTTGATAAAGGAAACTGAAATCAAATCCATTAAGAAAAATCTCCAGGAACACGGTGCAACGCTTAATGATTTAATCATGTCTGCCTTGATGACCACGATTAATACGTGGAATTCCGACCGGGGAGAAAGATTCTCGCACGTTTTTTCCTGTTATACGGCTGATCTGCGTACCTGGTGGGGTCCACCGAAGGGTACCTTTACGAACATGAGCATCATTTGTACCGCTTTTGCGGGTACGGAATATTTGTCTGATGTCCGCAAGGCGCTAAAGGCCCTTAAGCCGAAATTTGACAAGGCCAAGAGAGAATTCGGGTTAAAGGAAATCTGGGACCTGCTGATTCTAAGGGTTCAGCCCGAATTGATCTCGAGAATCGCAGGTTTTTTAATTTTAAGGCTTGCAAAAAAGGCTCATGCCCTGACAAATATAGGAATTATACCGGAATCCACGGGCGACTTCGGAAGGGTAAGTGCAAAATCCTATTCAGTGATTGCGCCGTTTTTCCCTAGTCCCAACCTTATTTTTACGGTAACGAGCTTCAAAAATGACCTCACGGTTCACTGCAACTTTGATGGAACACATATAAAATCCGAGACGGCCAGGGATTTCATAGGACGATTCAAGGATAACATGCTTGAGTTCGCATGTTTGGGTTTGAAGGGTCCCGGTAAAGTAGTGTGAAATTTTTTATGGATTATGCAAAAATAGAATTTATGTCTACCGGCTTGGCAGCTTGATAAAATGAACTTTTTGGAAGGATTGTATAATAGAAGAGACAGCCATGCGTATTGCCATTTTATCTCCCAGTATATCCGGCGCCCTTAATCTGTACTATGATTCCAGGGAGAATTTAGTCTATTTATTGACCGAAGGGCTTGCCGCAAGAGGCATAGATATCAAACTTTTTGCACCGGCTGATTCGAACATACCCGGTAAACTTCATATTTTTGACAAAAGGGAGTTTGAAGAGGACAGGGACATTGACGCTGCGGCATGGGAATGCCTTCATATATCCGAGTTGTTCGAGGGGGCGGATCAGTTCGACCTGATTCATAACCATTTCGGTTTCCGGCCCCTGACTTATACAGGCCTTGTGGAGACCCCTGTTGTAACTACCATTCACGGGCTTGTGTCTCCCGGGATATTGCCTGTATACAAAAAATACAACGGAAAGGTGTTTTACATATCCACAACCAATGACCATAGATCACCGGAACTTAATTACATGGCTACGATTAACCCAGGTTTGGACCCCGCGCGATTTTCCTTTAACCCGGTGGGCGGCGAAGATCTTGTTTTTTTCGGAAATATTCATCCCGGCCAGGGTACGAGTGAGGCCATACAGATAGCAAGGGCTGCTGGTAAAAAATTGTTTATCGGGGGGATAATCCAGGACGGGGATTATTTTAAAAAGCATGTGGAGCCACATATAGATGACCAAAAGGTGGTGTATGCGGACGTCTGTGATTCCGGCAAACGGGACATATTTCTGGGCAATGCCCTGGCCATGATTTATCCTGCAAATGCAAACGAGCCCCTTGAACTTCCGGCTATGGAGGCCATGGCCTGCGGCACCCCTGTGATTGCCTTTAATCAAGGCAGTATGCGGGAGCTTGTTGAAAACGGAAAAAACGGGTTTCTGGTTTCCGGCGAACAGGAGGCTGTAAGTGCCATAGGGGGAGCAAAGGATATTAACAGGGCGGCATGCCGGAGGATTATAGAAGAACGTTTCAGTGCCGATCGCGTAGTGGAGCAATATATCGATGTTTACAGGCAGGTGCTTGACAAGACAAAACGGGAAGACGGTCGTCCGTGGGGCTATTATCAGGTTTTGAGCGACAAGGCCGACCACAAGGTGAAAAGAATCGTGGTTTATCCCGGCCAGCGCCTGAGCCTTCAAAGGCACCGGAGAAGATCGGAACACTGGTACGTGATTAAGGGAAAGGCCCTGGTTACACTCGACGGAAGAGAAGTACCTGCCCGGGAAGGAGAGACCGTAGACATCCCAAGAAATACATGGCACCGGATAATGAATGCAGGAGAAGAAAATATGACCTTTATCGAGATTCAGACCGGTGACTATTTCGGTGAGGACGATATCGAGAGATCCGGGGACGATTACGGCAGATCTTGACTTCCTAAGAATATGCCAGGATTCTCAATTTTTACGAGTCCGTCAATTTTAGGCATGCGAAAAAGTGCGGGTGGCGTGTGCAAGCTTTTTTTAAACATAAAGCTTCTGGAAAAAAATGAATTATTACGCCCTCATCTCTCTGTCCAGCGCAATAGTCTGCTTTGTCCTGGCCTTTTTTGTCTACTACCAGAACAAGAAGGCCACGGAAAACAAGGTGTTTGCGGTATTTTGCCTTGTACTTGCTGAATGGGCCTTTATTGAGTTTGCCTACCGCCAGGCTGGGAGCGCTGAAGAAGCCATGCAGTGGCTCGCTTCCTCGTGGCCTGGCCGCTTGCCCCGTCCCTTATGGTTCACTTCGCCCTTGCCTTTGCGAAAAAACAGAAATTGTTGCGGAGAAAATTGACCTATGTGATCCTGTATGGACCATGCCTGATAATCGCTCCTTTAGTGTCGTTCACTGATTTGATAAGCGTTGGTCCCATAAAGGAGTATTGGGGGTACACCTTTGAAGCTAATGATGATTCATGGATTGCCTTTGTTTACTATGTCCGATGCCTTTTTCCTCATTGATTCCGAGTCGCGTGTAGTTTCTGTAAACCGTGCATCCTGCTTGCTCCTTGGCAAAAACGATTCGGAACTGGTTGGAAAACCAATTGGGTTGATTTTCGGGGAATACAAGGAGTCCAACAAGCTCTTTATGGAGGTTCTCAAAGGCAATAGAATCAAAAGTTTTGATTTCGACCTGTCGCTACCCCAGGGCAAGACAATCCCTGCAAGCCTTTCCGCCACAAGCCTCACCGGAAAAGAAGGCATACCCATAGGGGCGGTCTGCATTGTGCGGGATATATCGGAGCAGAAGGCGATGCAGGAGGAAAAGGAACGGATTGAGGAAGAACTTTATCAATCCCGCAAGCTTGAATCAATAGGACAGCTTGCCGGGAGAAGGTACCTGCATCCACATACGCCTGCCGCTTGCCGACCAGCAGGCCGAGGAAAAGCAGACCCGGAAAAAATTTGTGCATACCGGTACCGGCTCGATACTTGTTGTAGATGACGAGGCCTATATCCTGGATGTTACCAATGAAATCCTCACATATCTTGGCTATAATGTTAACTCGTACAATAACGGACGGGAGGCTGTCGAATATTTTCGGGTTCACCACGATGAAATCGACGCTGTGATTCTTGATATCGTTATGCCCGAACTTGGGGGTTATGATTGTTTTAAGCAGCTGCGCGAGATAGATCCAAATGTCCGAGTGGTAGTGTCTTCAGGTTATGCCATGGATGAGGAGGCCCAAAGGATTCTCGATGAAGGTGCAAGGTCCTTTGTTCATAAGCCGTTCGATGTGAAAAGCCTTTCAGCCGCCCTGAACAAGGCGGTGGCGGATACTTGAGACACAGCTTTCAGGAAGATCTCGGCGGCAGAAAAGCAAATAGGTTTTTTCAGTGTTTTCCGATTGCAAATACTTTAACCCAGATTGTGCAGTAGTTGGCTACTGCACAATCTGGACTTGAATCAGTGCAGCTTTATGGTGGCTGGGTCAAGGTATGATTCCGGCAAGATTCCCCTGACCGGGCCTTACGGAAGACCAACTTTTTTGGAAAGGGAGGGTGGAATATGAAATATATTGAAGCAGGAGGAAGGAATATATTTTATGCCTCCAGTGCTGAAGCGGGTTCTGCCGGCACCCCGGTATTATTTGTCCACGGAGCAGGCGGATCGTATTATGCTTGGCTAAATCAGCTCAAACCGGAAATGCCTGGATATTATCAGCTTGCTTTCGATCTGCCCGGCCATGCCAGGTCAGGAGGGAGCGGGGCACAAAGCGTTGAGGACTATTGTAATTTTATCTATGAGTTTATAAAGAGAGCGGGGTTCGATAAGATAGTTTTGGCGGGACATTCAATGGGAGGCGCTGTAGCACAGGTTTTTGCGCTTAGGCATTCCAAAGTGCTTGAGGGGCTCATACTGATTGGTACGGGGGCCCGGCTGAGGGTTACCGATTTTGTATTGGAAAATGCAAAAAATGGTATAAATATGACGGAGTATGCCTATTCAGCGAAAACCGGCAGTGAGTTGATCCGTGAAGCGGAAAGCGAATTTGAATTGACCTCACCAGCCGTGCGCTATGATGATTTCCTGGCTTGCGACAAGTTCGATATAATGCAGGATGTCGGTAAGATTCGAACAAAAACATTGATCATCTGCGGCGAGGAGGACCAGATGACCCCTCCCAAGTATTCACTGTATTTGCGGGATAATATCTCAGGGTCCGCTTTGAAGCTTATCCCGGAAGCGGGACATATGGTTATGTGGGAGCAGCCGGAGTCAGTCAACTCGGCCATAGGAGCCTTCTTGAAGGCCCTAAATAATTCGTAAAAGTTGCACTTACAGAACCAGCATCCAGACAAAAATGATGTTGCTATGCCTCCCAACTATTTATGTTTGTAACCCCTTGCCCCTTTTTCCGCCTTTTCATGGCCCTGGATTCTTCGGCAAGTTCATCGATCAAATGAGAAACAGACCAGTTTTCAGAAATAGGCGTAAGGGAGGCCCAAAGAGGTGAGGGAAGTTCCGAAAGGCGATAAATCGACATCAATCGATGAAGCCCTATCTGGGTTAATCCGGACATAACAATGGCCCTTTTCGTATTCGAATTTTTTCCAAGGCCCGCCCTACCTTCTGAATCCAGGAGCTCCTTAATGGTTTTGTTCAAGTCCTCGTTTGCGGCAAAGATCATGGGCATATCATCAAAAGGATAAACTAAGGTACTTTCCGGTATTGAAAGGGCCTCAAAATTAAGTTATTATAATATTATCAACTTTCCCCTTCTTATTATCTGAATCCTAAGGGAATTGCATGGACACAGAAAATAAATGTTACGACACTATACCTATGGGCATTTTCGTGGTTGATACCGAGATGAATATTGTCTCGTTTAACATTTGTGCAGAAAAGATTACCGGTTTTACCAAATCCGAGGCCCTGACCAGCAAGTGTTTTGAGGTTTTTCGCGCCAAGCAGTGTTTCGATGCCTGTCCGCTTAGGGTGGCCATGGAAAAGAAAGATGTGGCTCACCGGGTACGAAATACCATTCTGACCAAGGAAAACATAGAGATTCTAATTGATGTTACCTTTTCAGTTTTTACAGATGAAAAAGGGAAAGTCAAGGGGGCAGTCGAGTGTTTTCAAGAAACATTTTTCGAGAGAGGTGCGGAAAAGATTGAAGAGATGGAATACCAAGAGACATTCCCTTTTGGTAAAATCATAGGGAATGACCCCACAATTAATGATATAATTAAATTTCTTGCCGTTGCATCCAAAACGGATGCCCAGATACTGATTACCGGGGAGACCGGAACCGGAAAGGATGTCTTGGCCAAGTGTATTCATCTTGGGAGCATGCGAAGAGAGGCGAATTTCATAAAGGTAAATTGTGCGGCGGTACCGGAAGAATTGCTCGAATCTGAATTATTTGGTTATAATCAGGGGGCTTTCACCGATGCCAAGTCCGATAAGCCGGGCAGATTTCAGATGGCTGAAGGAGGTACGATTTTCCTCGACGAAATCGGGGAACTTCCTCCGAAACTTCAGGCAAAACTTCTTCAGGTCTTTGATGAAGGGGCCTTCTATCCCCTTGGGGCATCTAAGCCCGTGATTGTGGACGTGCGCGTTATTTCTTCTTCCAATCGAAATTTGGAGGAGATGGCAGCAGAAGGTGCCTTCAGGCAAGACCTTTTTTATCGGCTGAACGTTATAGGCATTAAAATGCCGGCTCTCAGAGAACGCCCCCTGGATATTCCCCTTTTTATCGATTATTTCCTAAAGGAAACGTGCAGGGATGAAAAAAGGATACCCGAGGTTGAGGGGATTTCCCGCGATGCAAAAAATATTCTTCTCCGTTACAGCTATCCGGGCAACGTTCGAGAACTCAAGCACATCATAGAACATGCATGCATCATGAGCCAGGGCAAATCCATAACGCCGGAGGTGCTTCCCAAATACATTACTCGTTTAAGAAAAGACGGGTCCATGTTCTATCCCAGGCAGATCTATGCAGCGGTTCCTCCATGGTGGGAGGGTATTGCGCATACCAACAGCGCGGAATACAG